>JAWOAS010000206.1:0-51177 GCA_046498405.1 Egibacteraceae bacterium
CGGCCCGGCACCGGATCGACGGTCGCCGTGGTGCCCGCCCGGGGCCGGGGTCACGCCTCATCGTGCCCGCCCTCGGCGAGCACCGCCGAGAGCAGCGCGACCGCGCCGGCCTTGTCGAGCGGCTCGTTGCCGTTGCCGCACTTGGGCGACTGCACGCACGAGGGACAGCCGGTCGCGCAGGGACAGGCCGCGACGGCATCGCGCGTGGCGGCGAGGTGGCGCACCGCGGCGGCGTAGGCGCGCTCGGCGACCCCGGCGCCGCCGGGATGGCCGTCGTAGAGGAAGATCGTCGCCGCGGCGGTGTCGGGGTGCCACGGCGTCGACAGCCCGCCGATGTCGCCGCGGTCGCACATCGCCACGAGCGGCAGCAGTCCGATCGCGGCGTGCTCGGCGGCGTGCGCGGCGCCGGCGACCTCGTGACGGGCCAAGCCCGCGGCCTCGAGGACCTCCTCGGCGATGGCGATCCACACCGCGCGGGTGTCGAGCAGGCGGCGTGGCAGGTCGAGGTCGACGACGCCGAGGGACTCCCCGCCGGGAAGCCGCCGCCGCTCGTAGCCGAGCACCTGCGACGCGACCTCGACGTGGCCGACGGCCAGCCGGCAGCGGCCCCAGGCCACGCCCTCCTCCTCGGTCGTCACGGTGATGTCGGTGTCGCTGCGCGGGGTCGTCGTGATCGGGGCGGACGTGGGGGACACGAGGGCGACGCTGCGCTCGAGATCGAGGCTCGCGACCTCGTAGGTCTCGCCCTGGTGGAGGTAGATCGCGCCGGGGTGGACGGTGCGGGGGGCCCGGTCCTCGTCGACCTCGCCGACGAGCACGCCGGTGGCCTCCTCGACGATGGCCACGGGCTCGCCGCCGGCGCTGCGTAGCGCGACGTCGCGGGCCGGTGAGCCGCGGCCGGCGTGGTAGCGGCGACGGCCGCGGCGCCGGAGCCGGCCGGCGGCCTCCTCGGCGTCGAGCAGGGCAGCGTCGCCGGCGCCGAGGACCTCCTCGCCGTCGTCGATCGGCAGCTCCGCGGCGGCGCAGCGCAGGTGCGGCGCGGCGACGTAGGGGTTGGTGACGTCGACGGTGGCCGCCTCGAGCGGCCGGCCGAGCAGCTCGTCGGGGTGGGTGAGGAGGTAGTGGTCGAGGGGGTCGTCGTCGGCGACGAAGACGACGGTGGCCTCCCGCCCGCGGCGTCCCGCGCGGCCGGCGCGCTGCCACAGCGACGCGACGGTGCCCGGCCAGCCGAGCAGGACGACGGCGTCGAGCGAGCCGACGTCGACGCCGAGCTCGAGGGCGTCGGTGGTGGCCACCGCCCGCAGCGTCCCGTCGGCGAGGCCGGCCTCGACCGCGCGGCGCTCCTCGCCGCGCAGCCCCGCGCGGTAGGCCCGCACCGCGGCGGGGTCGCCGAGGCGGTCGCGGGCCACCGCGGCGACGACCTCGGCGGCCTTGCGAGAGCGCACGAAGGCCAGCGTCTGCGGGCCCTGCGCGGCGAGCCCGGCGAGGACGTCGGCGCCCTCGGCCAGCGCCGAGCGACGGGTGCCGGCCTCGGCGTCGGTGATCGGCGGCTCCCACAGCCCGATCGTCATCGGCGGGCGTGGGGAGCCGTCCTCGGCAACCGCGGTGACCTCGAGGCCGGACAGCGCCGCGGCATGCTCGGCGGGGTTGGCGATCGTCGCGCTCGTGAGGACGAAGGAGGGCGCGGCGGCGTAGAAGGTCGCGAGGCGGCGCAGGCGCCGCAGCACCGCAGCGACGTGGGCGCCGAAGATGCCGCGGGCGACGTGGCACTCGTCGACGACGACGAGGCCGAGGCGGTGGAGGAAGTCGGCCCAGCGGCGGTGGTTGGGCAGGATGCCGGCATGGAGCATGTCGGGGTTGGTGAGCACGACGTTGGCCGTCCGCCGGATTGCCTCGCGCTCGGCCCGCTCGGTGTCGCCGTCGTAGGCCGCGGCGCGGACCTGCGGCAGGCCGAGCGCACGCAGCGCCCGCAGCTGGTCGCGTGCCAGGGCCTTGGTCGGGGCGAGGTAGAGGGTCGTGCTGCGGTCGTCGGCGAGGGCCTGCTCGAGCAGCGGCAGCTGGTAGCACAGGCTCTTGCCGCTGGCGGTGCCGGTGGCCACGACGACGTGACGTCCCTCGGCGAGCAGGTCGCGGGCGTCGGCCTGGTGGCGGTAGAGGCGCGTGACCCCGGCGCGGCAGAGCCGGTCGACGAGCGCCGACGGCAGGTCCGCCGGCAGGGGCTCGGTGCGGGCGGGACGGGCCGGCAGCCGGTGGAGGTGAGCGAGACGGGGATGCGCGCGCTTGCCCCCGTCGCGCGTGGTGAGCTCAGCGGCGAGGGCCTCGAGCGCCTCGGTGCCCGGCCTCACCGCGCGCGACGCCGTGGCACGTCGGTCGGGCGTGACCAGGGGCCCTGAGCGCGCGCATCGGCGGGGGGTGGCATCGCCCCGTCAGGCTAGCGGTCGCAGCCAGAGAAGGTTTCACCGCCCGGTGCGCAGGGCACATCCCGCGGAGGTGCGTGGCGTGGCCACCGCCCGTCGAGCCACGACCGAGGATGGCAGCAAGGAGGCACCGTGGAGCTCACGCTCGAGCATCGCAGCGAAGGGGATCGCACGATCCTCGACGTCGGCGGCGAAGTCGACGTCTACACGGCGCCGAAGTTGCGGGAGAAGCTCGTCGAGCTCGTCGGTGACGGGCACCACCACCTCGTCATCGACATGACGAAGGTCGAGTTCCTCGACTCCACCGGGCTCGGCGTGCTCGTCGGCGGGCTCAAGCGCGTCCGCGCCAACGAGGGCAGCCTCGCGCTCGTCTGCGACCAGGAGCGCATCCTCAAGATCTTCCGGATCACTGGCTTGACGAAGGTGTTCCCGATCTACGACAGCCTCGACGAGGCCCTGCAGCACGACGAGTGATGGACGACGTCGAGCTCCACCTGCCACCCGATGTCGCCCACGTCGGGCTCGCGCGCCTCGTCGTGACGTCGGCGGCGCGGCAGAGCGGCATGGACGACGGGCGGATCGAGGATCTCAAGATCGCCGTCTCGGAGGCGACGACCAACGCGATCCTCGCCCACCAGCGCGTCGACGTCGCCACCCCGGTCGTGCTCGCGTTCGGCGCCTCCGACGGCCGCTTCGAGGTCACCATCCAGGACGCCGGGCCCGGCTTCGAGCCCCCACCGCCCGAGCACGCCGCCAGCCGCGACTGGACCCAGGAGAACGGCCTCGGCGTCACCCTCATCCGCGGCCTCGCCGACGACGTCGCGTTCAGCCGGGGCGAGGGCACCGAGGTGCATATGACCTTCGGGGTCAGCATCGGCCGGCGCGGCCTGTCGGCCTGAGCCTTGCCCACCGGCCGCCCCCGGGGGGCTCGAGGCCTCGCCCCGCGGTGAGCCGGGGAGCCGGCGCGGCCCCCGTGGCGTCGACGCTACGATCCGGCCGCCGGCGAGCGACCCGGCCGCCGGTGAGCGACTCGGGAGCCGTGGTGGACCCTCGCACGAGACGGAGCATCGAGGCCTACGACGCCGCAGCGGAGGCCTACCAGCAGCGCTGGTGGCGCCAGCGCCCCCTCGACGCGGTCCGCGCCTTCAGCCGGCTGGCCGGGCGCGGGGCCACCGTCCTCGACGCCGCCGCCGGCCCTGCCCTCGACGTGCGCCCGCTGCGCGACGCCGGGCTCGTCGTCGTCGCCGGCGACCGCGCGCCGCAGGCGATGGCGATCGCCGCGACCCTGCACCCGCGCAAGCCGCTCGCGGTGTGGGACTTCCGGCGCCTGCCCTTCGCCGACGCGACGTTCGGCGGCGTCTGGGCGCCTGCGGCGCTGCAGCACCTGCCGCGCGGGGAGATGCGCGCCGCGCTCGGCGAGCTGCGCCGGGTCCACGCGCGCGGGCCGATCTTCGTGTCCTTCCCCGAGGGCCAGGGCGACCTCGACCCGCTCGAGGACCCACCCGTCGGCGAGGTCCACGTCACCCGGGTGCTCGAGGAGGAGCTCAAGGCCCTCCTGCTCGATCAGGGCTACCGGGAGGTCGAGGTCGAGCGCCGGGCCGACCCGGCCCGACGCGCCGGGGTGCGCTGGCTCTACGGCTGGGGGCGGCTGCTGCCCTGACGGGGCGGCTGCGGCCCTGACGCCCGCGCTCGGCGGACGCCAGGACGCGGCCGCGGCTAACCGAACAGGCCGAGGTCGACGAACGCCGAGGCGAAGATCAGCGAGACGATCGTCATGACCTTGATGAGGATGTTCATCGCCGGCCCGCTCGTGTCCTTGAACGGGTCCCCGACGGTGTCGCCGACGACCGCGGCCTTGTGGGGGTCCGAGCCCTTGCCGCCGTAGTTGCCGGCCTCGATGTACTTCTTGGCGTTGTCCCAGGCGCCGCCGGCGTTGGCCATGAAGATCGCGATGGCGAAGCCGGTGACGAGGACGCCGGCGAGCAGGCCGCCGAGGGCGTTGACGCTGAGGAAGCCCACGGCCAGGGGCACGAGCACCGCCAGCGAGCCCGGCAGGACCATCTCCTTGAGCGCGCTCTTCGTCGAGATGTCGACGCACTTGGCGTACTCGGGCTTGACGCCCTCCTTGCCCTCGCGCAGGCCGGGGATCGCCGCGAACTGCCGGCGGACCTCCTCGATCATCTCGTTGGCGGCACGACCGACGGCGTTCATCGTCAGGGAGGCGAAGACGAACGGCAGCATCGCGCCGACGAAGAGGCCGAGGAAGACGTCGACGGCGGAGATGTCGAGGAGGATCTCCCCGCCGGAGGCCACGATGGCCTGCTGGAAGGCGGTGAACAGCGCGAGTGCGGTGATGACCGCCGAGCCGATCGCGAAGCCCTTGGCCACCGCCGCGGTGGTGTTGCCGAGCGCGTCGAGCTCGTCGGTGACCTCGCGCACCGAGGGGTCGAGGTGGGCCATCTCGGCGATCCCGCCGGCGTTGTCGGCGATGGGGCCGTAGGCGTCGGTGGAGACGACGACGCCGAGGGTGGCGAGCATGCCGATCGCGGCGATCGCCACGCCGTAGATCCCCGAGTTGTCGATGCCCGGCGCGCCGAACTCCGTGGCGGCGTAGGCCACGCCGATCGCGACGACGACGAGCAGCACCGAGCCGGCCACCGAGAGCATGCCGGTGGCGATCCCCCCGAGGATGTTCGTCGCGGCGCCGGTCTGGCTCGACTCGGCGATGCGGCGGGTCGGCTGGTAGTGGTCGCTCGTGTAGTACTCCGAGAGCCGGCCGATGCCGATGCCGACGAAGAGGCCGGCGACGACCGCCACGGGGAAGACCCACCACTGGTCGACGCCCTCGACGCCGTCGAAGAAGACGAACCCGAGCGCGAAGGCCAGGACGATCGTGAGGACCGCCGCGGTGTTCGTGCCACGGTGCAGGGCCTTGGCCAGCGCGTGGCCGCTCGCGCCGGGGGCGGCCTTGACGGTGAACGCGCCGACGATCGCCGCGAGCATCCCGAACGCGGCGATCGCCAGCGGGTAGAGCAGGGCGGGCTCCTGGAACTCGAGCCCGGCGAAGGCGAAGCCGGCGAGGGCGATCGGGGCGATGATCGACCCGGCGTAGGACTCGAAGAGGTCGGCGCCCATCCCGGCGACGTCGCCGACGTTGTCGCCGACGTTGTCGGCGATCGTCGCGGGGTTGCGCGGGTCGTCCTCGGGGATGCCCGCCTCGACCTTGCCGACGAGGTCGGCGCCGACGTCGGCGGCCTTGGTGTAGATCCCGCCGCCGATACGGGCGAACAGCGCGATCGAGGAGGCGCCGAGGGAGTAGGCGGTGACGACCTGGAAGGCGTCGTCGACGGCGAGGATCTCGACGAAGAAGAGGTAGGACAGCGCGAGGCCGAGCAGGGACAGGCCCGCGACGGTGAAGCCCATGACCGCCCCGCCGCGGAAGGCGAGCGGCAGCGCGAGCTGGGGTCCGGTCTTGGCCGCCTCGGCGGTGCGGGCATTGGCCATCGTGGCCACGGTCATGCCGATGAAGCCCGCGAGCCCGCTGAAGACCGCCCCGAGGACGTAGGCGATCGCGCCCCACGGCCGGCCGTAGTCGAGCAGGGCGAAGATGAGCACGGTGAGCGCGATGACGAACACCGCGATCCAGGTGTACTCGCGGCGCAAGAACGCGCGTGCGCCGTCCTGGATCGCGCCCATGAGCTCGACCATGCGGTCGCTGCCGGGGTCGGCCTTCTTGACGACGCCGAAGAAGTACGCGGCGAGGACGAGGCCGGCAACCGCCGCGAGGGCGCTGAGCAGCGCGATGACCGTGCCGTCGACGAATCCATCCATGATCTTGGGCTCCGTGACTGTGGGGGCACCGTCGCAGGACGGGCTCCGTGGTTGGTGGCTCCCCGGACCCCAGTGCGGTGCTCGGTGCTCCGCGAGCGCGCGTCGAGCGCCACGCAGTGGGGAGGCGATCAGCGCGGAGTATAGGCAGGGCCCTGCCGTCGGGCCAACCGCGTGGCGGGCCAACCGCGTGGCGGGCCAACCGCGTGGCGGGCCAACCGGGTGGCGGGGCAACCCGACGGCCGCCTCGGACGTCGGATGCGGTGAGGCGACACCCCGCCCGGGGCGGTCGGTGGCGAAGGGAGCGGCCATGCAAGGACACCAGCGGCAGCGCACACCCGCCCGCGGTGCCGCGCACCGGACCGACGGTGCGCGCGCATCGCGCACGCCCGTCGCGCTCGTCGTCGCGCTCGCGGCGCTGCTCGCGCTCGCGGCGTGCGAGGGCGAGCCGGGGCTGCCCGGTGACGACGCTGCCGACGAGAGCGTCGCCGAGCCCGCCCCGGCGCCCGAGCCCCCCGATGCCGGGGGCCCCGACGCCGAGCCCCCCGACGCCGGGGGCCCCGACGCCGAGGCCCCCGATGCCGAGGCCCCCGACGGCGAGGCGCCGCAGGAGGCCGACCCCGAGGGCGGCACCGTCGACCGCGGTGACCTCGGCGACGCCGAGCTGTCGCGCCGGGTCGTGCGGGAGGGCACGCTCACGGTGCGCTACGGCGGCGACTTCGACGCCGCCTACGACGAGGTGGCCTCGATCGCCGAGGGCCTCGGCGGGGTCATCGTCGACGTCGAGTCCAGGACCCAGGAGGAGCTGACCCGCGGGACGGTCACCGTCGAGGTGCCCGTGGACCGCTTCGACGAGCTCGTCGACGAGGCAGCCGCCATCGGCGAGGTCGAGCGCCGGCGGATCACCACCCAGGACGTCACCACCGCCTACGTCGACCTCGAGAGCCGCCTGCGCCACCTCAACCGCCAGGAGGAGTTCTACCTCGACCTCTTCGACGAGGCCGAGACCGTCGAGGACGCCCTGGCCGTCTCCCGTCATCTCGAGGACGTCCAGCAGCGACGCGAGCAGGTCCAGGGCCGGCTCGACGCGCTCGAGCGGCGCACGTCCTCCTCGACGCTGCGCATCGAGCTCGTCGACGAGCGCGCCGACCTCGACGAGCCGGTGCCCGCGGGCCTGCGGGGCTACTGGGACCAGGCCCGCGAGGCGTTCGTCGACGTCGCCGGGCTGCTGCTCGTCGTCACCGTCGGCGGGGCGCCGCTGCTGCTGTCCGCGCTCGTCATCGTCCTCGTCGTCCTGCTCCTCGTGCGCCTGGCCCGGGGCCGGCGCCGGCGGCCGGGTCCCGCCGGGCCCGCCGACGAGGGCGCCGAGGAGGGCGTCTCCGACCGCGGCGCGGGCGCCGAGGAGGGCGCCTCCGACCGCGGCGCGGGCGCCTAGCCCCGCCGCCGAGGCCCCGGCCGGCGGCGGCGCAGGCCCGGCTGCGCTGGCTGCTTGGCGGGCGCGACCCGCTCGGCCGCCCCCGAGGCCCCAACCGGCGGCGCGGCAGTCCCGTCCCCAGGCGGGCGTCGCGGCCCGGCCGGTCGTCGGCCGGTCGGGTCTACGCTGGCGGCGATGCCTGCCGACGACGCCCCGCTGCGCACCCGCCGCCTCGCCGACCGCCTCGCCGAGGAGGAGCGGCTCAGCCCCGCCGCCACCCGCGCGGTGGCCTCGCGCGGGCGGGCCCGCCCCGAGCCCGACGACGCGCTGCGCACGCCCTTCGAGCGCGACCGCGACCGGATCCTGCACTCGAAGGCCTTCCGGCGGCTCAAGCACAAGACGCAGGTCTTCATCAACCCCGAGGGCGACCACTACGTCACGCGGCTGACCCACGCCCTGCAGGTCACCCAGATCGCGCGGGCCATCGCCGCGGCGCTCGCCCTCAACGAGCCGCTGGCCGAGGCCATCGCCCTCGGTCACGACGTCGGGCACACGCCCTTCGGCCACGCCGGCGAGGACGTCCTCGACGAGGTCGTCCCCGAGGGCTGGTACCACGGCGCGCAGGGCGTGCGGATCTACGAGGTCCTCGAGGACCGCAACCTCACCTGGGAGGTGCGCGACGGCATCCGCGCGCACACCTGGCGCATCGAGCCCCCGCCGGCCACTCCGGAGGGGCTGGTCGTGCGCTACGCCGACCGCATCGCCTACCTCACCCACGACGCCCTCGACGCGGCCCGCGCCGGGATGGTCACGACGGCGTCGCTGCCCGCCGGTGTGCGCTCGACGCTCGGCGAGCCGGGGCGGTCGTGGATCGACGCCTTCGTGCGGGGCGTCGTCGAGCGCTCCGCCGCGGTCGGCGCCGTCGAGCTCGACCCGGCGCTCGGCGAGGTCATGGCCGAGCTGCGATCGTTCATGTTCGAGCGCGTCTACCGCTCGCCCAGCAACGAGTCGCGCGCCGCGGCGGCCCGTCAGGTCCTCCACGCGCTCGTCGACTACCACGTGCGCCACCCCGAGGAGGTGCCGGCGAGCTACCGTGACGACGGGGCCGACACGCTGCGCCAGGTCGTCGACTACATCGCCGGCATGACCGATCGCTACGCCCTGGCCCGCCACGACGAGCTCTTCCGCCCGGTGCTCTTCGAGGAGCCTCGCCGGACCCTGGGCTGAGCCCCGCGGCGGGGGGCAGGTTGCCGCGGGACCACCTCGGGCAGTAGTTGTGGGGGATCGCACGCCAGACGAAGGGACGCCACCGGTGGCGAAGAACGTCGTGATCGTCGAGTCGCCCGCCAAGGCGAAGACCATCGAGAAGTACCTCGGGTCGGACTTCCGGGTGCTCGCCTCCTACGGGCACGTGCGCGACCTGCCGCGCTCGGACTTCGCCGTCGACGTCGACGGCGGTGACGTCGTCCTGCGCTACGAGGTGCCGGCGGCCGCGGAGAAGCACGTCCGACAGATCAAGAAGGCCGTCAAGGAGGCCGAGCAGGTCTACCTCGCCACCGACCTCGACCGCGAGGGCGAGGCGATCGCCTGGCACGTCGCCGAGCTCGCCGGCGTCGACGTCGACGAGGCCAACCGCGTGGTGTTCTCCGAGATCACCCGCGACGCGATCCTCGCGGCCTTCGAGGAGCCCCGCCGCATCGACGGCTCCCTCGTCGACGCCCAGCAGGCCCGCCGGGCGGTCGACCGCATCGTGGGCTACCGCCTCTCGCCGACGCTGTGGCGCAACGTCGCCCGCGGCATCTCCGCTGGGCGCGTCCAGTCGGTCGCGCTGCGGCTCATCGTCGACCGTGAGGAGGAGATCCGCGCCTTCACGCCGGAGTCGTACTGGACCGTCGAGGCCGACTTCGCCGACGGCGGCACGGTCACCGCGCGGCTGCACACCCTCGACGGCCGTCGCGTCGTCGACCCCAAGACCCGTGACGAGCGCGCCGAGAAGGGCAACGGCGACCGCGTCGTCGTGCTCGGCAGCGAGGAGGACGCCGAGGAGGTCCTCGCGCGCACCCGCGCGGCGGCGCGCTGGCAGGTGCGCGACGTCACCCGCCGCGAGACCACCCGCAACCCCAAGGCGCCGTTCATCACCTCGACGCTGCAGGGCGCGGCGTCGAGCGCGCTGGGCTTCACCGCGGCCAAGACGATGCGCGTGGCCCAGCAGCTCTACGAGGGCATCAACATCGGCGACGAGACCGTCGGGCTCATCACCTACATGCGCACCGACTCGGTCAACCTCTCGGCCTCGGCGCTCGGGGAGATCGGCGAGGAGGTCCGCCGGCGCTACGGCGCCCGCTACGCCACCGACGGACCGCGGCGCTTCACCCGCCAGGCCAAGGGCGCCCAGGAGGCCCACGAGGCGATCCGCCCGACGAGCGTGGCCCGCGCCCCGGCCGACCTCGCCGGCCGCCTCGACGCCGACCAGCGCGCGCTCTACGAGCTCATCTGGAAGCGCACGATGGCCACGCAGATGGCGCCCGCGGTCTTCGACAACCTCCGCGCCGACGTCGTCGACCCCGACGCCGCCGACGGGCAGGGCCCGGTCTACCGCGCGACGGGGCAGGTGCTGAAGTTCGACGGCTTCCTCAAGGTCTACCGCGACGAGGACGACCCCGACGCCGACGGGCAGCTGCCCGACCTCACCGAGGGTGAGGCCCTCGCCCTCGTCGAGGCGCGCCGCGAGGGCCACGAGACCTCCCCGCCGCCGCGCTACACCGAGCGGCGCCTCATCGAGGTCCTCGAGGAGCAGGGCATCGGCCGGCCCTCGACCTACGCGTCGATCATCGCCGTGCTCGTCCAGCGCGAGTACGTCCGCCTCGAGTCCCGGCGCTTCTTCCCCACCCCGCTCGGCGAGGTCGTCACCGCCTACTTGAAGCAGCATTTCGCCGAGGTCGTCGACGTGTCCTTCACCGCGCGCATGGAGGCCGAGCTCGACGAGGTCGCCGCGGGCTCCCAGCGCTGGGAGCCGATGGTGGCCGGCTTCCTCGACGAGGTCGACAACTGGATCGCCGAGCGCAAGCCCGAGCGGCCCCGCATCCCCATCGAGGGCGTGGCCTGCCCCGAGTGCGGCGCGGGCATGGAGAAGGTCTTCAGCGGCAAGTCGCGCCAGTGGTTCGCCTCGTGCGAGCGCTGGCCCGACTGCAAGGGCACGCTGCCGCTCGACGAGCACGGCAACGTCACCACCGTCGAGGAGCTCGAGCCCGACGACGACGTGCCCTGCCCTGAGTGCGGCAAGGGCATGATCCGTCGGCAGGGCCGCTTCGGGCCGTTCTACGGCTGTCAGGACTACCCGTCCTGCAAGGGCATCGTCAACGTCGAGCAGCGCATCGGCTTCGCCTGCCCCGCCTGCGGTGAGGGCCACCTCGTCCAGCGCATGAGCCGCTACGGCAAGCCCTTCTACGGCTGCAACCGCTACCCCGAGTGCTCGTTCGCGCTGTGGACCCAGCCGCTGGCCCGGCCCTGCCCCGCCTGCGGCGGCCCGCTCAAGCCCCCGCGCAAGAACGCCAAGGTGCCCACCGCGACGTGCGCGCACTGCGGGGAGAAGGTCGAGGTCGACCCCGACCCCGAGCGCGTGCAGCCCGAGGAGTTCGTCCCGGGTCGGCGCAGCGCCGCGCGGCGCTAGGGACGCCGCGGGCGGTCGCCCCGCGGCCGCCCGGGCCACCGCGCCCTCAGGCGACTACGCTGCGGTCGGGGCGCCGGCCGCGCCAGGGCCGGGGCGAGGCGAGCGAAGGGGCCGTAGCGATCGCCAGCGCGAGGAGGGGACGGGAGAGCGCGGTCGGCGCGCGCAGCGCCTACCGGGCCTTGCTGCGCGACCGCAACTACCGCCTGTGGTTCTTCGCGGCGCTGTCGTCGGGGCTCGGCGACTGGATCGGCCTCGTGGCGCTGCAGGCGCTCGTGGCCAGCCTCTCCGCCGACGCCGCCCAGGCCCGCCTCCAGCTCTTCGCCCTCGGCGGGATCATGATGGCGCGCCTGCTGCCGAGCCTGATCATGGGCCCGGTCGCCGGGGTGCTCGCCGACCGCTACGACCGCAAGCGCCTGCTCGTGGCCACCAACCTCCTGCGCGGCGGGCTCTTCGTGGTCATCGCCTTCTCCGGCGACCTCATCGCCCTCTTCGCGCTGACCTTCGCCGTCGAGACGTTCTCGCTGCTGTTCCTCTCGGCCAAGGACGCGCTGCTGCCCAACCTCGTCGACCGCCGCTACCTGCCGCAGGCCAACCAGCTCAACCTCCTCGTCACCTACGGCACCCTGCCCTTCGGCGCGTTCGTCGGCACGGTCATGGTCCTCTTCGCCGGCGCGCTCGAGGGGCTCGGCCTGGCCACCGTCGAGCCGACGGTGGCGGCCCTGCTCGTCAACGCCATGACGTTCCTCATCGCCGCGGGGCTGCTCAGCCGCCTGCGCCTGACCACGGCGGTGCGCCGGCCGCAGGCCTCCCGCGACGAGAGCGTGGGCGTCATCGCCGAGTTCCGCGAGGGGCTGCGCTTCATCCGCGACCTGCCGGTCATCCGCGCGCTCATCACCGGCGTCGTCGGCGTGTTCTTCGGTGCCGGTGCGGTCATCACCCTCGGGCCGGCGTTCGTCAGCCAGACGCTCGGCCGCCCCGAGACCGACTGGTTCACGCTCATGACCGCCGTCGGCAGCGGTCTCGTCGCGGGGCTGGCGGCCTCCCCGTTCGTCACGCGGCGGGTGCGCAGCGAGCGCGCCTTCGCCTTGGGGCTGGCCTCGACCGCGGCGCTGGCCGTGCTCATCGGCGTGCTGCAGTCCTACCTCTCGGTCCTCGCCGGCGGCGCCGCCCTGGGCTTTGCCGCCGGCTTCAGCTTCGTCATCGGCTACACGCTGCTGCAGCAGCACACCCGCGACGACATCCGGGGCAAGACCTTCGCGGCCTTCTACACCTCGACCCGGGTGGCGATGTTCGCCTCGCTCGGGCTCGCGCCCTTCGTGGCCGGGGCGATCGGGCAGGGCACGCTCATCGTCGGCGGAGGCATCGTCACGATGTCGGGGGTGCGGATCACCATCATCCTCGCCGGGCTCGTGGCCTTCCTCGCCGCGTTCGTCTCCGGGCGCGCGCTGTGGCGGGTCGGCGGCGACGAGGACCGGCCGGTGCGGCTGCTGCGGGGGGCGCCGCTGTCGACGACGGGGCGCTTCATCGCCTTCGAGGGTGGAGAGGGGACCGGCAAGTCGACGCAGGTCGGCGCGCTCGCGGCCACGCTGCGCGAGGAGGGCTACGACGTCGTCGTCACCCGCGAGCCCGGGGGCCCCCCGGTCGCCGAGCGCATCAGGGAGGTGCTCCTCGACCCCGACGGCGGGCCGATGGACCCGCGCACCGAGGCGCTGCTCTACGCCGCCGCGCGCGCCGAGCACGTCGCCGAGGTCATCCGCCCCGCGCTCGAGCAGGGCAAGGTCGTCATCTCCGACCGCTTCCTCGACAGCTCGCTCGTCTACCAGGGCATGGCGCGCGGCCTCGGCGAGGACGACGTCGGCGAGATCAACCGCTGGGCCATCGAAGACCTGCTGCCCGACGCCGTGGTCCTGCTCACCCTCGACGTCGACGAGGGCCTGCGCCGCGCGCGCGGGCGCACCGACGACGCGCACGCCGGTGAGCAGGCCCCCGCGCGGGTCGAGCGGGACGCCCCTGCGCCCGGGGGACAGGAGGCCGCCGGGCTCGGTGGGCAGGAGGCCGGTGGGGCGCCCGGCGGCGACCGGCTTGAGCGCGAGGACCTCGCCTTCCACCGCGAGGTCGCGCGGGGGTTCCTCCGCCTCGCCAAGCTCCACCGGCGCCGCTTCGTCGTCCTCGACGCCTCCGGTGCCCCCGACGAGGTCGCCCGCCAGGTCCGCGTCGGCCTGCACCCGTGGCTGCCCCTGCCCGCCGGCGGGGGGCCGGCAGGCCCGGAGGGGCAGCGCGCCGGCGGGGGGCCAGCAGGCCCCCCCGAGGGGCAGCGCGCCGACGGGCAGCCGGCGGGCCCCGAGGGGCAGCGCGCCGACGGGCAGCCGGCAGGCCCCGAGGGGGACGCCACTCCCGCGAGCCCCTCGGGCGACGAGCTCTCGGAGGGACGCCGGCGATGAGCGCGCCCGCCTCCGAGGCCCCAACGCGCGCCATCTGGGACATCCCCGGCCAATCGCGCGCCGTCGAGGTCCTGCGCCGCGCGGTGGCCACCGGTGAGCTCGGCCACGCGTGGGCCTTCACCGGACCCGAGGGCGTGGGCCAGGAGCACGCCGCCCGGTCGTTGACCGCAGCGCTCGTCTGCCCGCACGAGCCCACCGGCTGTGGGGCCTGCGGCCCCTGCGCGCGGGCGCTGGCGGGCACCCACCCGGCCCTGCAGGCCTTCGCGCCGACGGGCGCGATGCACCGCGTCGAGGACGTCCGCACCCGCTGGCTGCCCGCGGCCTCGCTGTCGGCGGGGGAGGGCGGCTGGAAGGTCCTCCACGTGCGGCTGGCCGACCGCATGAACCTCGCCGCGGCCAACGCCTTCCTCAAGGGCCTCGAGGAGCCGCCGCCCCGGACCGTCTGGCTGCTCGACCTCGCCGACCCCGACGCCCTGCCCGAGACGATCCTCTCGCGCTGCCGGCCGCTGCGCTTCGCCGCGCTCGACGCCGCGACCCTCGCCGACCTCGCCGCCGGGCTCGGCTTCGACAGCGAGGAGGACCGGGCGCTGGCGGTGCGGGCCTGCATGGGCTCGCCGGCCCGCCTCGCCGAGCTCGCCGAGGGCGGGCTCGCCGCGCTGCGCGCGCACCGCGCCGTGCCACGGCGGATGCGCGCCGAGACCCAGGCGGTGGCCCTCGAGGCGGCCTTCGCCGTCGAGCAGCGCGCCGAGGCCCGCGCGAAGGCCGCGGTCAGCGAGCTCACCGAGCAGCGCCGGGAGCTCAAGGAGGTCCACGGCGGGACCCTGCCGCGCGAGCTGGCTGCCGAGCTCGACAGCGCCGAGACCCGTCGCAAGCGCGACGCGCGGACCGCGGTCGTGCAGGCCGCGCTCGACGACCTCGCGTCGTGGTACCGCGACGTCCTGCTCGTGGCCACCGGTGGGGATCCCGCCGTGGCGGTCCACGCCGATGACCCCGAGGGCCTGGCCGCCGACGCCGGTGCGATCGGCCCGTCGGCCCTGCTGGCCGGGCTCGACGCGATCCTCGCCACCCGCGAGGCGCTGGCCGCCAACGCCCAGCCACGCCTGGCCGTCGAGGCCCTCCTCATGGGCCTGGCCGCCGACGCGCTCGGTCGATAGGGCCGCGCGCAGCGCCGACGATCGTCCCCGCAGCCGCAGGACCATCGGCATGATCGTCATGGTGGCGGCGCGCCTACGTTGCGCTTGCCACCCTGCTGCGGCGTTGTGACCGCGTGCGCAGCGCCCACTGTCTCCGGAGGTCAGCGATGGCGGCGCCGACAACGACGACCACTCGAGCGACGATCGACGGCAACGAGGCCGCCGCGCGCGTCGCCTACGCCCTCTCCGAGGTCGCGGCGATCTACCCGATCACGCCGTCCTCGCCGATGGGCGAGCTCTGCGACGCCTGGATGGCCCAGGGCCGGCCCAACCTCTGGGGGGCGGTGCCCGACGTCGTCGAGATGCAGTCGGAGGGCGGCGCGGCCGGCGCCCTGCATGGCGCGGTGCAGAAGGGCGCGCTGGGGGTGTCGTTCACCGCGAGTCAGGGCCTGCTGCTCAAGATCCCGAACATGTACAAGATCGCCGGTGAGCTCACCCCGGCGGTCATCCACGTCGCCGCGCGCACCGTGGCGACCCACGCGCTGTCGATCTTCGGGGACCACTCCGACGTCATGGCCTGCCGGCAGACCGGCTGGGCGCTGCTCGCGTCCTCCTCGGTGCAGGAGGCCCAGGACCTCGCGCTCATCGCCCACGCCGCGAGCCTCGAGTCGCGCGTGCCGTTCCTGCACTTCTTCGACGGCTTCCGTACCTCCCACGAGGTCAACACCATCGACCTGCTCTCCGAGGACGACCTCGCCGCGGTCGTCGACGAGGAGGCCGTGGAGGCGCACCGCTCGCGGGCGCTGACCCCCGACGACCCCGTGTTGCGTGGCTCGGCGCAGAACCCCGACGTCTTCTTCCAGGCACGCGAGGCCTGCAACCCCTTCTACGACGCCCTGCCCGGCATCGTCGGGGAGGTCATGGACCGCTTCGCCGAGCGCACCGGGCGTCGCTACTCCCTCGTCGACTACCACGGCGCCCCCGACGCCGAGCGCGTCGTCGTGCTCATGGGCTCGGGCGTCGGCGCGGCCCGCGAGGCCGTCGACGCGCTCAACGCCCGGGGCGAGAAGGTCGGCATGCTCACCGTGCGGCTCTACCGGCCGTTCCCCGCCGAGGCGCTGGCCGCCGCGCTGCCCGACACCGTGCGCGGCGTCGCCGTCCTCGACCGCACGAAGGAGCCCGGCGCGCCCGGCGAGCCGCTCTACCTCGACGTCGTCAACGTCCTCGCCCAGCGCCTCGGCCCCGCGATGCCGCGGGTCATCGGCGGGCGCTACGGGCTGTCGTCGAAGGAGTTCACCCCGCGGATGGTCGGCGGGGTCCTCGCCGAGCTCGACGCCGACGTCCCGCGCAACCCCTTCACCGTCGGCATCCGCGACGACGTCAGCCACCTCTCGCTCGACCCCGACGAGACCCTCGAGCAGGACGGCGTCAAGGTCCGCGCGGTCTTCTACGGTCTCGGCAGCGACGGCACCGTCGGGGCGAACAAGAACTCGGTGAAGATCGTCGGGCAGGGCACCGACCTGCAGGCCCAGGGCTTCTTCGAGTACGACAGCCGCAAGGCGGGGGCGGTGACGATCAGCCACCTGCGCTTCGACGAGCAGCCCATCGACTCGAGCTACCTCATCGAGGAGGCCGACCTCGTGGCCTGCCACCAGTTCGGCTTCCTCGAGCGCACCGACGTCCTCGCCAAGGCCAAGCACGGTGCGACCTTCCTCCTCAACAGCCCGTACGGGCCCGACGAGGTCTGGGACCACCTGCCCGAGGAGATCCAGCAGACGATCCTCGAGCGCGAGCTCGACGTCCACGTCATCGACGCCGTCTCGGTGGCCCGCGCCACCGGGATGGGCGGGCGCATCAACACGGTGATGCAGCCCTGCTTCTTCGCCCTTGCCGACCTCCTGCCGGTCGACGATGCGATCCGTCGCATCAAGGACACCATCGAGGAGACCTACGGCAAGCGCGGGCGCACCGTCGTCGAGCGCAACATCGCCGCCGTCGACGCCGCCCTCGAGGCGCTGCACCGCGTCGAGGTCCCCGCCGAGGTCAGCAGCGACCACCGCCGGCTCCCGCCGGTGCCCGACCACGCGCCGGACTTCGTCCAGCGCGTCCTCGGGCGCATCATCGCCGGCGAGGGCAACCTCCTGCCGGTCAGCGCCCTGCCGGTCGACGGGACCTTCCCGACGGGGACCTCGAAGTACGAGAAGCGCTCCCTGGCCCTCGAGCTGCCGATCTGGGACGAGGAGCTCTGCATCGACTGCGGCAAGTGCGCGATCGTCTGCCCCCACGCGGCGATCCGCATGAAGATCTTCGACCCCGCCGCGCTCGAGGGCGCACCGCCGCAGTTCAAGTCCAAGGACTACAAGGCCCGCGACCTGCGTGGGCACAAGCTCACGATCCAGGTCGCGCCCGACGACTGCACCGGCTGCAACATCTGCGTCGACGTCTGCCCCGCGAAGTCGAAGGAGGTCAGCGGGCACAAGGCCATCAACATGGAGCCCGCCGACGAGCACCGCGAGGTCGAGCGCGAGTCCTTCGAGTTCTTCCTCGACATCCCCGAGATCGACCGCGAGCAGGTCAAGCTCGCCACGGTCAAGGGCTCGCAGGCCCTCGAGCCGCTCTTCGAGTTCAGCTCCGCGTGCTCGGGCTGCGGCGAGACGCCCTACCTCAAGCTCCTGAGCCAGCTCTACGGCGACCGCATCGTCGTGGCCAACGCCACCGGCTGCTCGTCGATCTACGGGGGCAACCTCCCGGTGACGCCGTGGGCCACGAACGCCGAGGGGCGCGGCCCGGCGTGGTCGAACTCGCTGTTCGAGGACAACGCCGAGTTCGGCTTCGGGATGCGGGTGGCCATCGACGCCCAGGCCGAGGCCGCCAAGACGCTGCTGCGCAGCCTCGCCAGCGAGCTCGGCGACGACGCCGTCGACGAGCTGCTCGAGGCCCCGCAGGGCACCGACGCCGAGATCAGCGCGCAGCGCGAGCGCGTCGTGGCGCTCAAGGACCGCCTCGCCGGCCTCGACGACCCGCGCGCCGAGCGGCTGGCCACGCTCGCCGACGGCCTCGTCGATCAGTCGGTGTGGATCATCGGCGGTGACGGCTGGGCCTACGACATCGGCTTCGGCGGCCTCGACCACGTCCTGGCCAGCGGCCGCGACGTCAACATCCTCGTGCTCGACACCGAGGTGTACTCCAACACCGGCGGGCAGAGCTCGAAGGCCACGCCGCTGGCGGCCTCGGCGAAGTTCGCGACGAGCGGCAAGGGCACGCCGAAGAAGGACATGGGCATGATCGCCATGGCCTACGGCCACGTCTACGTCGCCCAGGTCGCGATCGGCGCGAACGACATGCACACCGTGCGGGCGTTCACCGAGGCGCAGGCCTGGCCGGGACCCTCGCTCATCATCGCCTACTCGACGTGCATCGCCCACGGCATCGACATGGGCGCCTCGATGACCCACCAGAAGGAGGCGGTCTCGAGCGGGTACTGGCCGCTGTTCCGTTACCACCCCGACGACGACGCCGAGTCGACCCCGCTGCGGCTCGACTCCAAGGCCCCGACGACGCCGGTGCGCGACTTCGCGCTCTCCGAGGCGCGCTTCGCGATGCTGCAGCGCACCGACCCCGAGGCCTCCGATCGGCTGCTGGCGATGGCGCAGGCCAACATCGACGAGCGCTGGCGGCTCTACGAGCAGATGGCCGAGGTCAAGCGCAAGATGCCGGCCGAGCTCGCCGAGGAGATCGCCGAGGAAGACGACGCTGCGACGGGACAGGAGGCGTGATGGACCTCTCGACGCGCTACCTCGGGCTGGCACTGCGCTCGCCGGTGGTGGCGTCCTGCGGACCGCTGACCGGCAAGCTCGACACGCTCGCCGAGCTCGACGACGCCGGCGTGGGAGCGGTGGTGCTGCCCTCCCTCTTCGAGGAGCAGCTCACCCACGAGCAGCTCGAGATCGACGCGATGCTCTCCCAAAGCGCTGAGGGCTTCGGGGAGGCGATGTCGTTCTTCCCCGACCTCAGCGACTACAACACCGGGCCCGACCGCTACCTCGACCTCGTCGCCGACGCGAAGGAGCGGCTGTCCTGCCCGGTCATCGCCTCCCTCAACGGCACGACCGAGGGCGGCTGGGTGCGCTACGCCAAGCTCCTCGAGGAGGCCGGCGCCGACGCCATCGAGCTCAACATCTACCTCGTGGCCGCCGACGCCGAGGCCACGAGCGAGGAGGTCGAGGCCCGCTACACCGACCTCGTCGCCGCGGTGCGCCCGGAGATCGCCGTGCCGCTCGCGGTCAAGGTCGGCCCGCAGTTCACCTCGATCCCGGCGAGCATGCAGCGCATCGTCGCCGCCGGCGCCGACGGCCTCGTGCTCTTCAACCGCTTCTACCAGCCCGACATCGATCTCGAGACCCTCGAGGTCACGCCGAACCTCGTGCTGTCGAGCTCGGAGGAGATGCGGCTGCCGATGCGCTGGATCGCGATCCTCTACGGCCGCATCCAGGCCTCGCTCGCCCTGACGAGCGGCGTCCACACCTCCGAGGACCTCGCCAAGGCGCTGCTCGCCGGCGCCGACGTCGCGATGACGACCTCGGCGGTGCTCAAGCACGGCGCTGCCCACGTCGGCGTGCTCCTGCGCGAGCTCGAGCACTGGATGGCCGAGGAGGAGTACGAGAGCGTCACCCAGCTCAAGGGCAGCGTGAGCCAGGAGGCCACCGCCGACCCGGCGGCCTTCGAGCGGGCGAACTACATCGAGACGCTCTCCTCGTACACCACGCCGTTCCGGGCGTGAGCCCGCCCGCCTCGGCGCGCGTGACCAAGCGCGCCGGGGCGGCCCTGTCGTCCTCGGGCCGCGTGGGGACGCCGGTGGCCCGCCGTGTCGCCCTCCGCGACGGCTGACGGCCCCGAGGGGCGCTGCTACCGTTCGGGTCCATGGGCCCGATTCGCTCGTTGACGCCGCGACGACGGGCGCTGGCCGCCGGTGCGGCCCTCCTGGCCGCCGGCGCGCTCGCGGTCCTCGTCGCGACGCTGGCCGGTGGGGGCGACGACGGACCCTCGGCAGCCGCGCTGTCCGACCACCCCGGCGCGCAGCTCCTGCAGAACCCCCTGCCCGACCCCGAGTCCACGGGCTTCCATGGCGCGGTCCTCGGCGAGCCGATCCCGCGGCCCGACTTCACCCTCACCGACACCGACGGGCGGCGCTTCGACTTCGCCGAGGACACCGCCGGGGAGCCGACGCTGCTCTACGTCGGCTACACGAGCTGCCCCGACATCTGCCCCGCCCACCTCGCGCAGATCGCCGGGGCGATGGACGAGGCCGGCCTCGACACCGACGACCTGCGGGTCGTCTTCGTCACCGCCGATCCCGCCCGCGACGACGCCGAGCGCCTCGCGCGCTACCTCGCGGCCTTCGACGACGGCTTCACCGGCCTGACCGGCAGCCCCGAGGAGGTCGACGCCGCGCTCGCCGCGCTCGGCCAGCCCGCCGCAGAGGTCTTCGGGCAGCGACCCGACGGCTCCTACGAGGTGACCCACCCCTCGCAGGTGCTCGCCTTCGGCGCCGACGACACCGCCCGCCTCGTCTTCCCGTTCGGCACGAGCCGCGAGGGCTGGGTCGCCGACCTGCCCCGCCTCGTCGCAGGAGAGGTGCCCTCATGACGCGCAGCGCCTTGCGGCTGGCCGCCCTCGTGTTGCTTGCCCTCGCCACCGCGGGCTGCGCCGCCGACGACGGCGGCGAGGCCTCGCCCCCGGAGGTGACCGGGGCGCAGACCCCCGAGCCCGCCGCGCCCGACGTCGCCGCGGTCTACGCCACGATCGGCGATCCCGGCCCGCAGGGCGACACGCTCGTCGGCGCGCGCACCGACGTCGCCGAACGCGTCGAGCTCCACGAGTCGGTCGTCGGCGACGACGGCACGGCGCGGATGGTCGAGCGCGAGGACGGCATCGACGTCCCCGCCGGCGAAGGGGTCGTGCTCGAGCGTGGCGGGCTGCACCTCATGCTCATGGGCTTGACCACCGAGCTCGCCGAGGGCGACCGCTACGAGCTCACCCTCGAGTTCGCCCGGGGTGGCGAGGCCACCGTCGACGTCGAGGTCGTGCCGACCGTCGGCGGCGGCCACGGCGGGAACGGCGACGACGGCGGCGAGGACGGCGGCGAGGACGGCGGCGAGGACGGCGGCGACGACGACGGGGACGACGACGGCGGGGGGCACGGCGACGATGCCGGCTAGGAGCCTCGCCCTCGCGCTGCTCGTCCTCGGCGTCGTCCTGCTCGCGGGTTGCGGGACCGGCGCCGCCGACGGGCTCGAGGCCGGCAGCGACGGCATCCTCGGGGTGCCCCTCGAGGAGCCGGTCGCCAAGCCCGACGTCGTGCTCACCGACCATCACGGCGAGCCCTTCGACCTGCGCGCCGAGACCGACGGCGAGCTCACCCTCGTCTTCTTCGGCTACGCGAGCTGCCCCGACATCTGCCCGGTGCACATGGCCAATCTCTCGGCGGTCTTCGACCGGCTGCCCTCGACGGTCACCGACCGCGTCAACGTCCTCTTCGTGACCACCGACCCCGCGCGCGACACCCCCGAGGCGCTCGAGGCCTTCATGGGCTCCTTCGACGACGACTTCGTCGGCCTCACCGGCGATCTCGACGACATCGTCGACGTCATGACCGACCTCAACCTGCCGCGGCCGGTCCACGAGGAGCCCGACGACGACGGCTTCTACGAGGTCGGCCATCCCGCGCAGGTCCTGGCCTTCCTGCCCGAGGACGACCATGCCCACTACGCCTACCCGTGGGGCACCCGCCAGGCCGACTTCACCCACGATCTCCGCGCGCTCGTCGACGGCGCCGCGGCCGCCCGACCGTAGAGCGAGGCCCTCATGGAGTGGTGGTGCGCGGCGACCGAGCAGGCATGGGACTGGACCCCGCGTCTCTACCTCGGCTCGTGGCTGTTCACGCTGAGCCTGCTCGGGGCCTATGCGCTGGCGTGGCGGCGCCTGGCCCCGCCGGTGGCCAGCGAGGAGCGCCGGCGTCGCAACCGCCGCAAGATCACCGCCTTCGTCATCGGCGCGCTCGTCTTCCACGCCAGCGTCGACTGGCCCATCGGCACCCTCGGCGCGGGCTACCTCGCCAGCGTCGGGATGCTGCGCTTCATCCTCATCACGCTCGTCGTCGCGCCGCTGCTGCTCAAGGGCACCCCGGTGTGGCTGGCCCGCTGGCTGCTGCCCGAGGGCCGGGTGCGCGACGTCGCGCGGCTGCTGGCCCGCGGGCTGCCCGCGCTCGTGATCTTCAACGCCGTCGCGCTGTCGACGCACGCGCCGGCCATCGCCGACCCGCTGCTGGCCAGCCCGGTCGGCGCGATGGTCATGGACCTGTCGTGGCTGCTCGGCGGGCTCGTCCTGTGGATGCCGGTGCTCTCGCCGTTGCCCGAGGTCCCGCGGTTGTCGACGCCGGTGGCGATGGCCTACCTCTTCGCCCAGTCGGTGCTGCCGACGATCCCCGCGTCGTTCCTCACCTTCGCGGACTACCCGCTGTACGCCACCTTCGAGCTCGCACCGCGCGTCGGGTCGATCGACCCGACCCTCGACCAGCGCAACGCCGGGCTCATCATGAAGATCGTCGCCGGGCTCATCCTCTGGGGTCGCATCGCCGTGCTGTGGTTCCGCTGGGCCGCCAGCCAGGAGCGCCCCGACGAGGTAACCTCACCCGACGTCGACTTCGACGAGCTCCTCGACGAGGAGGGCATGCGGCCCACCCCGGAGGTCGACCGATGAGCCCACGGCCCGCGCGCGCCCTCGGCCCCCTGCTCCTCGCCGGGGCGCTCGCCCTCGCTGGCTGTGGGGCCGACGGGCCCGCAGAGCGCGAGCTCGACGCGACCGCGCAGCGCGGCGAGGAGCTCCTCGCCGTCCATGGCTGCATCGGCTGCCACTCCGTCGACGGCAGCGACCGCACCGGCCCGACCTTCCTCGGGCAGTGGGGCACCGAGCGCGAGCTCGACGACGGTCGGGTCGTCGTCTTCGACGCCGAGCACGTCGCGGCGGTGCTGGCCGACCCCTCCTCGCGCTCCCGCGCCGACGTCGGCGCGCGGATGCCGGCCTTCCCCGACCTGCCCGCCGAGGAGGTCGAGGCGATCACCGCCTACCTCGAGGCGCTCGGCGACGGCGGCTGAGCCAGCGCGCGGCGCCCCGCCGAGGGGCGGGACCAACGTCCCCCCAGTCGCGGGTCCGGGGACCTCAGCAGCCCTGCTAAGGCGCGCTGAGGATGCGGCCGGCAGCGATACTGCTGCCCGGCGCCCGCGCACGGCCGGGTCCCCCGGTCGGCCCGAGACAGGAGCACCCCGCGATGGACGCACTCGAGCTGGCACGGTGGCAGTTCGGGGCCACGACGGTCTTCCACTTCCTCTTCGTGCCCCTCACCATCGGCCTGGCCCCGATGATCGCGATCTTCCAGACGATCGCCTACCGCACCGGCGACGACAAGTGGCTGCGCCTCACGAAGTTCTTCGGCAAGCTCTTCCTCATCAACTTCGCGCTCGGCGTCGTCACGGGCATCGTCCAGGAGTTCCAGTTCGGGATGAACTGGTCGAGCTACTCCCGCTACGTGGGCGACATCTTCGGCGCACCGCTGGCGATCGAGGGGCTCGCGGCGTTCTTCCTCGAGTCGACGTTCCTCGGGCTGTGGATCTTCGGGTGGAGCCGACTGCCCCGGGGCGTGCACCTCGCGACGATCTGGCTCGTCGCGCTCGGCACCTGGCTGTCGGCCTACTTCATCCTCGCGGCGAACTCGTGGATGCAGAACCCCGTCGGCTTCCGCATCAACGACGAGCTCGGCCGCGCCGAGCTCGACAGCTTCGGCGCGGTGCTGACGAACTCCAACCTCCTCGTGCAGTTCCAGCACACCGTCCTCGCGGCACTGCTGACCGCGGCGGTCTTCGTGCTCGGCGTCTGCGGCTACCACCTCCTCAAGGGCCACGACATCGAGGTGTTCCGCCCCGCGGCCACGATCGCGCTCGTCATCATGCTCGCGTCCTCGCTCGGCACCGCGTGGGCGGGCCACAGCCAGGCCCAGCTCAAGACCGAGCAGCAGCCGATGAAGATCGCCGCGGCCGAGGCGCTCTACGAGACCGAGGCGCCGGCGAGCTACTCGCTGTTCGCCGTCGGCCCGCTCGACGGCTCCCGGACGTACTTCAACATCACGCTGCCCTACCTCCTGTCGGTCCTCGCGACGAACACCATCGACGGCGAGGTCGTGGGGATGAACGAGCTGCAGGAGCGCTACGAGGAGGAGTACGGCGCCGCGGACTACGTGCCCAACGTGCCGGTCCTCTACTGGTCGTTCCGCATCATGGTCGGCATCGGCACGCTGTTCATCGCCGTGGCCGCGCTCGGGCTCTACCTCGTGCGCCGCCATCGCCTCGAGCACAGCCGCTGGTTCCTCAAGGCCACGGTCCCGCTCATCGTCCTGCCGTTCGTCGCCAACTCCGCCGGCTGGCTCTTCACCGAGATGGGCCGTCAGCCCTGGGTCGTCCAGGAGGTGCTCCTCACCGCCGACGGGGTCAGCCCGACGGTCTCGGCGGGCAACGTCCTGACCTCCCTGCTCGCCTTCGTCGCGATCTACGGGGTGCTCATCGTCGTCGAGGTGGGGCTGCTGCTGTACTACGGGCGCAAGGGCCTGACCGACGAGCGCACGGCGGAGGACGTCGGCGCCTCCCTCCAGTACTAGACGGGGCTCGCCATGGACTTCTGGAACCTCGAGACGCTCTGGTTCGCCCTCATCGCCGTGCTCTGGCTCGGCTACTTCTTCCTCGAGGGCTTCGACTTCGGGGTCGGCACGCTCCTGCCGTTCCTCGCCGAGGACGACGTCGACCGGCGGGTGATGATCAACACCATCGGTCCGGTGTGGGACGCCAACGAGGTCTGGCTGCTCGTCGCCGGCGGGGCGACCTTCGCGGCCTTCCCCGAGTGGTACGCGACGCTGTTCAGCGGCTTCTACCTCGCGCTGCTGCTCATCCTGCTCGCGCTCATCGCCCGGGGCGTGGCCTTCGAGTTCCGTGGCAAGCGCGACAGCGACCGCTGGCGCGCCCGCTGGGACCAGGCGATCTTCTGGGGCTCGGCGATCCCCGCGCTGCTGTGGGGCGTGGCCTTCGGCTCGATCCTGCGCGGCACCCCCATCGACGCCTCGGGGGAGTACGTCGGCAGCTTCTTCGACCTCCTCCACCCCTACGCCCTGCTCGGCGGCCTCATGACGCTGTCGCTGTTCACCCTCCACGGCGCGGTGTTCCTCACCTTGAAGACCGAGGGCGAGATCACCGATCGGGCGCGGGCCTACGCGCGGCGCATCTGGTGGCCGGCGGCGGCCACGACGCTCGGGTTCCTGTCGTGGAGCTACTACACCGCGGCCACGACCGGCGACCGCGGCATCGTCCCCGACTTCGTGCCGATCACCGCGCTGGCCGCGGTGCTCGTCGTCTCCTGGCTGCTGGCCGAGCGGCTCGACGGCTGGGCGTTCCTCGCCACCGCCGGGGCGATCGTCCTCACGATGGCGACGGTCTTCCTCAACCTCTACCCGCGGGTCATGGTCTCCTCGATCGACCCCGACTTCAGCCTCACGATCTTCAACGCGAGCTCGACGACGTACACGCTGACGATCATGAGCTGGGTCGCGCTGGCGATGACCCCCGTCGTCATCGTCTACCAGGCGTGGAGCTACTGGGTGTTCCGCAAGCGCGTGAGCCGTGAGCACTTCGTCGGCGCCGCGACGGTGGCCGGCGACGAGGGCGCGGGGGAGGCCGAGGCAGGCTCGTGACACCGCTCGACCCGCGGCTGCTGCGCCGTGCGCGGTCGACACGGTCCTTCCTCGCGCTGACCGTCGCGCTCGGGCTGGCCACCGCGGTCGTCGTCATCGTCCAGGCCGCCGCGCTTGCCGCGGTCGTGGCCGGGGCCTTCGTCGAGGGGGCCGGCCTCGACGACCTCACCGGCGCCCTCGCCGTGCTCGCCGGCGCGGTGCTCGCGCGGGCGGGCCTGGCCTGGGGCAGTGAGGTCGCCAGCCAGCGCGCCTCGGCCCGGGTCAAGTCCGAGCTGCGTCGGGGGCTGCTCGACCGCGTCGCCAGCGACGGTCCCGTCGCGCTCGCAGGCCGCAGCCGCGGCGAGCTCGCGATGACCGCGACCCGCGGGATCGACGCGCTCGACGCCTACTTCTCGCGCTACCTCCCCCAGCTCGCCCTCGCCGGGCTCGTGCCGCTGCTGGCCGTGGCGTGGATCTGGCCGCGCGACCCCATCTCGGTCGGCATCCTCGCGCTGACCCTGCCGACGATCCCGCTGTTCATGGTCCTCATCGGCCTCGCCGCGCGGGGACGCACCAAGCGCCAGTGGCGCGCGCTGGCCACGCTCGGCCGGCACTTCCTCGACGTCCTGCAGGGGCTGCCCACGCTCAAGGCCTACGGGCGGGCCGAGCGCCAGCGCGCCGAGATCGCCCGGGTCACCGACGACCTGCGCAGGCGCACGCTGCGGACCCTGCGCGTGGCGTTCCTGTCGGCGGGCTGGCTCGAGCTCATGGCGATGATCGGCGTGGCGATGCTCGCCGTCGGCATCGGGCTGCGCCTGCTCGAGGGCACGATCGACTTCGAGACCGGGCTGGCGATCCTCGTCCTGGCCCCGGAGATCTACCTGCCGCTGCGGATGCTCGGCCAGCAGTTCCACGCCTCGACCGAGGGCCTCGAGGTCGCCTCGGAGCTCCTCGACGTCGTCGAGGCCCCGCCGGCGGCCCCGGGCGGCGCGGCCGCCGCGCCCGACGCCGCAGCGGTCACGGTGCGCCTCGACGGCGTCGCCTACGCCTATCCCGGACGGCAGGAGGGCGCGCTGGCCGGGGTCGACCTCACGATCCACCCCGGTGAGCACCTCGCGCTCGTCGGCCCGACCGGGGCGGGCAAGTCGACGGTGCTCAGTCTCCTCCTCGGCTTCGCCGCGCCGAGCGCCGGGCGCATGACGCTGCTCGAGGCCGGCAGCGGCGGCCTCGACCTCGGCGCTGTCGACCTCGACGCCTGGCGTGCCCAGGTCGCCTGGGTGCCCCAGCGCCCGCACCTGCTCGACGGCTCGTTGGCCGACAACGTCCGCCTCGCCGACGCGCGCGCCGACGACGCCGCGGTGGCCCGCGCCCTGGCCGCAGCCGGGGCCGACTTCGTCGACGCGCTGCCCGAGGGCCTGGCCACGCCGCTCGGTGAGCGCGGGGTCGGGCTGTCGGCCGGGCAGCGCCGCCGTGTCGCCCTCGCCCGGGCGTTCCTGCGCGACGCCCCCCTCGTCCTGCTCGACGAGCCCACCGCCGACCTCGACGTCGACAGCGAGGAGGCGGTGCGCGCCGCGCTCGCGCGGCTGGCCGCCGGGCGGACCCTCGTCGTGGTCACCCACCGCCTCGCGCTCGCCGAGCGGGCCGACCGCGTCGCGGTCCTGCGCGACGGTCGGGTCGTCGAGCAGGGCCCAGCGGGGCGGCTGGCCGCCGACGGCGGGGCCTACGCGGCCCTGCGGGCCGGCGCGGGCGTGGCGGGCGCGCGATGAGCGACCGACAGGTGCTCGCCCGCCTCCTGCGCCTGGCGCGGCCCGAGCGGCGGCGGCTCGCGCTGTCGATGCTCCTCGGCTTCGCGACGGTCGGCGCGAGCATCGGGCTCATGGCGACCTCGGGGTTCCTCATCTCCTACGCCGCCCTGCGCCCGCCGGTCCTCGAGCTCATCGCCGCGGTCGTCGGGGTACGCGCCTTCGGCGTGAGCCGGGGGGTGCTGCGCTACCTCGAGCGGCTCGCCAGTCACGACGCGGCGTTCCGGCTGCTCGCCGACCTGCGCGTCGCCGTCTACGAGCGCCTCGAGGCGCTCGCGCCCGCCGGGCTCGAGCGGCGCCGTCGCGGTGACCTCCTCAGCCGCCTCGTCGACGACGTCGACGAGCTGCAGACGGTCTTCATCCGGGGCATCGCGCCGCCGGTCGTGGCCGCCGGCGTGCTCGTGCTCGCCACCGGACTGCTCGCCGCCTTCCTGCCCAGCGCCGCGCTCGTGCTCGCCGCGGCGCTGCTCGGTGCCGGGCTCGGCGTGTCGCTGCTCGCGCTGCGGCTCGGCCGGGCCGCGCAGGCCCGTCTGGCCGCCGCGCGCGGGCTGCTGGCCACCGAGGTCGTCGGCCTGCTCGAGGGCGCCGGCGAGCTGCTGGCCTACGGCCGCGTCGACGACGCCCTCGCCGAGGTCGACGCCGCCGACGCCGAGCTCGTCGCGCTCGAGCGCGCCGGTGCCTGGCGCGCGGGGCTCGTGGCCGCCCTCGGCACGCTCGTCTCCGGTGGGGCGGTGTGGCTCGTCGCCGTCGTCGGGGTCCCCGCGGTGGCCGCCGGCGAGCTCGCCGGCTACCACCTCGCCCTCGTCGTGCTCACCGCGATGGCGGCCTTCGAGGCGACCACCCCGCTGCCGGCCGCCGCGCAGGAGCTCAGCGGGGCGCTCGCGGCGGCCCGACGGGTCCTCGAGCTCACCGACGCGCCCGACCCCGTCACCGAGCCCGCCGCGCCGCGACCCGCGCCCTCCGGACGGGAGCTGCGCGTCGAGGACGCGCGGCTGCGCTACGCCCCCGACGGACCGCCCGCCCTCGACGGCGTCGACCTCACCCTCGCGCGCGGGCGCCGGGTCGCGCTCGTCGGCCCGAGCGGGGCGGGCAAGACCTCGCTGGCCCACGTCGCGCTGCGCTTCCGCGACCTCGACGGCGGTCGGGCGCTCCTCGACGGCGTCGACCTCGCCGCCTACGCCGCCGCCGACGTCCGCCGCGTCATCGGCCTCGTCGAGCAGGACGCGCACCTCTTCGACACGACGATCGGGGCCAACGTCCGCCTCGGGCGGCCCGACGCCGGCGACGACGAGGTCGCCGACGCGCTCGCGCGTGCCCGGCTCGCCGACTGGGTGGCCTCGCTGCCCGACGGCCTCGACACCCCCGTCGGCGAGGAGGGCGTGCGGGTCTCGGCAGGGCAGCGCCAGCGCATCGCCCTGGCCCGCGCCCTGCTCGTCGGCGCGCCCCTGCTCATCCTCGACGAGCCGACCGCCAACGTCGACCGCACGACGGCGCGGGCGCTGCGCCGGCAGATGCTCGAGGCCGCCGAGGGGCGCGGCGTCCTGCTCATCACCCACGACCTGCCCGAGCCCGACGAGGTCGACGAGGTCGTCGTCCTCGAGGCCGGCCGCGTCGTCGAGCGGGGCCGGCCCGGGGAGCTGCTCGCCGCGGGCGGGCGCTACCGGGCGATGGCCGATCTCGCGGGGCTGCCCGCCGCGCACGAGGTCGCGCCGCCCGCGGCGGGCTGAGCGCCCGCCGGCTCAGTCGCGGGCGTGGAGCTGGCGCAGGACGTAGTGCAGGATCCCGCCGTGGCGGTAGTACGCCGCCTCGTTGGGGGTGTCGATGCGCACCCGCGCGGTCAGCGTGCTCGCTTGGCCGTCGTCGCGGGTCGCGGTGACGGTGACCTCGGTGGGCAGCCCGCCGGGGCCCTGGCCCTGCTCGGTGAGCCCGGCGATGTCGAAGGTCTCCTCGCCGGTGAGCCCGAGGTCGTCGGCCGAGGCCGGCAGCTCGAGCGGCAGGACGCCCATGCCGATGAGGTTGGAGCGGTGGATGCGCTCGTAGCTCTCGGCGAGCACGGCGCGCACGCCGAGCAGCCGGGTGCCCTTGGCCGCCCAGTCGCGGCTCGAGCCCGAGCCGTACTCCTTGCCGGCGAGGACGACGAGCGGGACGCCCTCGGCGGCGTAGCGCAGGTGGGCGTCGTAGATCGACATCTCCTGCCCCGAGGGCAGGTGGCGGGTGACCCCGCCCTCGGTGCCGGGCGCGAGCTGGTTGCGCAGCCGGATGTTCGCGAACGTCCCGCGGATCATCACCTCGTGGTTGCCGCGGCGCGAGCCGTAGGAGTTGAACTCCGCGGGGGTCACGCCCTGCGCCTGGAGGTAGGCCCCGGCAGGCGAGTCCTTCTTGATCGCCCCGGCCGGGGAGATGTGGTCGGTGGTCACCGAGTCGCCGAGCTTGGCTAGCGCCCGCGCGCCGGTGATGTCGGCGATCGGCGCTGGCTCGGGCGTCATCCCGTCGAAGAACGTCGGCTTGCGCACGTACGTCGAGTCGGGGTCCCACACGAAGCGCTGGCCGGTGGGCACGTCGAGCTGCTCCCAGCGCTCCTCGCCCTGGAAGATGTTGGCGTAGCGCTCGGTGAACATCTCCTGGCGCACCGCGTCGTCGACGACCGCGGTGATCTCGGCGTTGCTTGGCCAGATGTCGGCGAGGTAGACCTCGTTGCCGTCGGGGTCGACGCCGAGGGGGTCGCCGTAGAGGTCGACGTCCATCGACCCGGCGATGGCGTAGGCCACGACGAGCGGTGGGCTCGCGAGGTAGTTGAGCTTGCAGTCGGGGTTGATGCGCCCCTCGAAGTTGCGGTTGCCCGACAGGACGCTGGCCACCGCGAGGTTGGCCTCGCCCACGGCCTTGGAGACCTCCGGCAGCAGCGCGCCGGAGTTGCCGATGCAGGTCGTGCAGCCGTAGCCGACGAGGTGGAACCGCAGCTTCTCGAGGTAGGGCAGCAGCCCCGCGCGCTCGTAGTAGTCCATGACGACCTTCGAGCCCGGCGCCAGGGAGGTCTTGACCCACGGCTTGGTGTCGAGGCCGTGCTCGACGGCCTTCTTGGCCACGAGGCCCGCGGCGATCATCACCGACGGGTTCGAGGTGTTCGTGCACGAGGTGATCGCGGCGATCGCGACGTCGCCGTGGTCGAGCTCGAAGCTCGTGCCGTCGGCGAGGGTGACGGGCACCGCGGTGCGGGTCGGGGTGTCGGGGTCGTTGGCGACGGGGTCGCTGGCGGGGAAGGTGTCCTCGAGCGCGGCATCGGTGGCGTCGGTGTAGTGCGGCAGGATCTCGCGGAACGACGCCGCGGCGTCGGTGAGCGCGACGCGGTCCTGCGGCCGGGTGGGCCCGGCGAGGCTCGGCACGACGGTGCCGAGGTCGAGGACGAGGCGCTCGGAGTAGTCCGGCTCGGCGGCGGGGTCGTGGAACATCCCCTGGGCCCTGGCGTAGGCCTCGACGAGGGCGACCTGCTCGTCGCTGCGGCCGGTGAAGGCGAGGTAGCGCAGGGTCTCGTCGTCGACGGGGAACATCGTCACCGTCGAGCCGTACTCCGGGCTCATGTTGCCGATCGTCGCGCGGTTCTCGACGGGGACGTTGGCCACGCCGGGGCCGTAGAACTCGACGAACTTGCCGACGACGCCGTGGCCGCGGAGCATCTCGGTGACGGTGAGCACGAGGTCGGTGGCCGTCGCGCCCTCGGGCAGCTCGCCCTCGAGCTTGAAGCCGACGACCTGCGGGACGAGCATCGAGATCGGCTGGCCGAGCATCGCCGCCTCGGCCTCGATGCCCCCGACGCCCCAGGCGAGCACGCCGAGGCCGTTGACCATCGGGGTGTGGCTGTCGGTGCCGACGAGGGTGTCGGGGAAGGCCACCCCGTCGTCGGTCCAGGTGACCTGGGCGAGGTACTCGAGGTTGACCTGGTGGACGATGCCGGTGTTGGGCGGCACGACGCGGAGGCCGTCGAAGGCCTGCTGGCCCCAGCGCAGGAACGCGTAGCGCTCGAGGTTGCGCTGGAACTCGATCTCGGCGTTGCGCAGGAAGGCCTCGGGCACGCCGGTGACCTCGGCGACGATCGAGTGGTCGATGACGAGGTCGGCGGGCATGAGCGGGTTGACCTTGCCGGCGTCGCCGCCGAGGTCGGCCATGGCCTCGCGCATCGCGGCGAGGTCGACGATGGCCGGTACCCCGGTGAAGTCCTGCAGGAGCACGCGCCCGGGCGTGAAGAGGATCTCCTCGCTCGGCTCGGCGTCGGGGTCCCAGGCCGCGAGCCCGCGGATGTCCTCGGCGGTGATGTTCTCCCCGTCCTCGTTGCGCAGGAGGTTCTCGAGGAGCACCTTGAGGCTGTAGGGCAGGCGGGCGACGCCGTCGAGGGCGTCGAGGCGGTAGAGGTCGTACTCCGCGTCGCCGACCCTCAGGGTGTCGCGGGCACCGAAGCTGTTCAGGGACATGCCTACCTCCATCGGCGGGGTGCCCCACTATCGCAGGACCTCCCGTGGTTCGGCACCCTCAGAGCGCCGACGACGAGGCTGGGCTCAGCGACGGTGCGCGGTGACGAGGGTGTCGATGGCCTGCCGTGGCCCGTCGTCGGTGGCGACCTCGCGGGTGACCTGCCCCGCGCGCTCGACGGTGAGGCCGTCGAGGGCTGCGGCGACCTGCTCGGCGCTCCACAGCACCGCGGGGTCCGGCGGGCCGCCGTGGCCGCGGGCGAGGTTGTCGGCGTCGTGGCCGACGGCGATGAGCGTGCCGCCAGGGGCCACGGCGGCCGCGGCGTGGCCGAGCGCGGCCTCGAGCGCGGCGGCCGGCAGCTGGAGGTAGGCCACGACGACGAGGTCGAAGGGCGCCGGTCCCGGCGCCGGCTGCGTGGCGTCGGCCTCGACGAGGGTGAGCTCGACGCCGCGGGCCTCGGCCAGCGCCCGGGCCTTGTCGAGCCCGACGGGGGAGAAGTCCGTCGCGGTGACCGCCCACCCGCGCTCGGCGAGCCAGACGGCGTTGCGGCCCTCACCCGCGCCGAGGTCGAGCGCCCGCCCCGGGGTCGGGGCGAGGCGCTCGACCTCGGCGACGACGAAGGCGTTGGGCCGCGCCGACCAGACGAGCTCGCGTCCGGCGTAGCGGGTGTCCCAGTCCTCGGGGCTCAGCGCAGCCTCCCGAGGGCCATGTCGAGGTCGCACTTCTCGGCGGTGCCGTTCCACGGCATCTTCGACAGCAGCATCCCCATCGCGCAGGTGTTCGTGAGCGCGGCGAAGACGAGCCCCGCGCCGATCGCGCCGGAGAAGTACCGCGCCGGCGGGAAGAAGACGCTCGCGATGATCCCGGCGAGCACGAGCGCGCCGGCGGTGAAGCGCACCTGCCGCTCGAGGTCCCAGCGCTCGCGGCCCTTGTTGACGTCGAAGCCCGACTGCTCCCAGGCGACCATGCCGCCCTCGAGGACGCGCAGCTCGTCGGCGGCGCCGGTGGCCGCGAGCTTCTCGTGGGCCTGCGAGGCCCGGGCGCCGGAGCGGCACACGAGCACGGTCGGCGCGGCGAGCGCCTCGGCGATGGCCTCGGGGTCCTCCCCGAGGGTGTCGAGCGGGACGTTGACGGCCCCGTCGATGTGGCTGGCCTCGAACTCCACCGGGGTGCGGACGTCGAGGATGCGCGGGGCGTCGCCGTTGCCGCGGAGGTCGGCGAGCGCGGTCGGGTCGACGCGCTGGGGCAGGGTGCGGGTCGAGGTGTCGGTCATCGAGGATCGGCCTTTCTTCTTGGTGAGGGACCAGGCTGACGCGGGGCGGTGGTCCTGCCCACCGCCCCGCGGTGCGAACAGGGGCTAGGCGGCGCGGGCCGCGAGGTACTCCTCGGCGCCGCCCTCGTCGACGAGCACCGGGGTGAAGCCGTGCTGCTCGAGCAGGCTCGCCGCGATCGCCGAGCGGTAGCCCGACCCGCAGATCACCCAGACCGGGCGGGCGGGGTCGAGCTCGTCGCCGGGGCCGTCGACGAGGTCGGGCACGTAGCGGGCGATCGAGCCCTCGATCGGCATGGCCTCGACCTCGTTGGGCGCGCGGACGTCGAGGATCTGCACGTCCTTGCCGGCCTCGACGGCGGCGACGAGCTCGGGGACCGTGGCCGCGTCGAAGCGCGCGACGTCGTGGCCGGCCTCGGTCCAGGCGCCCATGCCGCGCAGGACCCCGGTGACGTGGTCGAAGCCGATGCGCGCGAGCTGCACCGCGGCCTCCTCGGCGTCCTGGTCGGGATCGAGGACGAGCTGGATGGGGGCGTTGAAGTCGACGACCCAGCCGGCCCAGACGCCGAACTGCTCACCGAGCTCGATGCCCACTGCGCCGGGGACGTGGCCCTCGGCGTAGGCGGTCCGGGGACGGCCGTCGAGGACGACGACGCTGTCGTCGCGGCGGGCGACGTCGGCCACGGACAGCTCGGGCACCTCGAGGCTCGGCAGCGGCTTCGGGCCGAAGAGGTTGGTCGGGCCCATGTGCTGGTAGTAGGTCGGCCACGGCTGGAGGTCCGAGAGCGTGAACTTCACGAACGACTCCTGGTCGGGCTGGGCCAGCACGGGGTTCTCGGCCTTCTCGAGCCCGATCGTCGAGGTCGTGCGCCCGGCGCCCGAGGAGGTGCAGAACGAGCCCTCGCCGTGGGTCGGGTAGAGCCCGGTCTCGTCGGGCAGCGCGGCGAGGCGGTTGACGCTGATGTACTGGAGCATCGCCAGCGACCGGGCGCGCTCGGGCCCGAGGAGGTCGGGGCGGCCCGACGAGCCCACGAGCAGGCTCCCGCCGGAGAACACCGCGACGGGCTCGCCCTCGATGAGCACGAGATAGCTCACGTGCTCAGGGGTGTGCCCGGGGGTGTGGATCGGGCGGATCTGCAGCCCGCCGGCGGGCTCGAGCTCCTCGTTGTGGAACGCCGGCACGTGGTCGACCGCCGCACCGCTGCCCGCGGGCAGGACGATCTCGCCACCGCGGCGCTCGGCCAGCGCGGGCCCACCGGAGACGTAGTCGTTGTGCATGTGCGTCTCGAGGACGTAGCGCAGCTCGGCGTCCTGCTCAGTGAGGACGTCCTCGAAGCGAGCGGTGTCGCGCTGCGGATCGACGACGACGCCCACGCCCTCGTGGGTGACCACGTACGTCGCGTCTCCCAGCCCGGGGGTCCGCAGGTTGGTGATCTCCATGGCAGGTCTTCCTTTTCGGTCGAGGATGTCGCGGGTGTGCCCCTCACCAACGACCCTACCCCTGGGGGTATTCCGTCGCAACCTTTCGGGACGAAGGTCCTTGCGGGGCGGCAGGGGGCGTGCTGTGCGAAAGGCTACCCCGGGGGGTATGGTGCTCATGCATCGACGCCAGGCATCGCACCACGCCCACGCGTCGACGCCGGACACCACTCCACGCCCCCGCATCGACGTCGGGCACCGCATCAGCATGAGGACGAGGAGGAGACGATGACCGCCGCTCCGGAGCGCTCGGGACCACGGCCCCTGTCGTGGCGGCGTGGCTACGACGGCGCGACGCTGCGGGCCGACGCCATCGCGGGCCTGACGGTGGCCGTCATGCTCGTGCCCCAGAGCATGGCCTACGCCGCGCTCGCGGGGATGCCGCCGGTCACCGGGCTCTACGCCTCGATCGTGCCGCTGCTCGTCTACGCCCTCCTCGGGACCTCCGGCCAGCTCGCCGTGGGGCCGGTGGCGATGACGGCGCTGCTGACCGCCTCGGCCGTTGCGCCACTGGCCGAGGGCGACCCGAGCCGCTACGCGGCCCTCGCCGGGCTGCTCGCCCTGCTGGCCGGCGCGATCCAACTGGGCCTCGGCCTCCTGCGCGCAGGCGTCCTCGTGAGCTTCCTCTCCCACGCGGTGATCGTCGGCTTCACCGGGGGCGCGGCGATCCTCATCGGCGCGAGCCAGCTGCGTGACGCCCTCGGCGTCGACGCCGCCCGCGCCGACGCCCTGCCCGGCACGCTGGCAGGCCTGGCCGGCGCCGTCGACGAGACGCACCTGCCGACGCTCGCGTTCACCGTCGTCGCGGTCCTCGCGCTGTTCGCGCTCAAGCGCCTCGCGCCGCGGCTGCCCGGCCCCCTGCTCGTCGTCGCGGCGGCCGTCGCCGTCGCGGCGACCCTCGACACCGGCACCCGGGTCCTCGGGGAGGTGCCCGCCGGCCTGCCGCTGCCGAGCCTGCCGGCGGTCTCGGTCGACGACGCCGTCGCGCTCCTGCCCGCGGCGCTGGCGATCGCGGTCATCTCCTACGCCGAGGGCATCAGCGTGGCCAAGGCGCTGGCCGCCCGCGCGCGCCAGCGCGTGGGCGAGGACGCCGAGCTCGTGGCCGTCGGCGCCGCCAACCTCGCCGCCGGCCTCTTCGCGGCGTTCCCCGTGGCCGGGGGCTTCAGCCGTAGCGCCGTGGCCGCCGACGCGGGGGCGCGCACGCCAGCCTCCGGCGCGATCGCCGCGGTGACCGTGGCGGTCGTGGCCGCGGTGCTGACCCCACTGCTGTCCTCGCTGCCCTACGCGGTGCTGGCCGCGGTCGTGCTCGTGGCCGTGGCCGGGCTCGTCGACGTCCGGGAGGCCCGCCGTGTCCTGCGCACCGACCGGGCCGAGGGCGGGGCCCTGGCGGTGACGTTCCTCGGCACGATCCTCCTCGGCGTCGAGATCGGCCTCCTGCTCGGCGTCGTCTCCAGCCTCGGCGTGCTGCTGTGGCGCGTCTCGCGCCCCCACATCACCGAGCTCGGCCGCGTCGAGGGCACGACGCTGCTGCGCAGCACCGCGCGCTGGCCGACCCACCGTGACCCACGCGCGGCGGTCCTGCGCGTCGACGGGCCGCTGCACTTCGCCGACGCCGCCCAGGTCGCCGACGCGCTGCGGGCGCTGCCGGCCTCCCGCCCCGAGCTCGCCGCGGTCATCCTCGACGCGAGCGCGGTCTCCGGTCTCGACGCCAGCGCCGCCCACGAGGTCGCGCGCGCGCTGTCCGAGCTCGACGACGCGGGCGTCGAGGTGCACCTCGCGACGGTGCGCGGGCCGGTGCGCGACGTCCTCGACCGCGCCGACGAGGGGGGACTGGTCGACCGTGGCCGCTGGCACGCCACCGTCGAGGACGCCGTGCTCGCCGTCGTCGAGCCACCGAGCCCGTTGCTCACCCCGACGCCCCAGGAGCACGCGCCGGCCGAGCTCGTGTGAGCATGAGGAGGCCGTCACCGCGGTACCCTACGGGGTACACCGGCTGCCGGATCGCGGGCGCCGCCCGCGCGATGCGGAGGCCAGTCGCGGGCACCGCCCGCGCGATGCGGAGGCCAATCGCGGGCACCGCCCGCGCGATGCGGAGGGATGAGACGAGATGGACGTCAACGAGCTCGGCGAGGAGTCCGTGGCGGCGTCGCTGCGGCGCCTGCGCAAGGTCGAGGGCCAGGTGCGCGCGGTGCAGCGCATGATCGAGGAGGGCCGCGACTGCGAGGACGTCCTGCGCCAGGTCTCGGCGGCCCAGAAGGCCCTCAAGCGGGTCGGCGTCAACCTCGCGGTCAGTGGGCTGCAGCACTGCGTCATCGACGGCGAGGACGCGCCCGGCGCGACGGAGGACCTCGAGCGCTTCCGCCGCAGCTTCATCGAGCTCGCCTAGGCGCCGCTGGGTCGCCGCTGGGGCCTAGCGACCCACCGTGGCCGGGACCACAGGCCGGTGGCAGCTGCCGGAGATGTCGGGAGGCTGCGACCATGAGGCCCGTGGCGCCGTCGCCGGCGTCGTGACGACGCGCGAGGCGCTCGAGGCGAAGGGAGGCCGACGATGTACACCGTCGTGGTCGGCGTCGACGAGTCCGACGGGGCCCGCAAGGCCTTCGAGTGGGCGGTCGGCGAGGCCGAGGCGCGCGACGGGCGCATCGTGCTCGTCCACGCCTACCAGCCGCTGTCGGGCTACTACCCCTACTCCGCCGTCGATGGCCAGCACCTGCGGGCGGGCATCGAGGACGAGGCGCGTCAGGCCGCCGAGGACTTCGTCAAGCGCCTGCTCGCCGACGTGCCGGGCGACGACGTGCCGATCGAGCCCGTCGTCACGCGCGGCCGGGCCTCCGAGGCCCTCCTCGCCCGCGGCGAGGACGCCGACCTCATCGTCGTCGGCTCCCGCGGCCACGGTGGGTTCACCGGTCTCCTCCTCGGTTCGGTGAGCCAGCAGGTCGTCAACCACGCGACGTGCCCGGTCGTCGTCGTGCCCAAGCACGCGCCGTAGGGCCGCGGCCAGCCGGCCGTGCCGCTAGGCCTCCTGCGCGTCGTCGGCCACCGTGCTGCCGATGACGAAGCCCAGCGCGAAGGCCAGGGCGAAGGCGAACACCCCGGCGAGCAGCGCGGCGAAGCGGGCGTCGGGGTCCTCGCGGACCGCCTGCAGCGCACCAGCGATCGTCGGAGCCTCCATCGCGGACCTCCCCGTTCGGGGCGCGCCGGCCATCCGACGGCGCGCGGCGCGCAGGCGTCGTCGAGCCGGGACGGGGAATCGAACCCCGGACCTAGTCATTACGAGTGACTCGCTCTGCCGACTGAGCTATCCCGGCGGGCCGCCGAGCCGCCATGCGGCTCGCGGACGGAGCGGATGCTAGCACCCGGGGGCGGTGGGCGAGCCGTCGACCGGTGGCGCGACCGACCGTATCGTTAGGTTACGAATGATCCTACGGAGGAACGCTCCGCGGCAGCCCCGCGGCGCCGCGCCGCCGGCCAGCGCACCCGAGGAGCCGCCATGCCCGTCCAGCCGCTCGGCATCCACCACGTCACCGCGGTGGCGTCCGACCCCCAGCGCAACGTCGACTTCTACGCCACGACCCTCGGGATGCGCCTGGTCAAGCAGACGGTGAACTTCGACGCGCCCGACACCTACCACCTCTACTACGGCGACGCGCAGGGCTCGCCCGGCAGCGTGCTGACGTTCTTCCCGTGGCCCGGCGTGCCCCGCGGACGTCAGGGGACCGGCCAGGCCACGGTGATGTCGGTGTCGATCCCGCAGGGCTCCCTGGGCTGGTGGCGCCAGCGCCTGACCCGCCTCGGCGTCGAGGTCGACGACCCGGTCAGCCGCATGGACGAGGAGGCCCTGTCCTTCCACGACCCCGACGGGCTCGTCATCGAGCTCGTCGCCCACGCCGAGGCCCCGGAGATCGTGCCGTGGCAGCACAGCGCCGTGCCGCCCGAGCACCAGGTGCGCGGCTTCCACTCGGTGACGATGAGCGAGCGCAGCCTCGACCCCACCGCGGAGCTCTTCACCGACCTCATGGGCTTCGGCCTCGTCGACGAGGCCGACGGGCGCTACCGCTTCGACGTCGGCGAGGGCGGGCCCGGTCGCCGCGTCGACGTCCTCGCCGAGCCCGACGCCCCGCAGGGCCTCGTCGCGGCGGGCACGATCCACCACGTCGCCTTCCGCGCCCCCGACGACGGCACCGAGGCGGCCTGGCGCGAGCACATCGCCGGGCGCGGCGTCGACGTCACGCCGATCATCGACCGCAACTACTTCCACTCGATCTACTTCCGCGAGCCCGGCGGCGTGCTCCTCGAGATCGCCACCGACCCGCCCGGCTTCACCGTCGACGAGCCGCTGCTCGAGCTCGGTCGCAGCCTGCGCCTGCCACCGTGGCTCGAGCCGCGCCGCGAGCAGATCGCCGCGGCGCTGCCCGAGCTCAAGCTGCCCGACGAGCCCGACGACCCCTACGCGAGCCGCCGCGAGGGCGGCCCGGGTGGTGGGGGCCCGGCGTGAGCGGGCTCGTCCACCTCGTCGAGCCGCCCTCCTCCGGCCAGGCCCCGGTGCTGCTCGCGCTGCACGGCACCGGTGGCAGCGAGGCCGACCTCCTGCCGGTCGGCCGGGCGCTGCTGCCCGGAGCGGCCCTCATCGCCCCGCGGGGCCCCGTCGTCGAGGGCGACGGCGTGCCCCGCTTCTTCCGTCGCATCCCCACCGGGGGGACCGGGGCCTACCCCTTCACCTTCGACGATGCCGAGATCGCCGAGCGCGCCGCGCAGCTCGCGGCCTTCCTCGACGAGACCGTCGCCGCCCACGGCCTCGAGGGGCGCCCGCGCTACGCCGTGGGCTTCTCCAACGGCGCGAACATCGCCACGGCGCTGCTGCTGCTGGCCCCCGGGGCGGTGCGCGGCGTCGTCGCCTTCGCACCGATGCCGGTGCTCGATGCCCCACCGGTGGCCGACCTCTCGGCCAGCGCGGCGTGGCTCGGCACCGGCCGCGCCGACCCCATCGCCACACCGGCGCTCGTCGAGCGCCTCGCCGCCACCCTCGACGAGCGTGGCGCCGCGGTCGAGGTCGCGATCGGCGAGGGCGGCCACGAGGTGCGCCTCGAGGCCGTGCGCGCCGCGGCCGGGTGGCTGGCCAAGCTCCACGCCGCCACCGGCGGGGCCGACCTGCCGTGAGCGGCGCCGTGCGCATCCGCCCGGTGGTGTCGCGATGACGCTCGCCTTCACCGCCGACGACGGGGTCCAGCGCCTCGTGCTCGGCCGCGGCGTCCGCCACCGCCTCGCCGGCGAGCTCGCCCGCCTCGGCGCGCGCCACCCGCTCATCCTCGCCTCCCCCTCCGCGGCGACCCTGGCCTCGCAGCTGGCCGCGGGGCTCGAGGCCCCGCCGGCCGGGTCGCTGGCCGAGGCCCGGGCCCACGTGCCCCTCGCCGCGGTCGACGAGGCCGCCGCCCGCGCGGCCGAGGGCGCCGCCGACGCCCTGCTCGCCGTCGGCGGCGGGGCCGCCACCGGCCTGGCCAAGGCCGTCGCGGTGCGCACCGGCCTGCCGATCGTCGCCGTGCCGACGACCCTCGCCGGCTCGGAGGCCACGCCGGTCTGGGCGGTCAGCCGCGAGGGGGTCAAGCGCACCGCCCGCGACGCGCTGGCCCTGCCGCGCGTCGTCCTCGCCGACCCCGAGGCCGGCGCCGGCCTGCCCGCCGAGGCGCTCGCGGCCAGCGGGCTCAACGCCCTGGCCCACGCCCTCGCCGCCTACGACGGCCCGGAGGCCAGCCCGGCCTCGCGCCTGCCGGGCGGCCACGGCGCCGCGCTCCTGCTCGAGGTCCTGACTGCCGCGGTGGCCGGCGACCCCGACGCTCGGGCGCACGCGCTGTGGGCCACCCAGCTGACCGCCCGCGGCTTCGCCCTGGCCGGCGCGGCGGCCCACCACCGGGCCTGCCACGCCCTCGGGGGCGCCCTCGCGGCGCCGCACGCCGCCACCCACGCCGCGCTGCTGCCGCACGCCCTCGCGGCCCTGCCCGAGCCGACCGCGCGCCGCCTCGCCGCCGACCTCGGCCTCGACGACGTCGCCGAGGCCGTCGCCGGGCTCGCCGCACGCCTCGGCGCGCCCACGCTCCTGCCGGTCGCCGCCACCGAGGCCGAGCGGGCCGTCGACGTCGTCGTCGAGGCCACCGCCGGGTCCTGGGAGCCGGACGTGGCCCGCCATGCCACCCGTGCCGCCCTCGCCGGCGCGCCGCCGCGTCGCCGCTGAGCGCGGCACGCGCTGCCGGGTCGGTGGCCACCGCCGCCCTGCCCGCCGCGCCCGGCCGACCGGGGTGGGTGGTGGGCCGGGCCGAGGCGTGGCCGTCTAGACCCGGCTGTACTCCTCGAGCTGGGTGGCGAAGCGCTCGCGCATCCACGCCGAGATCGACGGCTTCGTGGCGGCGATCGACGTGGTGAGGTCGGGCACCTCGATGCGGGCGCGGTCCTGCCCGCCTCGGGCGCGTTGGAACGCCGTGACCGCCGCGCGCTGGGCGGCGAGGTCGATGTCGCCGGCGGTGAACCCCGCCGAGACGTCGGCGAGCGTCGCGGGGTCGGCGTCGTCGGCGACGTCCATCTGCTCGAGTTGGCGGCCCCACAGCGCGGCCCGGGCGGCCTTGTCGGGCGGGCCGATGCCGATGAGCAGGTCGAAGCGCCCCGGGCGCAGCACCGCGGGGTCGATCGTGTCGACGAAGTTCGTCGCGCAGACGAGCAGTCGGCCGGGCCGGCTGCGGAACTCCGGGATCGACTTGAGCAGCTCGTTGACGACCCCGGCCGAGGCGGGTCGGCCCTCGCGGGCCGGGACGAGCTCGTCGAACTCGTCGATGAAGAGCACGACGTGCTCGAGCTCGGCGAGCTCGACGAACGCCCGGCGCAGCTCGCTTGCGAGCGTGCCCTCGGCTGCGGCGAGCTTGGAGGGCAGTAGCTCCACGAAGGGCCAGCGCAGCGTGCTCGCGACCGCCTGCGCGAACGTCGTCTTGCCGGTGCCCGGCGGACCGAACAGCAGCACCGCCGAGGGCGGCCGCAGCCCGATGCGCTCGGCGAGCTCGGGCGAGGCGAGCGGGTCGACGATCCGCGACTCGATCACCTGCTTCTCGCGCTCCATGCCCGCGGCCTGCTCCCACAGGCCCTCGGGCAGCAGCATCCCACCCCAGTGCTCGACGACCTCGAAGGAGCGGGGTGCCAGCGGCTCGGTCTTCTCGTGCAGCACGAGCCCCTCGGTCGCGGCGAACCCGCGGTTGGCCAGGGCGGCCTGGCCGACCTGGCCGGGCGCGAGCAGGGCCGAGATCCGGCGCACGCCCCCGTGGAGGAGCCGCTGCTCGAGCCGGTCGAGCAGCGCCGAGCCGATCCCCTGGTGCCGCCAGGGCGTCGCGATCGCGATGCCGTAGATCCACGCCTCGGTGCTGGCCGCGTGGGCGGTGACGAGTCCGACGACCTCCTCGCCGACGGCCTCCTTGCCGATGGCCTCCTCCTGGACCACCGCGACGACGGCGAAGCCACCGTTGGTCATCTCGGCGATGAAGCGGGACGGATCGAGTCGAGGGGTGTCGGCTCGATCCTGGACCGACTCGAGCAGCCGCACCGCCGAGGTGAGGTCCGATGGCAGGTAGTCGCGGACGTTGAACACCCTGGCATCACCCTCGTCGTGACGTGGCCGGACGGACGGCGACCCCAACCGTCAGTCCGTGACGGGGCAAGCGTACGTCGCCGGCGGAGGCGCACGCGGGTCCCGGGCCGTGGGCGCGCCGGGCGAGCGGGCAGGGGCCGCGTGGCGCGCCGGGTGATCGGGTGCAGGCCCCGTCCGTCGGCGCGCCGGGTGACCGGGTGCAGGCCCCGTCCGTCGGCGCGCCGGGTGAGCAGGCAGGGGTCGCGTGGCGCGCCGGGCTGGGTGAGGCACGGTTCGCCCTGTCGGCGCCGCGACGCCGGGTCGGGGCTGCGGCTACCGTAGGGCGCCCCCGTGCCGGACCGGAGCCATGCCCGACTTCCAGACCGCGACGACGTTCCTCGCGCTGCTCACGCTCTTCGCGGCAGCGTCGGCCCTCGCGCTCGGGGGGCTGCGGGTGGCCGCGGCGCTCGGCGCGCCGCGCGGCTGGCAGGCCGTCTCCGACGCGGTCGGGCCCTCGGCGCTGCTGCTGGCCTGGCTCGTCGCGCTCACCTCCACGCTGGGTAGCCTCTACTACTCCGAGGTCGTCGGCCTCGTGCCCTGCGTGCTGTGCTGGTACCAGCGCATCGCGATGTACCCGCTGGTCGTCCTGCTCGGCATCGCCGCGCTGCGCGGGGACCCGGGGGTCCGCCGCTACGCGCTGCCGCTGGCGGCGATCGGCGCGGCGATCGCCCTCGGCCACTACGCCCTGGAGTGGGCGCCGGTGGAGCAGACCGCCGCGTGCGACGCCGAGGCGCCCTGCGGGGTGCCGAGCTTCCGGGAGTTCGGCTTCGTGTCGATCCCCTTCATGGCGCTGTCGGGCTTCGCGCTCGTCGCCACCCTCCTGCTGACCCCCGCCCGAGAGGAACGCTAGATGGCCACCAAGACCCGCCGACGCTCGTCGGTGCCCGTCGTGCCGATCGTCTTCGTCGTCGTCGTCATCGCCCTCATCGCCGCCTTCATCGTGAGCTCCGGGCCCAGCGGCGCCGAGGCGGAGGCGGCGTTCGGCGAGCCCACCGTCGAGGGCGAGGCCCTGCCCGAGCACGAGGGCGAGCCGCTCGACGACCCCGTCATCGGCGAGACCGCGCCGGAGCTGTCCGGCACCGACCACGACGGCGAGCCCGTCGAGGTCACCTGGGACGGCACACCCAAGCTCCTGCTCTTCCTCGCCCACTGGTGCCCGGCCTGCCAGGACGAGGTCCCCTGGGTCCAGGACGCCGTCGACGCCGGCGAGATCCCCGACGAGATCGAGATCGTCGCGGTCACGACCTGGACCGACGAGAGCCGCGCGGAGTTCCCGCCGCAGGCCTGGCTCGAGTCGGAGGACTGGACGGTGCCGACCCTCGCCGATGACGAGGACTTCTCCGCCGCCGACGCCTACGGCATGACCTCCTCGCCGTTCTGGGTGCTCGTCGACGGCGACGGCACGGTCATCGCCCGCATCCCCGGTGGCATCGGCGAGGAGCAGTTCCCCGCGCTGCTCGAGGAGTTCGTCGCCGACACCGAGGGCTGAGCGCGCGGACCCCGGCGCGGCCGCGGGCGCGGACCCGGCCGCCCCGCGGCGCTCGCCGGCCGCGCCCCGGCCTGGCTACACTCCGCGCGCACGCCCGGCTGTCCCTCGAGGACCTCGTGGAGGAACCGATGTCACCGCGCCCGCTGCTCGCCGCCGCGCCGGCGCTGCTCGTCGCGCTGCTCGCCGCCCTCGCCCTCACCCTCGCCGTCGCCCCCCCGGTCGCGGCGGTCGAGGACGACGCCGAGGCCGCCGAGGAGCCTCCCCCCGACATCGAGGAGCTCTGCCGCGAGGGCACGATCGCCGAGGAGTTCTGCCCGGAGCGCTACGAGCAGCCGGCGCTCTTCCAGTTCATCCTCTACCCGCTGCTTGGCGTCGGGCTGCTCGTCGTCACGCTCATCGTCCTGCTCTACCTCGTCTGGCAGCCGCGCTTCGCCCGCGAGCGCGAGCGGCAGGACTGAGGAGGGTGAGCCAGCAACCGCTCGCCGACTGGAGGCTCGCCGAGCGCCTCGGCTGGGCCGTCGGCTCCTCGGGGCTGCCCGAGGTCACGGCCTCAGACGTCGCGGGCCTGCGGGCCGACCTCGGCGCGACGGTGGCTCGGGCCGACGCCGTGGCCCGTGAGGTCACCGGCCTCGGCGCCGGCCTCGACCCCGCCGGGGCGAGGGTCATCGGCCGGCGGGCGTGGATCCGCGACAACCTCGCGGCGATGGCCCACCTCACCGATCCCGTCGCCGACCGGCTCGTGCGCACGAGCGGCCTGGCCCGGTCGGTCGCGCGCCGCGGCCTCGCCGTGCAGCTCGGCGTCGTCTTCGGCTACCTCTCGACGAAGGTGCTTGGGCAGTACGAGGTCTTCCACCCCGAGGCCGAGGTCGAGGGCCGGCCAGGTCCCGGCCGGCTCACCCTCGTGGGGCCCAACCTCGTCGAGCTCGAGCGCACGGTGCTGCCCGGCTCGGGGCTGGGCCCCACCGAACTGCGCATGGGGCTGTGCCTGCACGAGGTCGCCCATCGGCTGCAGTTCGAGGCGGTGCCGTGGCTGCGGCCGCGTCTGCGCGCGATCGTCGACGGCTACCTCAGCGAGGCCCGCCTCGAGCCCGAGCAGGTGCGCGAGGCCGCGGGCGCGGCCCGCCGGCTGCTCGCCGAGCCCTCCCGGCTCACCGACCGCGAGTCGCTGCTCGCGGTCGTGCTCACCCCCACCCAGCGCCGGCTCTTCGACGAGGCCCAGTCGCTCATGTCCCTGCTCGAGGGCCACGGCAACGTCGTCATGGACTGGGGCGCGGAGGTCATCGCCGCGCGCGATGGCCTCGATGTCGACCCCGCCAGGGTCCGCAGCGTCCTCAACCGCCGCCGGCAGCAGGCCACCGACCAGGCGCTGCGCAAGCTCCTCGGCCTCGGCCTCAAGGCGCAGCAGTACCGCCTCGGGGAGCGCTTCATCTTCGCCGTCGCCGAGCGCCACGGCCGGGAGGCCTTCGCCCGCGTCTGGGAGGACCCCGCCAACGTGCCGAGCCGCGACGAGCTCGACGACCCCGACGCCTGGGTCGCACGCGTGGCCGGCGGCCGGGGCTGAGCCCGCGGTGCGCTGGGGCGCGGCGCCGGCGGGGCTCGACCGCGACGCACTGCTCGCCGCGGTCTCCGAGGGCCTGGGCGGCCTGGGCCACGGCGCCGCGGCGATCGTGGCGTGCTCGGGCGGGCCCGACTCGACGGCGCTGGCCCACCTCTGCGCCGAGGCGCGCCCGGACCTGCGCCTGCGCGTGGCCCACGTCCGCCACGGCCTGCGCGACGACGCCGCCGACGCCGGGGTCGCCGCCGCCCATGCTGCGGCCCTCGGCCTGCCCTACGACGAGCGCGAGGTCACGGTGGCCAACCGCGGCGAGGGGCTCGAGGCCGCCGCCCGCCAGGCGCGCTACGCCGCCCTGGCCCGCCTCGCCCGCAACGCCGGCGCCGGGGTGATCCTCGTCGGGCACACCGCCGACGACCGCGCCGAGACCGTCCTGCTCAACCTCGCCCGCGGCACCGGCGTCCGCGGCCTCGGCGGCATCGCGCAGGAGCGCCGGGAGGCCGGCGACCTCCGCGTCGTGCGCCCGCTGCTGCGCCTGCGGCGCGAGGACGTGCGCGGCTTCGTCGACGGCGAGGGCCTCGACGCTGTGGCCGACCCCACCAACCGCGACGACGACCAGCGGCGGCGACGCGCCCGCGAGGAGGTCCTGCCGGCCCTGGCCCGGCTCTCGGGAGGGCCGGGCGACCCCGTCGGCGTGCTCAACCGCCTCGCGGACCTCGCCACCGACGATGCCGAGGCCCTCGACGAGCTCGCCGCCTCGGCTGCCCGCGACCTCGTCGCCCGCTGGGGCCCGACCCGGGCGGTGCGCACCGCCGACCTCGCCGCGCTGCCCCCGGCACTGGCCTCCCGGGTCGTGCGCCTGGCGCTGGCCGGGGTGCGCGGGGGCGCCCAGGGGCTCGGCGCCGACGCCGTCGCCGCGGTGCTCGCCCTCGACCCGGGGCAGGCCTGCCACGTCGGCGGGGGCGCGTGGGTCACCCGGGGCGGTGGGTGGCTGGCCGCGGCCCCGGCCGGGCTGGCCGGGCTGCCGGTGCGCCCCCTCGCGCTGCCCGGCGCGGTCGACCTGCCCGAGCTCGACCTGCGCCTGCACGCCGACTGGCCGTGGGGCCAGGGGCACGAGGCCCCCGGGCAGACCGCCCTCGACCTCGGGGGGACGGCGGCCCCGCGCGTCGGCGAGGTCGACCCTCCGCCCGGTCCGCTCGGCCCGGTGCCCCCGCGTGGGGGCACGCCCGGCGCGGCGTGGACGGTCCTGCCCGCCGGGGTGACCCCCGCGGCGGTGCGGGCGCGCCGCGACGGCGACCGGCTCGCGCTGCCCGGCGGCATGCGCAAGCTCCAGGACGTCCTCGTCGACGCGAGGGTGCCCCGCGCCCTGCGTGACCTCGTGCCCGTCGTCGTCGACGCCGACGACGGCCCGCTGTGGGTCGCCGGCGTCGCGGTGCGCCGCCACGCCGCCGACGCGCTCGCCGGCTGCCGGCTGTGGCTCGCCCCGCCGGCGTTTCCCGCCGCCGCGGCGGGCGGCTACGCTGCAGGCCCCTGAGCGGCCGAACGGGCCCCGCCCGCGCCTCGGACCGTCGCCGACCACCGATCGAGGAGCCTCGGCCGTGCACCCCGACATCGAGGAGATCACCTTCGACGCCGAGACGATCGCCGCCCGGGTCGTCACGCTCGCCGCGGAGATCGACCGCGACTACGCCGGCAAGGAGATCCTGCTCGTCGGCGTGCTCAAGGGCGCGTTCGTGCTCATGGCCGACCTCGCCCGCGAGCTGTCGACGCCGACCGACGTCGACTTCATGGCGGTGTCGAGCTACGGCTCCTCGACGCAGTCCTCCGGGGTCGTGCGGATCCTCAAGGACCTCGACCGCGACATCAGCGGGCGCCACGTGCTCCTCGTCGAGGACATCCTCGACTCCGGGCTCACCCTGCAGTACCTCGTGCGCAACCTCGGGGCGCGCAAGCCCGCCTCGCTCGCGGTCATCACGCTGCTGACCAAGCCCGATCCCCTGCGGCCCGACGTGCCGCTCTACGAGGGCTTCGCCGTGCCCGACCGCTTCGTCGTCGGCTACGGCCTCGACTACGACCAGGCCTACCGGGGCCTGCCCTACATCGGCGTGCTCAAGCCCGAGATCTACGCCTGAGCGCCGGGGGCGGCGGATCCGCCACGGCGCGGCAGGCGGCCTTGCGGGCGACCCCTGCCAGGGGCAGCATGGGGTGGAGTTAGGCTTCCCTAACCTCGCTCGGAGGCTCGCATGCGCGTCGGCACGGACACCCCGCCGGCGCCGGGGGTCCCGGCACCCCCGATGCCCGCGGCCCGCCGCCGCCGCTCGGGGCGGCCGCCCTTCCACCTCGTCCTGCCGGCGCTCCTGGCCGCAGGGGCGGCGGCGCTGCCGCTGGCCTACCTCGTCGTGCGCGCCGCCGAGGCCCCCGAGCGGGTCCTCGAGCTGCTGTGGTCGCCCTCGACCGCCGAGGTCGTCGCCAACACCGGCGCGCTCGTCGCGCTTGTCGTCGTCGGCTCGCTGCTCGTCGGCGTGCCGATGGCCTGGCTGACGACGAGCACCGACCTGCCCGGGCGGCGCACCTGGGCGCTGCTCGGCGCGCTGCCCCTCGTCATCCCGAGCTACGTCGCCACCTTCGCCTACATCGGCGCGCTCGGGCCCGGGGGCCTCGTCGAGTCGACGCTGGGGATCGGCCTGCCGAGCATCTACGGCCTCGGTGGCGCCACGCTCGTCCTCGTCCTCGTGAGCTACCCCTACGTCCTGCTCACCGTCAGGGGCGCGCTCGTCGGCATGGACCCCGGCCTCGAGGAGGCCTCGCGCAGTCTCGGCCACGATGCCGCGCAGACGCTGCGGCGGGTCACCCTGCCGCTGCTGCGCCCGGCGGTGGGTGCCGGCTCGCTGCTCGTCGCGCTCTACGTCCTCAGCGACTTCGGTGCGGTGAGCCTGCTGCGGTTCGACTCCTTCACGCGGACGATCTACACGAGCTACCGCGCGGGGTTCGACCGCACCGGCGCGGTCGTGCTCGCCCTCCTGCTCGTCGCCTTCACCATCGTGCTGCTCGTCGTCGAGGCCCGGGTGCGCGGCAAGGTCGCCGCGCACCGGGTTGGCACCGGGGTGCGGCGCCGCCGTCGGCCGATCGCGCTGGGACGCTGGCGCTGGCCGGCGCTGGCCTTCGTCGCGCTCGTCGTCGCCGTCTCGCTGCTGCTGCCGGTCGGCGTCCTCGTCCTCTGGCTCCTGCGGGGGGTGGCCGCCGGTGAGCCGCTGCGCCTCGCCGCCGAGACCTGGGTGGCCGCCTGGAACTCCGTGCGCGCCTCGGCCCTGGCCGCCGCGGTGGCCGTCGCGCTGGCCCTGCCCGTCGGCGTGCTGTCGGTGCGCTACCGCCGTCGTGCCACCGTCGCCCTCGAGCGCGCGACGTACCTCGGCTACGCCCTGCCGGGCATCGTCATCGCCCTCGCGCTCGTCTTCGTCGGCGCGCGCTTCGCCGGGCCCCTCTACCAGAGCCTCGCGATGCTCGTCGCCGCCTACGTCGTCCTCTTCCTGCCGCAGGCCGTCGGCGCGGTGCGCGCCTCGGTGCTGCAGGTCCCCCCGTCGGTCGAGGAGGCCGCCCGCGGCCTCGGCGAGCCCGGCTGGCGGGTGCTCCTGCGGGTGACGACCCCGCTCGTGCGACCCGGCATCGTGGCCGGCGGCGCCCTCGTCTTCCTCACGGCGATGAAGGAGCTGCCCGCCACGCTCCTGCTCGGGCCGACCGGTGACCGTACGCTGGCCACGGCGATCTGGAGCGCCACGTCCGAGGCGTTCTTCGCCAGGGCCGCCGCGCCGGCGCTCGTGCTCGTCCTCATCTCCGGGATCCCCATGGCGATCCTGCTCAGGCGGCGACACGGGCTCGGCGCATGAGTGAGGAGCGAGGAGCCACCGGGGTGGACGAGGTCGTCATCGCCGCGCACGGCGTTGTGCGCGCGTTCGGCGGGCCCGACGGCGTGCGCGCGGTCGACGGCGTCGACCTCGAGGTCACCCGCGGGCGCATCCTCGGGCTGCTCGGGCCGTCGGGCTGCGGCAAGACGACGTTCCTGCGCCTCGTCGCGGGCTTCGAGGACCCCGACGCCGGCAAGATCGAGATCGACGGGCAGCTCGTGGCCGACGCGAGCCGCTCGGTCCCACCCGAGCGCCGGCGCGTCGGCGTCGTCTTCCAGGACTACGCGCTCTTCCCGCACATGAGCGTCGCGCGCAACGTCGCCTTCGGGCTCTCCCGCGCCGAGCGGGCCGACGGCCGACGCGTCGCCGAGGTCCTCGACCTCGTCGGCCTCGCCGGCAAGGGCGACCGCGAGCCCCACCAGCTCTCCGGTGGGGAGCAGCAGCGCGTCGCCCTGGCCCGGGCGCTCGCGCCGCGGCCCGCGGTCGTCCTGCTCGACGAGCCGTTCAGCAACCTCGACGCCGCGCTGCGCGGGCAGGTGCGCGCCGAGGTGCGGCGCATCCTCAAGGAGGCCGGCACGACCGCGGTCTTCGTGACCCACGACCAGGAGGAGGCCCTCTCGCTGTCCGACGAGGTCGCGGTGATGCACGCCGGCCGTGTCCACCAGCTCGACCGTCCCGAGGCCCTCTACCACCGGCCCGTCGACCGCACGGTCGCCGCCTTCGTCGGCGACGCCGACTTCATCCCCGGTGTGCAGAGCGGCCACCGGGTGCGCACCGACCTCGGCGAGCTCGAGCTCGTCAACCCGCTCGCCGCGTTCGGCCGCGAGGTCGAGGTCCTCGTCCGTCCCGAGGACCTCGTCCTGCAGCCCGACCCCGAAGGTCGGGGCCTCGTCGTCGATCGGGAGTTCTACGGCCACGACCAGGTCCTCGCCGTCGAGCTCGCCTCCGGGCGGGTCGTGCGCGCCCGGCTCGGCTCCGTGGCGCATCTGCGCATCGGCGACCGCTGCCGCGTCGACGTCGCCCGGCCCGTGCAGGCCTTCGCCCCAGGGGTGCTCGACGGGGACCAGCCGGCGGCGAGGGGCCCGAGGCCGTAGGGCCGATCGGCACGTCCTGCCGTGACGCGCGTGCAGCGGCCAGGAATGTAGGTTAGCCTAACCTTACCGCAAGGCTGCTGGCACGGGAACTCGGAGAAACCCATGCGAACGACACCCCATCTGACGATGCGCGCCGCGCTGCTCGCGCTCCTCATGGCGCTCGGCGCCCTCCTCGTGGCCTGCGAGGCCGACGAGGCCGACGAGACCGACGGCGACGACGCAGCCGCCGAGGCCGATGACGCCGAGGCTGACGACGCTGAGGCTGACGACGCTGAGGCCGACGACGCCGAGGCCGACGACGCTGAGGCCGACGACGCCGAGACCGAGGAGTCGGGGACGATCACCGTGTACTCCGGCCGCAGCGAGGAGCTCGTCGGCCCGATCCTCGAGGACTACGCCGACGCCTCCGGCGTCGACGTCGAGGTGCGCTACGGCGACACCGCCGAGATGGCCGCGACGATCCTCGAGGAGGGCAGCAACAGCCCGGCCGACCTCTTCTTCGGCCAGGACGCCGGCGCGCTCGGCGCGCTCAAGGTCGAGGGGCGCCTGCAGGACCTGCCCGAGGACACCCTCGCACGCGTCGACGAGCGCTTCGCCGACCCTGACGGCCAGTGGGTCGGCACGAGTGGGCGGGCCCGCGTGCTGTCCTACAACACCGACGCGCTCGACGCCGAGGACCTGCCCGAGAGCATCCTCGACGTCACCGACCCCGAGTGGGAGGGCCGGGTCGGCTGGGCGCCGACGAACGGCTCGCTGCAGGCCCACGTCACCGCGATGCGCGTCGAGCTCGGCGA
>JAWOAS010000127.1:0-12102 GCA_046498405.1 Egibacteraceae bacterium
GCCGCCCGAACCCCCCGACCCACCGCCGCCGCCCGGACCCGAGCAGCCGACCCTCGACCTCTAACCCACCCCACCCCCACCGCGCCCCGGACACCCCCGGGGCGCGCACCCACGCCACCACACGACGCCGCAGCCGACACGACCGGACGGCGTGACCCAAAGGGCGCCGGGCAGACCCCTCGAGCGCTCCAAGAGCCACTGCGTGGAGCCCGCCGGGACCGGAGCGGGAGCGGCGAGGCCAAGAAGGATGCGCAGACCCGTCCCCGCGACACCGGGCCTCAGCCACGACGCAGCATCCGGCAAACCGTCCTAGCCCTGCCCGGCCTCCTCGGCTGACATGGCCTGGGCTTGCGCGCGCTGCGCCACGCGTCGGCCCTCCCCCTCGTCGACGAACCACAGCAGTGCCGCCCCGACGGCGAAGAAGCCGAGGACCGAGAGGATCCCCTGCCGGCTCGAGCCCGTCAGCGAGATGACCCCGGCGAACACCGCTGGGCCCATCATGCCCGCGAACTTGTCCATGACCCCGTAGAAGCCGAAGAGCTCGCCGGACTTGTAGCGCGGGATCATCGAGGCGAACAGCGAGCGTGAGAGTGCCTGCGTGCCTCCCTGGACGAGGCCGACGCAGAAGGCGAGGACGAAGAACTCCGTCGCCGAGGTCATGAAGTAGGCGACGATCGTCACGCCGCCGTAGACGGTGAGCGCGAGGAGGATGCAGCGCTTCGCGCCGATGACCCCGGCGAGCGCGCCGAAGGCGAAGGTCGCGGGGATGCCGACGACCTGGACGACGACGACGGCGCCGAGCAGGGCCGTCTGGCCGATCCCGATCTCGGCGCCGTAGACCGTCGCCAGCCGGATGATCGTGCCGACGCCGTCGCCGTAGACGAGGTAGGCGAGCATGAGCAGGAACGCCTGGCGGTAGCTGCGCAGATCACGCAGCGTGGCACCGAGCCTCGCCAGCGCGCGGCGTGCCGCGCTGCCGCGCTCGCCGGGCACGATGCGCGGGCGTGGCTCGGGCACGACGCGCAGCAGCGGCAGGGTGAACAGCAGCCACCACAGCGCGGTGGCCAGGAACGTGATCCGTGCCGGCAGCGTGCCCTCGTCGATGCCGAGCAGGCCGGGGAACTCGATGACGACGACGCTGGCGAGCAGCAGGATCGTCGCGCCGACGTAACCGACGGCGGACGCGCCGGCAGAGACCTGGTCGACCTCGTCGCTGCCGGCGACGTGCGGCAGCAGCGCGTCGTAGAAGATCGTGCTGCCGTTGACGCCGATGTTGACGAGCACGAACATCCCGAGGGCGAGGCGCCAGTCGCCGCGCTCGACGTAGAACAGCGCGCTGGTGGCGCCGACGCCGAGGAGCATGAACGAGGCGAGCAGCCGCTTCTTGGCCGGCGTCTGGTCGGTGAGCGCGCCGATGAACGGCGCCGGCAGGGCGACGAGGACGATGCCGAGGGTCGTGGCCAGGGCGTAGCGTTGGCTCGCGATCGCCGGCGCGAGACCGTCGGCGGCCACGGTCTGGTAGTAGACGGGGAAGACCGCGGTGACGATGACGACGTAGAGCCCGGTCGTCGCCCAGTCGTAGAGCGCCCAGGCGCGCAGCTCGCGGCGGTGCAGCCCGAGGCGCTCGAGCAGCGGCTGCGCGGCTTCCGGTGGTGTGGCACGGGGCATGGGCTCGCTCTCCGGGGGGCGACGGCGCTCGCCGGCAGGCTGGGCCACGGCGGCCCCGCGGGCCGACCCCGCCGACCTGCCCGCCGAGGCCGCGGCGGCCCCGCGGGCCGACCCCGCCGACCTGCTCGTCGAGGCTGCGGCGGTTAGCATCGAGCCGATGCCGAAGCCACACGAGATCCCCGAGGGTCAGGCCTTCCGCGACGCCTGGACCAAGCTCGACAAGGACGCGCGCCGACGGGTGCGCCGGGCGATCAACCGGGGTCAGGCCGTGGAGACGCGCAAGGAGGCACGGGTGGCCGTGGGGATGGCCCGCAGCCAGCTGCGCTTCTGGCGCTGGGGCTGGATGGTCGGCCCCGTCGTCGTCTTCGCCCTCACCCTCGCGCAGGGCATCGAGGTCGCGGTCTTCAACACCCTCATCGTCACCGTCGTCGTCGCGGGCATGGCGCTGTTCTTCCGTCGCCGGGCCCTGCGCGCCGAGGCGCGCAACCTCGAGGTCGTCGAGCGCAAGCGCAAGCGCAAGGCCTAAGGCGCTGCTGCCGCGGCCGCGGCGCTCAGCCCGCGGCGTCGCTCGTGTGCCCCGAGAGGGCGACCGTCGTGGGGTCGCCGGGGGCCAGCGCGACCGGCTCGCCCTCGACGTCGACCTCGAGCCCCTCGTCGCCGATGAGCAGGAGCGTGATGTGCCCCGCGGTGAGGGTGACCTCGAGGCGTCGCCCGCGGACCATGAGGGGAAAGCGCAGCCGCGTCCACTCCTGGGGCAGGGCCGGGTCGAAGGAGATCCGCCCTCCGTAGTCGCGCAGGCCCCCGAAGCCGTGGACGAGGGCCATCCAAACCCCGCCGGTCGAGGCGACGTGGGTGCCGTGGTCGACGTTGCCGGCGACGTCGGCGAGGTCCATGAACAGCGAGAGGCGGAAGTGGTGCATCGCGCTCGTGTGGTCGCCGATCTCGGCGGCGACGATGGCGTGCACCGGCGGTGACAGCGAGGAGTCGCTCGTCGTCAAGGGGTCGTAGTAGCGGTAGTTGCGGCGCTTCTGCTCGCGGGTGAAGCGCTCGCCGAGCAGGAACATCGCGAGGACGACGTCGGCCTGCTTGATGACCTGGTGACGGTAGATGACGAGCGGGTGGTAGTGCAGCAGGAGCGGGTAGCGGTCCGGCGGCGTCGAGTCGAAGTCCCAGATCTCACGGTCGAGGAAGTGCTCGTCCTGGGGATGGACCCCACGCTCCTCGTCGAAGGGGATGTGCATCGCCGCGGCGGCGCGCTCCCACGCGGCGATCTCGGCATCGCCGAGGCCGAGGTCCTCGCAGACGACCTCGTAGCGCACCGGGTCGTCGACCTTGAGGCCGCGCAGGACGCTCGCGGCGTAGGCGAGGTTCATCGCCGCCATGAGGTTGGTGAAGGCGTTGTCGTTGACGACCGTCGTGTACTCGTCGGGCCCGGTGACGCTGTGGAGGTGGAAGGCGTCGTCGTCGCCGTTGTGGAAGCCGAGGTCGGTCCACAGCCGCGCGGTCTCGGCGAGGGTCTCCGCGCCGGCCTCGGCGAGCAGGGCGGTGTCGCCGGTGACGTCGACGTAGTGCTTGAGCGCGTAGGCGATGTCGGCGTTGAGGTGGTACTGCGCGGTGCCGGCCTGGTAGTAGGCGCTGGCCTCCTCGCCGGTGATCGTCCGCCACGGGAAGAGCGCGCCGTCGTGGTCGAGCTCCTGGGCGCGCTCGCGGGCGGCGTCGAGCATCGAGTAGCGGAAGCGCAGGAGGTTGCGGGCGATCCGCGGTGCCGTGTACGTGAGGAACGGCATGACGAAGATCTCGATGTCCCAGAAGTAGTGCCCTTCGTAGCCGTGCCCCGACACGCCCTTGGCGGGGATGCCGGTGCCCTCGGCGCGCGTGCTCGCCTGCATGAGCTGGAAGAGGTTCCAGCGCACCGCCTGCTGGACCTTCGGGTCGCCCTCGACGACGACGTCGCTCGAGCGCCAGAAGTCCGCGACGTCGGCGATCTGGTCCTCGACGAGGCTGTCCCAGCCCACGCGCAGCGCGCGGTCGAGCGTGCGCTCGCAGCGGTCGGCGAGCTCGTCGGCGGGCACCGCGCGGGAGGTGTGGTAGCTCGCGTACTTCTCGAGGCGGATCGGCTCGCCCTGCCGGGCCTCGACGGTGTAGATGATCTTGCCGAGGTCGGCGGTGACCTCGCGGTCGGCGCGGTAGACGCAGCGGGTGCGCACCCGGTGGTCGATGCCGCAGCCCAGGGTCATGCCGCTGTGGGCGACCCGGTAGCCGAGGACGACGCGCTCGCCGTCGTCGCGGATGGCCTTGCTCTCGAGGACGCGGTGGTCGAACTGGCGGGTCGTGCGCGGGTCGAACTGCTGGCGGACCGGGTCGTCGGGGGCGGCGGCGTCACCACGGTTGAGCAGTTGCGAGCTCAACACCACGGGGGCGTCGGCGTTGAGGACAGTGACCTCGTAGCTGATCGCCCCGAGGTGACGGTGGCGCGTCGAGACGAAGCGCTCCGAGCGCACCCGCACGCGCTTGCCCGAGGGCGTCTCCCAGATGAGCTCGCGGGAGAGGACCCCGCGACGCATGTCGAGGCTGCGCTCGTAGCGCTCGAGGTGGGCCGTCGGCAGGTAGAGGGGCTCGTCGTCGACGTAGAGCTTGATGATCTTCGCGTCCGGGACGTCGATGATCGTCTGCCCGGTCTCGGCCAGGCCGTAGGCCTCCTCGGCGTGGATGATCCGCCACTGCTCGTGGAAGCCGTTGACGAACGTGCCGTGGTCGTGGATCGGCCGACCCTCCTCGGGGTTGCCCCGGAAGCCGAGGTAGCCGTTGCCCACGGAGAACAGCGTCTCGGTGCGGCCGAGGAGCTCCCGGCTGAAGCGGCGCTCGGTCAGGCGCCACTCCTCGGTCGGGAAGTCGTGGTCGGGCAGGAGGACGGGCTCGCGGCTCTTCATGCGCGGTCGCCTTTTGCGATCCATGGACACAGGGCGCCACGAGTCTGCACCAGCGGTCGCGCCAGTGCGAAGCGTCTCCGGCTCGCGTCGCGCCCCCGCGGTGTGATGCCCTACCCGGCAGCCGCGGCGTCGGCGCCGCGGCCCGGCGCCGAGCCGAGGAGCGAGGATGACCGACGAGCCGCTGCACGCTGCCGCCGCCCTGCTGCGCGAGGGCCTCGAGCGCGGGCGCGGGGTCGTCGCGCTCACCGGCGCGGGGGTCTCGGCGGCGTCGGGCATCCCGACGTTCCGCGGGCCGCAGGGCTACTGGACCGACCCGACCGCGGGGCGCAGCCCCCAGGAGCTCGCGACCCTCGAGGCGTTCCGCCGCGACCCCGAGGTCGTCTGGGCCTGGTACCTCGAGCGCCTCGCCGCCTGCCGCGCGGCCCAGCCCAACGGCGCGCACCACGCGCTCGTCGAGCTCGAGGGGCTGCTCGGCGCGCGCTTCCGGCTCATCACCCAGAACGTCGATGGGCTCCATGGCCGGGCCGGTAGTGCGCGGGTCTTCGAGGTCCACGGCAACCTCGAGCGCTGCCGCTGCGTGGAGGACTGCGGTGTCGGGCTGCTCGCGCTGCCCGAGCCGCTCCTGCGCGCCGCCGACGACCGCGGGCCGCAGGGCGTCGGCGCGCAGGGCCGGCTGACCGCCGAGGAGCGCGCGTGGCTGACCTGCCCGGGCTGTGGGGCCTGGCTGCGCCCCCACGTCCTGTGGTTCGACGAGGTCTACGACGAGGAGCGCTTCCGCTTCGCCTCGAGTCTCGACGCGGCCTCGCAGGCGGGGCTGCTGCTCGTCGTCGGCACGAGCGGGGCCACGACCCTGCCTCAGCTCGTCGTGGGCGAGGCCCTACGGGTCGGGGCGGTCATGCTCGACTGCAACCCCGAGGACAACCCCTTCGCCGAGCTCGCCGAGCGCGCCGAGCGCGGCATGGCCGTGCGTGCGCCGGCCGACGAGGCGCTGCCCGCGCTCGTCGCCGCCGCTCGCGGGTAGCCGCGCCCGTCAGCGGCGCCGGCGCGAGGCGATGCGCACCGGCCGGCCGTGGTCGCGCTGGGCGGTCTCGCCCGGCAGCATCACGACCCCGTCGCCGTGGGCGAGCCCGAGGGCGACCCAGGCGCAGGCGCTGGCGTCGAGGACGTCGTCGGTGCCCGCCCTGCCCGCGGCGCTGCCGACCGGCACCTCGAGGCCGACCTCGGCGAGCAGCGCGAGGCGCTGGCGCGCGCCGTCGTAGCTGCGCTTGCGGGCCAGCGCCGTGCCACCGGCCAGGGCGCGGAAGGCGACCTCGGGGTGGGCCTCGTGGACGTCGAGCGCGCCCCGCTCGAGGAGGGCGTCGACCTCGGCGATCTTGGCGCAGAGCCGCCAGCTCTGCTGGGACAGCCCCCGTCCGGTCGTGGCCCGGCTGAGGGCGCTCGCGGCGGCGTGGTCGGCGACCTCGCCGGCGCGCAGCGCGTCGACGAGGCGGCGCGGCGGGGCGGCGAAGACGCTCGAGGCCGCCCCGCGCAGGGCGCGGCGCGCCGCGGTGTCGGCGTCGCGGCGGGGCTCGTCGACGAGGCCGATGGGGATGTCGACGGCGACGGGCACCCGACCGACGAGGTCGGCGAGCTCGCCGAGGCGGGACAGGACCCAGGTCTCGCGCACCCCGCCCTCGGCGGCGACGGCGACGGCGACCCAGCCGTCGGGGCAGCCGTCGACCCCGACGGCCTCGACGCTCACCGGCTCGCTCAGCCCGCGAGCGCGGCGTCGACGACCCCGCGGGCCTCTTCGAGGATGCGGTCGAGGTGAGCGGCGTCGTGGAAGCTCTCGGCGTAGATCTTGTAGACGTCCTCGGTGCCCGAGGGGCGGGCGGCGAACCAGCCCCCGGCGGTGACGACCTTGAGGCCGCCGATCGGTGCGTCGTTGCCGGGGGCCCGCGTGAGGATCTCGGTGATCGGCTCGCCGGCGAGGGCGTCGGCGGTGACCTGCTCGGGCGAGAGCGCCCCGAGCCGGGCCTTCTGCTCGCGCGAGGCAGGCGCGTCGACGCGGGTGTAGACCGGCGCGCCGAAGCGGTCGGTGAGGCCCTGGTAGCGCTCGGCGGGGTTCTCGCCCGTCACCGCGGTGATCTCGGCGGCGAGCAGGCAGAGGATCATCCCGTCCTTGTCGGTCGACCAGACCCCGCCGTCGCGGCGCAGGAACGATCCGCCGGCGCTCTCCTCCCCACCGAAGCCGAGGGAGCCGTCGAGCAGGCCGGGCACGAACCACTTGAAGCCGACCGGCACCTCGAGCAGTCGACGCCCGAGCGCCTCGGCAACGCGGTCGAGCATCGCGCTCGACACGAGGGTCTTGCCGATCGCCGTCGACTCCGGCCAGGAGCGCGCGCCGCCGAAGAGGTAGTCCACGGCCACGGCGAGGTAGTGGTTGGGGTTCATGAGCCCGCCGGGCGTCACGATGCCATGGCGGTCGCCGTCGGGGTCGTTGCCGAAGGCGACGTCGTAGCGGTCGGCGAGCTCGACGAGCCCGCCCATCGCGTAGGGGGAGGAGCAGTCCATCCGCAGCTTGCCGTCGTAGTCGCGGCGCATGAAGCCGAACTGCGGGTCGACGCCGCCGCCGACGACCTCGATGTCGAGCTCGCAGCGCTCGGCGATCGCCGACCAGTAGTCGACCGTCGCCCCGCCGAGCGGGTCGGCGCCCAGGCGCAGGCCCGCCGAGCGGATCGCGTCGAGGTCGACGACGCCTCCGAGGTCGCCGACGTAGGCGGCGATGTAGTCGTGTGGGACGGCCGCCGCGAGCGCGTCGTCGACCGGCCGGCGGGGCACGCCCTCGAGGCCGGAGGCGAGGATGCGGTTGGCCTCCTCCTCGATCCAGCCGGTGACGTCGGTGCCCGCCGGGCCGCCGTGCGGCGGGTTGTACTTGAAGCCGCCATCCTCGGGCGGGTTGTGCGACGGGGTGATGACGATGCCGTCGGCGCGCTCGCCCGCCCCGGCGTTGTGGGTGAGGATCGCGTGGCTGACCACCGGCGTCGGCGTGGCGCTGCCGGCCGCGTCGACGCGCACGTCGATGCCGCGGGCGGTGAGCACCTCGAGGGCGCTGCGCCGCGCGGGTTCGGAGAGCGCATGGGTGTCGGCGCCGAGGAACAGCGGTCCGGCGATGCCCTCGGCCTCGCGGTAGCGGCACGTCGCCTCGGCCATCGCGAGGACGTGGGCCTCATTGAAGCTGCCGGCCAGCGAGCTGCCCCGGTGCCCTGACGTGCCGAAGGCGATCGCCTGCGCGGGGTCGGTCGGGTCCGGGTCGACGTCGCGGTAGGCCCCGAGCAGGGCGTCGACGTCGACGAGGATCGACGGGTCGGCGGGGGCGCCGGCGTGGGGGCTGGTGGCCATGGGGGGCTCCTCGGTCGACGGTTGGCCCGCATCCTCGCCGCGGCGGGGCACGGCTGTCCAGGCGCGGCGTCGTGTCGCCGCCCGTGCCCGACGCCGGTGCTCTCGTCTCAGGCGATCCGGCGAGCCGTGATCATCCCGTCGGGGATGGCGAGGATCCCGTACCATCGGGTCATGGGATGCGGCGCCCCCGCGCCGGCATCCCCGGGACCAGACGGAACCGCCATGCGCATCGGGTTGCTCGCGCCGCCGTGGCTTCCCGTGCCGCCGCTGCGGTACGGCGGCACCGAGGGGGTCATCGACCGCCTCGCCCGGGGACTTCGCGCCGCAGGCCACGACCTCGTGCTCTTCACGACCGGCGACGCCACCTGCCCCGTTCCTCGCAGGGCGCACCTGCCACGCGCGGAGACGGCGCGCATGGGGCAGGCCGTTGTCGAGCAGCGTCACGTCGCGCACGCCTACGAGGCCCTCGAGGACTGCGATCTCGTGCACGACCACACCCTGCTCGGCCCGATCTACGCGGCGCGCTTCGGCCACCTCCCCGTGGTCACCACCGCCCACCTGCCCTTCGACGCGGAGATGCGCGACCTCTACCGGTTCACCGCGCGGTCGGCGCGGGTGGTGGCGATCTCGCGCGCGCAGGCGGCCAGCGCCGGCGACGTCCCGATCGCCGGGGTGATCCACCATGGCATCGACCCCGACGAGATCCCCTTCGGCACCGGCGACGGCGGCTACCTGCTCTTCCTCGGGCGTCTGGCCCCCGACAAGGGCCCCGGGCGGGCCTGCGCTGTCGCCCGGGCGGCGGGATGGCCGCTGAAGCTCGCCGCCCGGGTGCGCGAGCCCGGGGAGGTCGCGTGCTTCCGCGACGAGGTGCGTCCGCTGCTCGGTGGCGGCATCGAGTTCGTCGGCGAGGTCGGCGGTGCGGACAAGGCAGCCCTGCTCGCGCGCGCCGCGGCGTCCGCTTGTCCAACCCCGATGGTGAGGACACGGTAAGCCGGAGGCAGACGTCGCGGGTGGCCTCCGACCGCCAAACCACAACTCCGTACTCCGCCTCGACCGGGGCAGCCACAGAAATATACTCGTAAGGGGTTTGGCCCGCTTCTCCAGTTTGCGGCTTGCTCGAATGGGCGACATACGCCCATTCCTCAGCGTCGCCATCCCAATAGTACAGCGCCAGATCGTAGTCCTGGTCGACAGCGGTCCAGTCATCCCAGTGCAAGGCAACTCGAATGGGATACCCGCTCGGGATCACCCAGAAAGTTCCATCTCCCGGCCCGAACAAGTTCACAACCCGATCGCCTGCCCATATATGCGCATTGGAGCCACTGTCGTCGTATATCCCGCTCCAGCTCTGCTCTGCATAGTTGCCGGCGGGGGCAACATAGAGTATTCCACTCGAGCGCGCCTGGCTCACGATGTCCGCCAGCGCCCCCGTGCCATCTCCTGGACCACTTAGGGACCAGGTGACGTCCCCCACGATGACGTCTGCACCATCGGCGACAGCCTGGTCCACGGCTTTGCCGAACTCGACAACTGTCGAGATCTTGTGTAGATCCAGTACCGCTTCTGGAGCCATGCCATGCACGACCTCGGCGGCGGCCGTCCCGCTGCGGGAACCCGCCATACCCGTCTCTGTCCAGTCGTAGATGTTGACGGTAGCGGGAAGATCAGTACCCAGCAGACCGTCGTAGTCGGTGAACCCGAGTGACACAACAGCCACTCTGACGCCCGACCCCGTATACCCTGCTGCGTGCCACGCCGCCGCGTTGGACGGGCCCACGCTTTCGCTACTCACCGCCGCAGGTCCATCGGCCGCCGCAGAGACCGGACGCCAGGGCTCCCGGACGAGCTGCACATCCGAGCGCTCGACCAGCGAGTCGAGTGCGTTCAAGGGAACCAGAGCCTGTAGCAACCCTCCATAGTGATGCTGACAATCTCCACCGAGGGACTCGACCGCCCTCTTGACGTCAGCGATACTCCTGTCCGCGGTCTCTATGACCACCTGCGCGCGGCCGTCAGTCTGCAATACCGGTTGCGGCGAGACGGACTCGATCTCCTCTCGTCCCGCGCGATGGGCTCGCAGCAGGCGGCTTAGGGTTGAATCCAGCTTGGGATCGCCCTTTGAGGGCTGCTCAAGAGCGGAAACATGCTGCAGAGCCTCCGCTGGCAGGACCGTTGTCTCACCAAGCCGATCTGCAGTCGGCAGGGAGACAGCGACCGACGTCCCAGCCGTGCTGGTTGGCCCGTACGCGGGTTCAGGCGTTGGTTCGCCGACTCTTCCAGCTACCATCCCCTGGGCCCACGGCCACAGGAAATCCGGCACTTCGTGTCGAATCGGACGGAGACCATCCGTTGCCGCGCTGGCCACTGGGTCGGGCACGCCCGCAGTGCTGGCGATATCCGTAGGCGTCACGTCCACACCCCAGTACTTGGTCTGCGTGCCTGCCAGATTCATGATGCGCAGGAACTGGGTAGTGCTGCCCGCTGCCGCAGGTTGCGTCTGCTTCAGCGTCCTGCTGTTGGTCAAAGCCCCCTCAACCGTCAGCGTGCGATCCGTCAGGTCCAAGACAGCTCCCGCGTTGATGGTCAGGTTGTTGGCCTGGGCGTCGGCGCTGGAGATGATGGGGTCACTCGCAACATCGGGGATGGTGACATCCTCGCTGGAGGTAGGCACGCCATTTGGCGTCCAGTTGCCCGCTGTGTGCCAGTCCCTATTTGTGCTCCCGTTCCAGGTCCGCGAGGCCGCGCTCACGGCCTCCATCCCTTCAACCGCCAGTTGATCCAGATGGCTCAGATCAAAACGAGGTGGCACATATCCATAGGAGTCGGCGGGTGGCTCCTCCAGGTAGGCTAGAAACTCAGGATTCAGCGGAGCGACCTGGGGTTCCCAGCCGTCCTCTGGTACTCGCGGGTCCGCCCCCGCTGGCATCGCGGTAGTGACCAACGTCAACACCATAGCCGCCATCAGCAGCGACCGCCAAGCAACTTGTGAAGGACTATTCCATCGGCTGGCAAGGCTATTCATCTCACGCGGTCCTTTCTGTAGGTCCTATCCTCACGCTCGAAAGAGTTGAGTTAGGAGCTTTCTGAGAGGCGGACTCAAAGATCCGCATCACGTCCCCACAGCCGATGACCGTGTGCTTCTCTCCTATCCTGACACACCGAGGGCTGGCTCTTGGTCTATCATCAGCTCCCTGACCTCCAGCCTCTGCCCGCGACCTGTCGATCCGGTGGCCACCCACTGCGCGTCCATTCGCTGGTGGTGCGCCGGGCTGATCTGGCTATGTCCCTGCTCCGTCGCACTCGCCCGGCTCTCTCGTCCGCCGTGGTCCGGTGCCCGATGGAGGAAGCCACCCTTGAGGTACAAACGGGCGAACCGCCGTGGCCTTCCACAGGCAGTCCGACCCTGCAGACCGGCTACCTGTTGTTGCTTCGAATCGGCTGGTGTGCCTTCGCTGAGCGGTCCTGAAAGGAGTCGGCACTGATCAGCGGTACAACGGGAAAGGTTCCCTTGATCCTGAGCCAGCTTCCTGACGTGGGGCCGGGGAGGGGTGCCGGATCTGTGGGTGCTGCTCCGGAGGCCCGATCATCAGGTTGCCGCTAGTATACCATCGGGGGGTACCCCTGTCAAGGCAAGGGTGACTGTTTCTCCTTTGGTGAGAAAGGGCGAGACAGTGCTTCCCCAATGGTGGCGGAACCTCAGGAAGCGAAGAACGCACCCACGTCGTAGCCAGGCGGGCATTGCTCTCCGTGGCATGATGTGATATAATATGTACGGAGAGTCTCAATTGCGAAGACGGCGCTTAACCACGAAAGGAGGGGTCATCATCAATCAAGGCTCACGCTGAGCGATCAGAACGCAAGCTCCGCCCTCCCCGCCCGGGAGCGCATCGGTTACATCGCTGACGTCCACGGGCGATGAGCGGAGCACTGACCATCACCTCGGCCTGATTCCCGGACGAGAGCCAACACATTAGCTACCCCAGCCCATAGGCTTCTCATACGCCTTATGACAACCCGCGTTGTCGTAGGGCTTTCTTACTACATAAGAGCTGTCTGGGCGAATTCCCCGCTGCGCGGACCGAGAGGTCATTGACGAGACAACCGTGCGCGGCGACGGGAGGGC
>JAWOAS010000008.1:0-4113 GCA_046498405.1 Egibacteraceae bacterium
ACCTCGTCGTGCGGCAGCGAGCGGATGGCAGCGCCGATGTGGGCGTCAGCAACGCTGACGCCCGTCAGCTCGTCAGCGACGGCAGCCGCCATGGTGCCGGTGGCCGTGTCCAGCAGGTGGTCGATGACCCGCAGCCGGTTGATGGCGGCAGCTGCGGGCTGGGTGCGGTCCCACCCTGCCGCCACCCGCACCGACGTCGCCACGATGGCCGACACCTCACGCGCGTCGCCGGCGGCCGGCCGGTGCGCACCCTCCGGGTCTGACGCCACCCAGCAGCGCCCCGGCCCCTGCGGCTGCCTTCCACTGGCGACCGCATCGCCCGCACGCGGTGATGGGTGCACCAACCGCGCGATGCCGATCACCTGCGCCTGAGCTCCTGCGCCCTTGAGACATCAGCCGCCGCTTCGTGGTCGCCGTGGGGATCTCATCCCAACGCCATCACACGGGGGCGCGCCCCGGCGCCGCCGTCATGGCCGCCCTCGCCGGGCGCTACCCTGCGCGGGCGTCATGCCCGTCCTCGTCGTGGGAGCCGAGCGCGTCGTCGGCCGCGCCGCCGTCGCGGCCCTGGCCCGCGCCGGCGGGGAGGTCCGGGCCTTCGCCGACGCCGCCACCGCGCGCCCCGAGGTCCTCGCCGCCCTGCGTGGCCTCGGTGCGCGCGTGGCCGTCGGCGCCCCCGACGACGAGGCCCATCTCGAGGCGGCGCTCACCGACGCCCACACCGTCGTGCACCTCGCCGGCGGTCCCCTCGCCGAGCCCGCCGCCCACCTCGAGGCCGCCGCGGCCACGGTCCTCGCCGCGGAGACGGCCGGCTGCCGACGCCTCGTCCTCGCCAGCGAGCTCGCCGCCGGCGAGCCCGCCGGGGTGGCCTACCTCGAGGCCGTGGCCGAGGCCGAGGCGCTCGTGGCCGACAGCCCGCTCGAGGGCGTCGTGCTGCGCTGCGCGCTGCGCGTGGGGCGCGGCGAGCCGCTCGCCGCCGCGCTCGGCGCCGCCGCCCTGCCCCCGGAGGTCGCCGAGGCACGGCACGCCCCGGTCTTCGTCGACGACGTCGCCGCGGCGATCGCCGCGGCCGACGCCGCCCGCGGGGACCGTCCCGCCGCCGACGTCGTCGTCGAGCTCGTCGGTCCCGACGTCGTGGCCCTCGGCGCGCTCGCCGCGCCGCAGGGCGCGGGCCGGTCCCGGTGGCGCCGCCGCTCGGCGTCGACCGGCGGGGCCGACGGGCCGGTCGCGGTGCTGCCCCTTGAGCTGCACGGCTGGCTCGCGCGTCCAGGGCGCGGCGGCCCGGGGGCGCTGGGCCGCGGCGGCACGCCGCTTGCCGCCGCGCTCGTCGCGCCGGCCTGGCCGCCGGTCACGGGCTGAGTCCCGCGGCGCCGGGGTCCTGACGGGCCGGGCCACGGTGGCCCGGGACGCGCCTGGTGCCGTCGGATGCTCATGCGAGGGCTAAACAACGCTAAGGGCGGGTACGGCTCAGGCGTCCGCACCAACGAGAGGAGCCGCTGTGGCCGACACCGAGAGCCGCGAGGTCACGTCCTTCAGTGACCTCGGCAAGGACATGTGGGACTACCTGACCGGCAAGGGCGCGCAGATCGACTACGAGTTCGTCGACATGGTCGTCGAGGTGCCGCGTCACACCGGTCCTGACGCGCCGCGCGCCACCTGGAAGCTCAATGGCACGCTGCGCATCACCACCACCGACGAAGACCAGCGCTGAGCCGTGGGCCTGCGCGTCGAGGCCGACCTCGCCGTCGTGGCAGACGGCGTGCCCGCCCGCGTCCGTGACGACGGCGAGGTCGTCGTCATCGAGGCCGAGGACCCGCTCGCGCTGGGGCGGGCCCTCGTGCGCAGCGGGGCGGGCGCCTCGCGCCTTGCCTGGTTGGGCGAGCGCCTGGCCGCGCAGGGGGTGACCGTCCGCGTCGACGGCCCCGCCGGGACGGTGCTGACCCTCGGCGCCGAGGCCCGCCCGACGCTGCCCCGTCGCGGCAGGCTGGCCGGGGTCGCGCTCGGGTCGCCCCGCGGCGTCCTCGGCGCGCTGCCGGCCCCGGCCCGGTGGGCGGCGCTGGTCGCCGCGGCCGTCCTCGTCTGGAGGCTCGCGCGGCGAGGCTGAGGGGGCTGGCGGCTGGCATGCTGCGGTGATGGCTGCCGCCGACTGGCCCGACCTCGCCGCCCTCGCCGCCGACCTCGTCGACTGCCGCGCCTGCCCGCGCCTCGTCGAGTGGCGCGAGCGGGTCGCGCGCGAGAAGCGCGCGGCCTACGCCGGGCAGGAGTACTGGGGTCGCCCGGTGCCGGGCTTCGGCGATCCCGCCGCGCGCATCGTCGTCGTCGGGCTCGCGCCGGCCGCTCACGGCGCGAACCGCACCGGGCGGATGTTCACCGGGGACCGCTCCGGCGACGTCCTCTACGCCGCGCTGCACCGCGCGGGCCTCGCCAGCCAGCCGACGTCGACCCACCGAGGCGACGGGCTCGCGCTCGTCGACGCCTACGTCACCGCCCCGGTGCGCTGCGCCCCGCCGGGCAACCGGCCCACCCCCGCCGAGCGCGACGCCTGCGCGCCCTACCTCGCCGCCGAGCTCGCGCTGCTGCCCGCACGGGTCGTCGTGGCCCTCGGCGCCTTCGCCTGGGACGCGGTCCTGCGCACGCTCGGCAGCCCGCGGCCCAAGCCGCGCTTCGCCCACGGCGGCGAGATCGACCTCGGCGAGGTCACGCTGCTCGGCTGCTACCACGTCAGCCAGCAGAACACCTTCACCGGCCGGCTGACCCCCGCGATGCTCGACGCCGTGCTCGCCCGGGCCCGCGAGCTCGCAGGCTAGCTCTCCGCGACGTCCTCGCCGTCGGCGTCCTCGCTCGAGCGCGGCGTGCGCTTGGTCCACCACAGCCGCACGGCCATGATCGCGAGGAAGCCGGCGAAGAGCTGCTGGAGGAGGCGCTCATCGAGGGCGAGCGCGACCTGGGCGCCGCCGAGCCCGCCGAGGATGCCGGCGCTGCCGAGGATCGTGCCCCGGCGCCAGTCGGTGTAGCCCGAGCGGGTGTGCCGCCACGCGCCGACCGCCGCGGTCGGCACGACGACCGCCAGCGAGATCGCCTCGGCGGCGTGCTGGCCGAAGCTGAAGAGCAGGACGAGGGCGGGGACCATGAGCATCCCGCCGCCGATGCCCATGATCGAGGAGAGCACCCCGGTGATGAGGCCGAGGAGCGCGAGACCGGCGATCTCGGCGATCGCCTCGAGGTCGAGCAGGCCCTCGATCCCCCCGCTGAGGCCCATCCGCGCGGCGATGACGAGGAGCATGATGACGAAGGCCGTGCGCAGCCGCTGCTCGGGGATGCGTCGCATGAGGCCCGCGCCGAAGTAGGCGCCGAGCATCGCGGTGGGTGCGAGCGCGAGCGCCGCGGCGACGTCGACCTCGCCGGCGATCGCGAACGGCACGACCGCCGCGGAGGCGGTGAGCACCATCGCCGACAGCGACGTCGCGTGCGCCTCGTGCTGGGTGAAGCCCACGGCGACGAGGCCGACGACGAGCAGCGCGCCGCCGCCGATGCCGAAGAGCCCCGAGAGCACGCCGACGGCCATGCCGATGGCCAGCGCCCCGGCCAGGGCACTGCCGTGCAAGGGTCCGTGCGGCGTCGTCACAGCCGACGACGGTACACTCCCGCGGCCGCGCCGCACGCCGCACCGCGTCGCGGCGCGAGACCCCCGAGGAGGTGTGCGCCGAGCGTGACGGCCGCCGAGGAGCCCGACGAAGCCGAGTCCGGCAGCGACGGCGGCGCCGGCCCGGCGGGGACGGCTCCCGGCCGCGACGCTGGCAGCGGTGAGGCCGACGCCGGCGCGGCCATCAAGGACAAGCAGGTCGTCTACCACGACTGGGAGTCGGGCCACTACGACGACAAGTGGTCGATCAGCTTCGACGACCGCTGCATCGACTACGCGGCGGGACGCTTCGCCAAGGCCGTGCCCGAGGCCGAGGACCTGCCCTACGGCCGGGTGCTCGAGGTCGGCTGCGGCACGGGGTTCTTCCTCCTCAACCTCGCGCAGGCCGGCGTGGTCGGTGAGGCCTGGTGCACCGACATCTCCTCGGGCATGGTCGCCGAGGCCGTGGCCAACGGCCGCCGGCTCGGCCTCGA
>JAWOAS010000033.1:0-9264 GCA_046498405.1 Egibacteraceae bacterium
CGATTTCATACGGCGTATCGAGGAGGAGGCCGTTCAGGCGATCACCGAGTATTTCGAATGCAGCCAGGCGGAGCTGAGGCCCATCAGCGGCCAGATGGCCAATCAGGTGGTCTTCGAGGCCACCACCAAGTTCGTCAACAGGTCTACACCCAAGGGTACGTTCAGGAAACTCCGCGCGGTGATGAACAACGACCTGGGCAAGGGCGGCCACCTCTCCAGCCAGCCCTTCGGCGCCCTTTTCAATTTCGTGGACATCGACCCGGATACCGGAAAGGAGAACTGCGTAAACTTTCCTGTCATGCGGGACAATCCGTACAGAATAGACGTTCCCGCGATGCTGGAGACGGTCCGGGAAGTCCGTCCGGAGCTTGTGATATTCGGAAAGAGCATGTTCATATATCCGGAACCGGTCAAAGAGCTGGCCGACGAGGTTGCAGGCTGGGATGACAGGCCGGTGATAATGTACGATATGGCCCATGTACTGGGCATCTACGGAGCTTTTCAGGCTCCCCTCGCCGACGGCGCCGACGTAGTTACGGGATCAACCCACAAAACCTTCTTCGGACCCCAGAGGGGTGTTGTGGTCAGCAACATGGACAAGAAAACACCCCTGAGGAAACTCTGGCTGGATATAGTCAGCAGGGCCTTCCCCGGAAGCACCAGCAACCATCACCTGGCCACTCTTCTGGGCCTCCTGGTGGCTACCACCGAGATGAACGCCTTCAAGGAACAGTACCAGAAAAAGGTCCTGAGCAACGCCAGGGCCTTCGCGAAGCACCTGGCCGACAACGGTCTCTCGGTTGAGGGCGACCCGGCCGACGGTTACACCCATACCCATCAGGTCGTGGTCAGGGTTGCCGAGCACGGAGAAGGCTCGGAGGTAGCCGACAGGCTCCAGGCCAGCAACATCATAGTCAACTACCAGGCTCTTCCAGACGACGATACCTTCCTGTTCTCCAGCGGAATAAGGACCGGGGTCTCGGAGATGACCAGGTTCGGAATGGAAGAGGATGACTTCGGAACCCTGGCGGAGCTGATGGCGAAGGTGATAATAAAGAAGCGGGATGTGGCCGAAGAGGTGACGGAGTTCAGGAAGAAGTTCACCGACATGCGCTATACGCTGCCGCTGGAGGAGAGTTTAGAGCTGGCTGCGGGTGCGCTGGAGAGCGCCTTCCCCACGGGAGACTACGCCAGGCTCTTCGCCGAAAACCTCCGCAAAATGTAACATTTCCCGTGCCGGGCCTTGAAATGGGACATTTTACCCATTTTCCGTGCCGGGCCTTGAAATGGGACATTTCCAATTCTCCGCAAAGACCTGTGCAGGGTCTTGAATTTGCTGGGCGGGTGGCCGCGGGGCGGGGGCGCGGAGGCCCGCGGGACAGGGGCGCGGACGGCCGCCGCGACGGCGGGCCACGCGGGCGAGCCCGCCTACCAGTCGTGCGGCAGGCCGAGCTCGTCGCGCCGTTGCGCGCGGCGACGGGGACCCACGACCTCCTCGAGCAGCGCGGCCTTGGCGGGCTTGTAGGCCCGGTAGATGACCCACCATCCGGCGGGGTCGGCGTAGGGCACGGGATGGCCGTCGACGTCGACCCAGCCGTACGGGCGGTGGTCGAGGCGGGCGATGCCGCCGTCGTGGCGCAGCGCCATGCCCCCGAGCAGGTCGACGTCGACCCCACTCAGCTCGATCGTCGCGAACCACGCGGTGGCCCAGAGCTCGGTGCCGTCGCGGTCGACTGAGACCGGTCCCGAGGCCAGCGCGGCGAGCGCGGCCGACTCGGCCTCGGCGGGCAGCATGACGTCGAGGTCGCCCACGTCGTCGGCCAGGCCGAGGGCCCACAGCAGCCCGCTGCCGCCGAGGCTGAACGCCACGTCGGCGCCCTCGAGGCGCCGGGCGACGTGGAGGAGGGTCCGGCGCACCTGGGGGTCCATCCTCGGGCCTCCTCGCTCGCGTCGGCCTTGCCGGCTCGTGGTCGGCACGCACTCTAAGGTGTGGGCCATGGCGCTGTACCGCGAGCAGGGCATCGTCCTGCGCACGACGAAGCTCGGCGAGACCGACCGGATCCTCAACGTCCTCACCCAGGGACGCGGCAAGGTGCGCGCGGTGGCCAAGGGTGTGCGCAAGCCGGGCTCGCGCTTCGGTGGGCGCCTCGAGCCCTTTGGCCACGTCGACCTCCAGCTCTACGAGGGTCGGCGTGGGCTCGACATCGTCAACCAGGCCGAGCTCATCACCCCGTTCGACACCGTGCGCGGCGACTGGGTGCTCTCGGCGTGCGGCTCGACGATGGTCGAGGCCGCCGACCTCCTCGCCCAGGAGCACGAGCGGACGACGTCGCTCTTCCTCCTGCTGCTCGACGGCCTGCGCCAACTCGCCAGGGTGCCGGCCCGGCCCTCGGTCGTCCTCGACGCCTACCTCCTGCGCCTGGCCTCGGTCGCCGGCTACCACCCCTCCCTCGACGCCTGTGCCGGCTGCGGACGGCCCGGGCGCCACGCGGTCTTCCACCTCGAGCTCGGCGGGGCGTTGTGCCAGGCGTGCGCGCCGGTGGGCTCGCAGCCGCTGGCCGAGGGCGTCCTCGACGCCCTCGCGGCGCTGCGCGAGGCCGACTGGGGCCTCGACACCCCGGTCGACGCGGCCACCCGGCGCCTGGCGGGATCGCTCGTGGCGAGCTACCTCAGCCATCACCTCGGCCGTCCCCTGACCGCCTGGGAGCTCGTCCCGCGATGAGCGGCGCCGAGCTGACCGCGCGCCTCGACGAGGTCGACCTCGAGCGCCTGCCGGCGCACGTCGCGATCATCATGGACGGCAACGGCCGGTGGGCCGCCGAGCGCGGCGAGCCGCGTCGCGTCGGGCACGCCGCCGGCGAGGCCGCCCTCTTCGACACCGTCGAGGGCGCACTCGACCTCGGCCTCGACCACCTCACGGTGTGGGCGTTCTCGACCGACAACTGGAAGCGCCCCTCCGAGGAGGTGCGCTGGCTCATGTGGTTCAACCGCGACCTCCTGCGACGCCGCCTCGACGAGCTCGACGAGCGCCGGGTGCGCGTGCGTTTCGTCGGCCGGCGCGCCCGCCCGGTGCCCAAGCGCGTGCTCGCCGAGATGGACGACGCCGAGGCGCGCACCGCCCACCACCGTCGGCTGACGCTGCAGATCGCCTTCAACTACGGAGGACGCGACGAGCTCGTCGACACCGCCCGTCGGCTCGCCCGCGACGTCGAGGCGGGCCGGCTCTCGCCCGAGGGCATCACCGAGCGCTCGCTGCAGGCGCGGCTCTACCAGCCCGACGCCCCCGAGGTCGAGCTGCTCGTCCGCACCTCCGGTGAGCAGCGCCTGTCGAACTTCCTGCTGTGGGAGGCCGCCTACGCCGAGCTCTCCTTCACGTCGGTGCTGTGGCCCGACTTCCGCCGCGAGCACCTCTTCGCCGCCGTGCGCGACTTCGGGCGTCGGCAGCGCCGCTTCGGCGCGGTCTGAGCGCCCGTGGCGTCGTCTGCGTCGTGAGGAGCTGATCGACCGGCGCGTGGTCGTCGGTGAGGACCATGGCCCCCTCGAGGCGGGTGTCGAGCGCCGCGCCGTGGCGCACCCGCCAGTCGAGGCCGCGAGCGGCCAGCGTGGCTTCGAGGCCCTCGGGGTCGAGCTCGGCGCCGGCGACGAGCACGGCGTTGCCGCCGGCCTGCCCGTCGAGCCACGCCGGTGGGGCGGCGAGGGCGACCTCGTCGAAGACCGCGCGCAGCGTCGCCGCCTGGGCGTGGGCGAAGTCGTAGGGCGGGTGGTCGATGACGTTGACGGCGTAGACCCCGCCGGGGGCCAGCGCGGCGTCGACGTCGGCGAGGAACTCCGCGGTCGTGAGGTGCCAGGGCACCGCGAGGCCGCCGAAGGCGTCGCCGAGCACGGCGTCGTAGCGGCCGGCCGGCCGCTCGGCGACGTCGAGGCGGGCATCGTCGACGACGACCTCGACGCCCTCGCGCTCCGGCGCGAAGTCGAACTCCTGCCGGGCGAGGTCGACGAGCGCGGGGTCGACCTCGACGACGACGTTCGTCGCGTCGGGTCGGGTCGCCGCGGCGTGGCGCGGCAGGGTGAAGGCCCCGCCCCCGAGGTGCAGCAGGCGCGGCGCGTTCCCGGCGTGCTCGTTGATGACGGCGTCGAGGACGATGGTGTAGGCGAACTCGAGGTGGGTGGGGTCGGCGAGGTCGACGTAGGAGTGGGGCAGGGCGTCGAGCTTGAGGATGCGCCCCGAGGCGCGCTCGGGGTCCTCGATGACCTGCGCGCAGAAGTAGGCGCTCTCGATCTCGCAGGGCACCGGCGTCCAGGCGGCGAGGGCCAGGGCGGCGAGGACCGCCGCGGCCAGCGCCGCCGGGGCCCGCCCCGCGCCGAGCCACCACCACAGCGCCGCCCCGGCGACGATGAGCCCACCGCCGATGGCCAGGACGATCGGTCGGGTCGGGAACGCCGCGAGGAGCACGAAGCCGGTGAGGAAGGTGCCGACGATCGCGCCGGCGGTGCCGAGCGCGGAGAGCCGGCCCACGACGGTACCGGTCTCGTCGAGGTCGGCGAGTTGGAGCTTGACGACCGTCGGGGTGACCGCCGAGAGCACCGCGGCGGGAGCGAAGACGCCGAGGAAGGCCAGGAGGATGATCGCCGAGACCTCGCGACCGGCCAGCTGCGGCCCGAAGAGGGCGATGACCGGCAGGACGAGGAGGGTGAGCACCCCGCCCAGGACGATCGTGGGTCCGAGCAGCGTGCGCGGTGGCCGCCGGTCGGCCAGGCGCCCGCCCAGCCAGGTGCCCACGGCGATGCCGGCGAGCACCGTGCCGATGATCCCGGTGTAGGTCTGCAGGGTGTCGCCGACGTAGGGCGCGAGGATGCGCCCCGCGAGGATCTCGAGGACGAGGACCGCCGCGGAGGTGGCGAAGACGAGCAGGCCGGCGAGCAGCGATGGCATGGCCGCCAGTATCGGTCCTGACCCGCCGCCGGGCACGCCCCGGGGGACCGATCCTCTAGCCTCGGAGGCGTCCGGCCCGGCCGCCGGTAGCCGTGGCGCACGACGCGGCGGCACCCGGCCGCCGCGCCGCTGCGCCGCCGCGAGCCGAGGATCCCGCATGCACGAGCTCCCCCCGCTGCCCGCCGACCCCGAGGATCCCGCGGCGCTGGCGGCCTTCGTCGAGGGCCTGCCCGGCCCGGGCGACGTCGCCGCGCGCAGCCGCGCGCTCGGCGTGGCCGTCGGCGCGGCGCAGGACGTCGCCCTGCCGGCCGTCGCCGACGTCGACACCACGATCGGGCGGGTCGACCTCACGACGCTCAAGGCCACCGACACCCCCGCCCGCGTCGAGGCGCTCTGCGAGCGGGCGCGCCGCCCCGACCCCGACGACCCCTCCTGCCCGCCGGTGGCCGCGGTCTGCGTCCACGCCGACCTCGTCGCGCCCGCGGTGCGCGCGCTCGAGGGCAGCGGCCTGCCGGTGGCCAGCGTCGCCGGGGCGTTCCCCCACGGGCGCTCCCCGCGCGCGGTCAAGGTCGCCGAGGTCGCCGCGGCGGTGGCCGCCGGCGCGAGCGAGGTCGACGTCGTCATCGACCGTGGCGCGGTCGCCGAGCAGCGCTGGGCCGACGTCGTCGCCGACCTGCGGGCCCTCGTCGAGGCCGCGGGGCAGGCCAAGGTCAAGGTCATCCTCGAGCACGCCGAGCTCGCCGACCTCGGCGCACTGTCGACCGCGGCGCACCTCGCCCTGCTCGCCGGCGCCGACGTCCTCAAGACCTCGACGGGCACCGTCGAGCCCGGCGCCACCCGCGAGTCGGTCCTCGTGCTCTGCGAGGCCGTGGCCGCCCATGAGCGGGCGACGGGTCGGCGCGGCGGCGTCAAGGCCGCCGGGGGCATCCGCACGACCGGCCAGGCCCTCGCCTACCTCGCGATCGTCCGCGCGGTGCTCGGCGACGACGCCGCCGACCGGCTGCGCCTCGGGGCCTCGAGCCTGCTCGACGACCTCGTCGCGACGCGCCGGGCCGCCCGCTGAGGGGCCCACGCCGCCGCGCGCTGCGCTAGCCTCGGTCGGCGACGCCCCCGGGAGCCACCCGGGGGTCACGCATGGAGGGCCCGATGACCACCGACCGCGCCACCGCCCCCGAGGTCGCCTCCGACTACGTCGAGGTGGCCGAGGACGCCGACACGACCGCCGGCAGCCACGACACGACGATGGAGGCCGTCGTCGAGCTCTGCAAGCGCCGCGGGCTCATCTTCCAGTCCTCGGAGATCTACGGCGGGCTGCGCGGGGCCTGGGACTTCGGCCCGCTCGGCGCGGCGCTCAAGGACAACGTCAAGGCCGCCTGGAAGCGCGACATGATCCAGCTCCGTGGCGACGTCGTCCAGCTCGACGCCGCGATCCTCATGCACCCGAGGGTCTGGGAGGCCTCAGGGCACGTCGAGGGCTTCACCGACCCGCTCGTGGAGTGCCGCACCTGCAACGCGCGCTTCCGCGAGGACCAGGTCGTCCAGGGCGACGCCTCGACCTACGAGTGCCCGCGCAGCGACTACTCGCTCTGCGACTTCGGCCCGGCCAAGCAGTTCAACCTCATGTTCCAGACCCATGTCGGCCCGACGATGGAGTCCGGCTCGGCGGTGTGGATGCGGCCCGAGACCGCCCAGGCGATGTTCGTCGACTTCGCCCACGTCCAGCTCACGAGTCGGCAGAAGGTGCCCTTCGGAATCGCGCAGGTCGGCAAGAGCTTCCGCAACGAGATCACCCCGCGCAACTTCATCTTCCGCGTGCGCGAGTTCGAGCAGATGGAGATGGAGTACTTCGTGCGGCCGGGCACCGACGAGCCCTGGCACGAGTACTGGATCCAGCAGCGCTGGGACTGGTACCTGCGCCACGGCATCCGCCGGGACAACCTCCGCATCCGCCCTCACGCCGCCGACGAGCTCAGCCACTACGCCAAGCGCACCGTCGACGTCGAGTACCGCTTCCCCTTCGCGTGGTCCGAGCTCGAGGGCATCGCCAACCGCACCGACTTCGACCTCTCCCGCCACGCGGAGTTCAGCGGCAAGGACCTCTCCTACTTCGATCCCGCGCTCGACGAGCGTTACGTCCCTTACGTCATCGAGCCCGCCGCTGGGGTCGACCGCTCGGCGCTGGCGTTCCTCGTCGACGCCTACCGTGACGAGCAGGCGCCGACGGCCAAGGGCGGCACCGAGCGCCGCGTGTGGCTGCAGCTGCACCACGCCCTCGCGCCGATGAAGGTCGCGGTGCTGCCGCTGTCGCGCAACGAGAGGCTCGTGCCGACCGCCACCGAGGTCGCCGACATCCTGCGGCCACGCTGGATGATCGACTACGACGAGACCGGCTCGATCGGCAAGCGCTACCGCCGCCAGGACGAGGTCGGCACGCCGTTCTGCGTCACCGTCGACTTCGAGACCGTCGAGGACGACCGCGCGGTCACGGTGCGTGACCGCGACACGATGGTCCAGGAGCGCGTGGCGATCGACCGCCTCGAGGGCTACCTCGCCGAGCGGCTCGACACCCCGTCCTGAGGGTCACGCCCCTCGCAGGCCCCGTCGTGGGGGCGGTGACGGCTCAGTGCCAGCCGCCCCACCGGCGGTAGGGATCGGGGGGCTCATCGGAGCGCCTCGGGGCGTCGGCGCCGGGCGAGGGTGGGGAGAGCCGCGCCACGTCGTCCTCGAGGCGCCGGGTGCGCTCGAGGATCTCGGCGAGCGCCCGCGCCCCCCACGAGGCCAGGCGCAGCGCAGCCCCGGCGATGAACGTCACGATCCAGGCGACGACGGCGAAGACCGGCTCGCCGTCGCGGAAGAGCAGGCCGCCGGCCACGACCCCCGCCACGCCGGCGGCGTAGACGAGGGCGTCGGCCACGCGTGCGGCCACGGTGAGCTCGCGCAGTCTGACGTGCTCCATGCCGCGCACCCTCGCGCGCGCCGGGGTGCCCCGCAACCCTGGGAGGCCCCGGTGCTACGATCCGGGGGGTGAACGACGGTCGGAGCGTCCGCGAGCGCGTGGAGGAGATCGAGCGCGCGAGCCTCTCGACCTGGGCCATCCTCGCCGTGGAGACGAAGGGGCGGGACCGCTACGAGGAGCCCGACCCGCTGCGCACGGTCTTCCAGCAGGACCGCGAGCGGGTCGTGTCGACCTCGGCGCTCGCGCGGCTCGAGGGCAAGGCGCACCGCTTCGTGCCGGCCGAGCCCCGCGCCCCGCAGCGCGGCTGGCGCTCGCAGATGGCCCACACCCGTGCCGCCGTCGAGCTCGCCCGCGACCTCGCCCGCGGCCTCCGGCTCAACGAGGACCTCGCCGAGGCCATCGCCACCGGCCACGCCCTCGGCGCGCCGCCGTTCGGCGCCGCCGGGGCCGACGCGCTCGCCGACGTCGCCGGGGCGACCTTCGACGTCGGCGAGCAGGGCCTGCGCATCGTCGAGCGGCTCGCCGCCCGCGGCCGGGGGCTCAACCTCACCTGGGAGGTGCGCGACGGCATCCTCCACCACGCCCGACCCGGGGCCGCCTCGACCGTCGAGGGGCAGGCGGTCGCGCTCGCGGTGCGTCTCGCCGCGGCGCTGCACGGCCTCGCCGCCGCGCTCGTCAGCGACCTCGTGCGCCTCGACGACGTGCCCCACCGCGTGCGCACCCGCCTGGGCACCGTCCACCGCGAGCGGTTGACCGCCGTGGTCGTCGACGCCGTCGACGCCTCCACCGACCGCCCCGAGGTCGTCCTCAGCCCCGACGTCGAGGCCGCCGTCGCCGAGCTCGAGGGCTTCCTCGCCACCGCCGTCGACGGTCGTGAGGCCATAGTTTCGACATATGCAAGCTCTGCGTTTATTGTATTAGTATTTGAAAGAGACTCATTTGTTTGTATAACAACAAAGAAAGTGTATTCATTGTTAGCTAAAGTCAAACGGTTTTCTACTGCTGTATCTAGCGTTAATCTTGCCTGATTCCCAATCCACTCTGCACTAGTTGATTCTAAAAGATCGTCAGATGAAATACTAAAAGTATTATCCCCATTTGGATTGCCATCATCAGCGTAGATATTTACCCCAGAATTAATAGTCTGAGCATCTTCTTTTAATTCTTTCAAATCTGTCGTAGACCAACCATCTCCTGAAAAATTGACATATACATAGTCAAGCCATTTAGTAATATCAGAATCATCATGGCTTACATTAAATCTGATAATACCAGTAGCTGCACTATTATTAGTGATATAATTCGGCATATCTTTATTTGGCAAATATGTTTTGTAATGTTATTATTACACCATGACAAAGAAACAAAAATCGGA
>JAWOAS010000133.1:0-9359 GCA_046498405.1 Egibacteraceae bacterium
CACGCAAGGAACGCGGCTGTGTTGCGGCTTATTGGCCGTATCCGGGTGTTTTGGAACGCTACGAGGCGCCATTCGCCTTGCCACTTGGTCGCGACGAGGGTTTGGCCGGCAGGCCGGCGCGCGGGTCCTCGCCGTCGCCGGCCTGCCGGCCGAGGTCGGCGACGAAGCCGGGCCCCTTGCCGTCGAACGTCTGGCGGTCGAGCTTGCCCTCCCCGGTGATGACGACCCCGGCGCCCTCGACGGCCCCGTCCAGGCCGACGAGGTCGGCCACGGCCTCGGCGCCGGGCACGATCGTCGCGCCGGTGAAGGCCACGAGCGCGAAGCCCAGCCCCCCGGCCGCACCAGCGCCGGCGAGGTCGCGCCAGGGGCCGCCGTCGACGTCGCGCTCGACGACGTCGGCCCAGTGGGCCAGGTGCCGCTCGAGCGCGGCGACGTCCTCGGGGCCGGCGCCCTTCTGCGGGCCGAAGACCTCGGCGGCACCGGACGGGCCGAGCAGTGGGTTCGTCACGTCGCTGGCCACGACGACCCTGGCGGGCGGCGGGCCGACCGCCTCGACGCGCTCGAGGGCGCCGAGCTCGCGCGCGCCGACCTTGAGCTGGTTGCCGTCGGCGCGCAGCAGCCGGTGCCCCAGGGCGCTCATCGCCCCGGCGCCCCCGTCGACCGTCGCGCTGCCCCCGAGCGAGAGCACGACCTCCTCGCAGGCCTGCGCGGCGATGGCAAGGAGCTGACCGACGCCGTAGCTCGTCGCCGTGAGCGGGTCGCGCTCCTCGGCGGACAGCCGCGAGAGGCCGACGGCCTGGGCGGCCTCGACGAGCGCGCGGCCGTCGGGCAGGCGCAGCCAGCCCGCCTCGACGGCGCGACCCCGCGCGTCGGCGACGGTCGCGCGCTCGCGCACCGCGGCGGTGGCGGCCTCGACGACCTCGATCGTGCCCTCGCCCCCGTCGGCGATCGGCACGGTGACGACCTCGTCGTCGGGGCGGTGACGCCGCCAGCCCTCGGCCATCGCCGCCGCGGCCTCCGCGGCGCTCAGCGTGCCGGCGAACTTGTCAGGGGCGAGCACGACCTTCACGGGGCGATCCTCGGTCCGGGGCCGGGGCGGGGGCAGTCTACCGGCCGGCCCGCGGGCCACGGCCACCGCCACGTCGAGCCCGCCACCGGGTGCGACGGCGACCGCGGGCCCGCCGCGGCGCTCGCCGCCGTCGGCTGACCCCGCCCGGGGTCGCGCCGCTCGCAACGGCGGACCCACGCTCCTAAGATGCGGGGCCAGGATCGACGCGCAGGACCCAGCTCGCAGACGACGGCGAGGAGCCTCGGATGACTGACACCTATGAGATGATCGTCCTCGGCGGCGGCACCGGCGGGTACTCCACGGCCCTGCGCGCGGCGGGTCTCGGCATGCGGGTCGCCCTCGTCGAGCGGGCGAAGGTCGGGGGGACGTGCCTGCACTGGGGCTGCATCCCGACGAAGGCCTTCCTGCAGGCCGCCGAGGTGGCCGAGCACGCCCAGCACGCGGGTGAGTACGGGGTCAAGGCGACCTTCGAGGCCGTGGAGATGGCCGCGGTGCTCGAGTACAAGCGCGGGGTCGTCGACGCCAACCACAAGGGCCTGCAGATGACGCTGAAGGCCCGCGGCGTCGACGTCATCGAGGGCACCGGGCGCGTCGAGCCCGGCCGCCGCGTCGTCGTGTCCACCGACGAGGGCGAGCGCGCCCTCGAGGCCAGCCGCGCCCTCGTCCTGGCGACCGGCTCGGTGCCGCGGGACCTGCCCGTCACCGGCGCGGAGACCGACGGCGAGGTCGTCATCAACTCCGACCACGCCCTCTACCTCGACCACGTGCCCGAGCGGCCGATCGTCATCGGCGCCGGCGCGATCGGCGTCGAGTTCTCGACCGTCTGGAACGCCTTCGGCTCCGAGGAGGTCACGATCGTCGAGGCACTCGACGGGGTCGTGCCCAACGAGGACATCGACACCCAGAAGGAGCTCGCCAAGCAGCTCAAGCGTCGCGGGATCACCGCGCACACCGGCACGAAGGTCATCGGCGTCGAGAAGGGCGCCGGCGGGGTGCGGGTGACCGTCGACGCCGGCAAGGGCGAGCAGCAGCTCGAGGGCGACGTCCTCATGGTCGCGATCGGCCGCCGCCCGGTCACCGAGGGGCTTGGCCTCGAGGAGGCCGGCGTCGGCCTCGATCGCGGCTACGTCGAGATCGACGAGTACTGCCGGCCCGGTCCCGACGGCGTCTACGCCGTCGGCGACATCCTGCCGCCGTCGACGCTCGGCCTCGCGCACTCCTCATTCCAGGAGGGCTTCCTCGTCGCCGAGCACGCCGCCGGTCAGCACGTCGCGCCGATCGACTACCACGGGGTGCCGCGGGTGACCTACTCCCATCCCGAGGTGGGCAGCGTCGGCTACAACGAGCAGGAGCTCGAGCGCGACGGCGTGGCCTACGAGGTCGAGCGCTACCCCTTCAGCCACAACGGCCGTGCGATGATGATGAAGGAGAGCGGGCACGTGAAGGTGCTGGCCGCCGCCGACGGCGGCAAGGTCCTCGGGGTCCACATCGTCGGGCCGAAGGCCACCGACCTCATCGCCGAGGGACAGCTCATCTACAACTGGGAGGCCCTGCCCACCGACGTCGGGCAATTCATCCACCCCCACCCCACGCTGTCGGAGGCCGTGGGCGAGGCGCACCTCGCGCTCGCCGGCAAGGCCCTGCACGGCTGAGCGGGTTCGACCCAGAGCCGAGGAGGGCACACCGTGGCCGAAGGCCGACGCCGACGGCGAGGATCGCCGCCCGAGGCGGCGCAGCCCCGACGACGACGCCGGGGCCAGGGCCCCGAGCCCGGCCCGCGACGGCGACGTCGTCGTGGCCGTGACGACCGCGACGAGGCCCCCGCGCAGGGGGCCGCAGAGGACAGCCGTGCGGGCGAGGCAGAGCCCGCGAGCGGGGCGGCCGCCGAGGCCGACGCCCCCGCCCCTGAGAGGAGCACGCCCGTGGCAACCGAAGTCACCCTCCCGCAACTCGGTGAGTCCGTCACCGAGGGCACGATCACCGCATGGCTCGTCGAGGTCGGCGACGCCGTCGAGGCCGACCAGCCGCTCTTCGAGCTGAGCTCGGACAAGATCGACACCGAGGTGCCCGCACCCACCGCCGGCGTCGTCACCGAGATCAAGTACGGCGTCGACGAGACCGTCGACGTCGGCAGCGTCGTCGCCGTCATCGGCGACGCCGCCGAGGCGCCCACCGGCGGGACCGGCGACGACGACGCCGAGGCGCCCGCTGGCGGGACCGGCGACGACGCGGCCGCGGCGCAGGAGCCGGGCGAGCCGGCCCCCGCCGCAGAGCCGGCCCCGCAGGCGCCCGCCGCAGAGCCGGCCCCGCAGGCCCCCGCCGCGGAGCCTGCCCAGGCCAAGCCCTCCGGTGAGGCCGTCACCGACGACGCGCTGATGTCGCCGATCGTGCGCCGGCTCGTACGCGAGCACGACCTCGACGTGGCGAGCCTGTCGGGCTCTGGCCAGGGCGGTCGCATCACCCGCGAGGACGTCGAGGCGGCGATCGCCGCGAAGGGCGAGCAGCCCGCGCCGGCCACCCCGGCCCCGCAGCCGGCCGCCGCACCCCGCGAGGAGCCCGCCCCGCAGCCGACCGCCGCGCCCCGCGAGGAGCCCGCCCCGCAGCCGGCCGCGACGGCGCCGCGCCCCTCCGGCGCGCGGGAGCGGGTCGAGGACCTGCCCCGCATCCGCAAGCGCATCGCCCAGCGCATGATGGAGTCGATCCAGTCGAGCGCGCAGCTCACGACGGTCCAGGAGGCCGACGTGAGCCGCATCATGGCCCTGCGGGCGCAGCACCGCGAGACCTTCAAGGCCCGCGAGGGCGCCTCGCTGTCGCCCTTCGCCTTCCTCGCCCGCGCCGCGGTGCTCGCCCTCAAGCGCCACCCCACGGTCAACGCGCAGGCCGACTGGCAGGCCGGCAAGGTCACCTACCACGAGTACGTCAACCTCGGCATCGCCGTCGACACCGACAAGGGCCTGCTCGTCCCCAACATCAAGGGCGCCGACGACCTCACCCTGCCGGCGCTGGCCCGTGGCATCGCCGAGGTCGCTGGCAAGGCGCGTGGCAAGGGCACCCTCGAGATGCAGGACATCGAGGGCGGGACGTTCACGGTGACGAACACCGGCAGCCGGGGCGTCCTCCTCGACACCCCGATCCTCAACTACCCGGAGGTCGCGATCCTCGCGACCGGCGCGATCAAGAAGCGCCCCGTCGTCGTCGAGGACGACACCGGGCCGTCGATCGCGGTGCGCGACATGGTCTACCTCTGCCTGACCTACGACCACCAGCTGCTCGACGGCGCCGACGCCGCGCGCTTCGTCACCGACGTCGCCGAGGTCGTCGAGACCCACGACTGGGCCGGCGAGCTCGGGTACTAGGGCCGCGATGCTCGTCGTCCACTGCGGCGAGGGCGTGGCCTACGAGGAGGCGTTGCGCTGGCAGCGCCTCCTCGTCGAGGCGAGGCGCTCCGGGGCCATCGACGACGTCGCGCTGACCCTCAGCCACGACCGCGTCTACACCGCCGGGCGCCATGCCGACGTCGCCCGCCACGTCCTCGGCACGCGCGACATCCGCGTCGTGCCGATCGACCGGGGCGGGGACGTCACCTACCACGGGCCGGGCCAGCTCGTCGTCTACCCGATCGTCGAGCTCGCGCACGCCAAGGCCGTCCGCCCCTACGTCGAGGCGCTCGAGGAGGCGGCGGTGCGCACCGCCGCGGGCTTCGGGATCACCGCCCGGGCCGACCGCCAGCGCACCGGGGTGTGGGTCGGCGAGGAGAAGCTCGTCGCGATCGGCATCCGCGTCGACGGCCGCGTGACGAGCCACGGCCTCGCCTTCAACGTCGAGCCCGACCTCGAGGACTTCGGCGGCATCGTGCCCTGCGGCATCGCCGACGCCGGGGTCTGCTCGCTGGCCTCCCTCGGCGTGGCCGCGAGCCTGACCGAGGTGCGCCGCGCGCTGCTCGGCCACCTCGGCGAGCTGCTCGCCCGCCCGCTGCAGCAGGCCTCCCCCGCCGACCTCGGCCTCACCCTGTCCGGCGCCGCGTCCGCCGAAGGCTGAGGCTACCCCCGCTACACTGCGGGGCCCCGATCCGCGACCGCGAGGACTGCCTCCGTGACCTCCGTCGTCCCCTCCGACGCCACGCACCTGACGATCGTCGGCGCTCCCGAGGTCCCGCGCCGCAAGCCCCGCTGGCTCAAGCGCGACGCGCCGCTGGCCGGCGCGAACTACCGCGAGATCAAGCGCCGGATGCGCGACCTCGACCTCCACACGGTGTGCGAGGAGGCGAGCTGCCCGAACATCCACGAGTGCTGGGAGGACCGGGAGGCGACGTTCCTCATCGGTGGCCCCGACTGCACGCGCCGGTGCGGCTTCTGCGAGATCGCCACCGGCAAGCCCAAGGCCTACGACCGCGAGGAGCCCGCGCGCGTGGCCGACGCCGTCGCGGCGATGGGCCTGCACTTCGCCGTCGTCACCGGGGTGGCCCGCGACGACCTCGCCGACAAGGCCGCCTGGCTCTACGCCGAGACCTGCCGGCAGATCAAGCAGCGCCTGCCCGAGTGCGGCGTCGAGCTGCTCATCGACGACTTCCGCGGCGACGGCGACCTCCTCGACCTCGTGCTCGAGGCCCGCCCGGAGGTGCTCGCGCACAACCTCGAGACCCCCCGACGGCTCTTCCGCCACGTCCGCCCGGGCTTCGACTACGACGGCAGCCTCGAGCTGCTGGCCCGCGCCAAGGCCCGCGGGAGCTCGGCGACGAAGTCCAACCTCATGCTCGGCATGGGCGAGACCTTCGACGAGGTCGTCGAGGCGATGCGCGACCTCCGCGAGGCCGGCTGCGACCTCGTGACGATCAACCAGTATCTGCCGCCGAGCCACCGCCACCTCGCGCTACAGCGCTACGTGCCACCCGAGGAGTTCGAGGCCTACCGCCGCGTCGGCGCCGAGCTCGGCTTCGCCCACGTCGAGTCGGGGCCGCTGGTGCGTTCCTCCTACCGTGCCGGCGCGCAGGCCGAGGCCGCCGGGGTGTGGCGGCGTCCAGGACCGGACAGCCAGACGGCCCGGGCCGGCGGGAGTGGCCCCGCCACCGCTGAGGTGACCGGCTAGGCTCAGCACCGCCGACGGGGCAGTGGGAGCGGTGCCGAGCGCCGCTGGCGCGCCGCGTCGCCAGCGACGACCCCCGGGAGGCACCGACGATGACGCTGTGGACCATCCTCGCCCAGGACGGCGATGACGAGGTCATCAACCCCGCCGCCGAGCCCGTCTACGAGTTCGTGCTCGAGCTCACCCAGAGCGGGGGCATCGCGGTGCTCGCGCAGGAGGCCGTCCCGCGCCTGCTGCGCATCCTCCTCATCCTCGGCCTCGCCCTCGGGCTCAACCGCCTCGTCCGTCGCCTCATCAAGCGCAGTGTGCGGCGCCTGCAGACCGGCGAGGGGCTCGGGCGCCTCGGCGCCTTGCGGGCACGGGGACCGCTGTCGGACACCACCCCGCTCGACGTCGGCCGTTCGACGCTGCGCGCCGAGACCCTCGGCGGGGTCCTGCGCAGCATCGCCGGCCTCCTGATCTGGTCCATCGCCGTCATCCTCCTCATCGGCGAGTTCGGGGTGAACCTCGGCCCGCTCATCGCCGGCGCCGGCATCCTCGGCGTGGCGATCGGCTTCGGCTCCCAGCAGCTCGTCCAGGACTTCCTGGCGGGGATCTTCATGCTCGTCGAGGACCAGTTCGGCATCGGCGACATCATCGACGCCGGTGAGGCCACCGGCACGGTCGAGGCGATCACCCTGCGCACGACCCGGCTGCGCGACATCAGCGGCGTGGTGTGGCACATCCCCAACGGCCAGATCACCCGCATCGGCAACAAGAGCCAGGAGTGGGCCCGCTCACTGCTCGACATCGGCGTCGCCTACGACACCGACCTCGGCCACGCGACGATGGTCATCCGGCGCGTCCTCGACGACGTCGCTGCCGACCCCGAGTGGTCGCCCCTCGTCCTCGAGGCCCCCGAGGTCTGGGGCGTCGAGGAGTTCGGCGCCTCGGAGATCGTCATCCGCGCGGTCGTCAAGGTCCTGCCCGGCAAGCAGTGGAACGTCAACCGCGAGATCCGCCGCCGGCTCAAGGCCGCCTTCGACGACGAGGGGATCGAGATCCCCTTCCCGCAGCGCACGCTGTGGGTCCGCGACGACCATGGCGACGACGCCAGCCCCACCGAGGCCCCGGGGGACTCCGGCTGGGGCCAGGCGCTGCGCGGCGGCGCGCGGACCGAGGCACCGGGTGAGACCCCGCGCGAGCAGCGCTCGCCGGGCTCGCAGATGCCAGACGACGGCAACCCCTAGCGAGCCACGACGCCCCACCGGCGGGGGCGTTACGCGATCGAAACGGTCGGGAAACGCCGGCGACAACCCCCCCGCCTAGCGTTGCCTCCGCAACGGCGGTCAGGTGGTTCGCCCCCTGACCCCAACGGCGGCCCGCGTGGCCGCGTCGCCGCGGCCCGGGTCGTTCGGGGGGCGAACCTCCTGACCGCCGGGTGCGGCATGCCACCACGCGCCGACAGCCAGCCACAGCGGCGGGCAGCGGCCGTCGAGCCTGAACGAGACACGAAAGGAGCACGACGTTGGGGAGCTCACCGCAAGACATCCTGTCCATGATCGACACCGAGGGCATCGACTTCGTCGACATGCGCTTCTGTGACCTGCCGGGGCTCATGCAGCACTTCACGATGCCGGCCCACGAGCTCACCGAGGACGCCTTCGACGAGGGCCTCGGGTTCGACGGCTCATCGGTGCGCGGGTTCCAGGAGATCCAGGAATCCGACATGGTCCTCGTGCCCGACGGGACCACCGCGGTCGTCGACCCGTTCCGGCAGCACAAGACGCTCATCCTCAACTGCTTCGTCAAGGACCCCGTCACCGGCGAGAGCTACAGCCGTGACCCCCGCTACGTCGCGCAGAAGGCCGAGACCTACCTCAAGGGCACCGGCATCGCCGACAAGGCGTTCTTCGGCCCCGAGGCGGAGTTCTTCATCTTCGACGACATCCGCTTCGACACGAAGGCCGAGGCGTCGTACTTCTTCCTCGACTCCATCGAGGCGCAGTGGAACACCGGCAAGGACGAGGGCCCGAACCTCGGCTTCAAGCCGCGCCACAAGCAGGGCTACTTCCCGGTCCCCCCGATGGACCACTTCACCGACCTGCGCTCGGAGATGGTCGTCCAGCTCGAGCGGGCGGGCGTGCCCGTCGAGATCCAGCACCACGAGGTCGGCACCGCCGGGCAGGCCGAGATCGACATCCGCTTCGACACGCTGCTGGCGATGGCCGACAAGACGATGCTCTTCAAGTACATCGTGAAGAACACCGCCTGGGCCGCGGGCAAGACCGCGACGTTCCTGCCGAAGCCGATCTTCGGGGACAACGGCTCGGGCATGCACACCCACCAGTCGCTGTGGAAGGGCGACGAGCCGCTGTTCTGGGACGAGAACGGCTACGCCCAGCTCAGCGACGTCGCCCGCCACTACATCGGCGGCCTCCTCAAGCACGCCCCGTCGGTCCTCGCGTTCTCGAACCCGACGACGAACAGCTACCGGCGGCTCGTGCCGGGCTACGAGGCGCCGGTCAACCTCGTCTACAGCCAGCGCAACCGCTCGGCGGCCTGCCGCATCCCGCTCATCTCGCGCTCACCGAAGGCCAAGCGCATCGAGTTCCGGGTGCCCGACCCCTCGTGCAACCCCTACCTCGCGTTCTCGGCGATGCTCATGGCCGGGCTCGACGGGGTGAAGAACAAGATCGAGCCGCCCGACCCGGTCGACAAGGACATCTACGACCTGCCCCGCGAGGCCCTGCTCGACCTGCCGTCGGTGCCGGCGAGCCTCGAGGAGGCGCTGGCCGCGCTCGAGGAGGACCACGAGTTCCTCCTCGAGGGCGGGGTCTTCACCGAGGACCTGATCGAGACCCACATCGCCTACAAGATGGACGAGGAGGTCAGCCAGGTCCGCCTGCGCCCGCACCCCTACGAGTTCCACCTCTACTACGACATCTAGTCGCCGTCACCGGCGGCCCCTGGGCAGCACCGCACCTGGTCGGGTCATCCGAGGGCCGCGTCCGCCACGAGGCGGGCGCGCCCCTCGGCGCGTCGGCGTCCCGCGTCGGGCGCCACGCCGAGGCCGCGGGCCGCCGGCCACGGCGCCCGCGCGGTGGCCGGCCAGTCGCCGGCCCGCGCCAGGCCCCTACCCCAGGGGCACGGCCCGCGCGGCCTCCTCGACGAGGGCGTCGATCCCCTCGCCGTCGGCTGGCGCGTCGACGAGCCCGGCGCGCCTATC
>JAWOAS010000069.1:0-2758 GCA_046498405.1 Egibacteraceae bacterium
CTGCGCAGCGCGTCGGCCTCGACGCCGACCCGGTCGGACAGCCCGCTGAAGCGGTCGAAGAGCCGCTTGAGGTAGCGCACGGCGTCGGGATCGTTGCCGGCGATCTGCTCCCCGAGGTCGCGCGCGGCGGCCAGGGCGGTGCCGTCGGCGACGAGATGCTCGACGAGGCCGATGCGGGCGGCCTCCTCGGCGGTGATCGTGCGCGCGGTGAGCACGAGGTCCTTCGCCGAGCCGAGGCCGACGAGCCCGACGAGCTTGGCCGCGCCGACGGGCTGGCCGACCGCCGCGCCGGGGAAGCGGAACGTCGCGGTGGTGTCGGCGACGCGGAGGTCGCAGGCGGCGGCGAGCTCGGCGCCCGCGCCGATGCAGGGACCGGCCACCGCGGCCAGCGTCGGCGTGGGGCTCGTCGCCAGCGCCTCGAAGAGCGCACCGAGCAGCTCGGTGCGACGCACCGTCGCCGGCCCGTCGAGGTCCTCGTCGACGTCGGCGCCCGCCGAGAACGTCGCCCCCACCCCGGTGAGGATGATCGCGCCGACGTCGTCGGCGGCGACGGCCCCGCCGAGCTCGTCGAGCAGCTCGCCGAGCAGCACGGTGTTGAGCGCGTTGCGCTGCGCGGGCCGCTCGAGGCGGATCGTGCGGACGTGCTCGTAGGTCGTGACGGCGAGGTGCGACATCGGTGGCTCCCTCGGGCGACGGCGCGCCGACGGCGTGGCGCCTCGGCGGAGGGTGCGAGGGTAGCCGCCGGGCCTAGCCGAAGCCGATGAAGCCCACCGCCGCGTCGTCCTCGCTGGCGAGGACGAGGCGCTCGTCGGGCACGTCGGGCAGGACCTCGGCGAGGTAGGAGGCCACCGCCTCCTCGACGCCGACGTCGCGGCCGAGGCGCTCGGAGAGGAACCACTTGTGCTCGATGACCTCGTGGAAGAGCTCGACGGGCTCGAGCTTGGCCCAGAGCGCCTCGGGCACCGCGTCGACGATCGGCTGGTAGACCTCGGTGAGCCAGCGGTGCGCGGCCACCGACTCCGGCAGGCTGCGCCCGAGACCGCTCTCGACCGCCGCGCGGAAGTTCGAGAGGTCGTTGAGCAGGCTGCGGGCCTGGTTCTCCTGCGCCTGCAGGCCGGTGAGCGTGAGCAGCCGCCGGCGGTGGTGGCCCTGCTCGGTGACCGAGGTGCGCAGCCGCAGCGCGTCGCCGCCATCGGTCGCGAGGAGCTCGACCTCGTCGACGGCGAAGCCGAGCTCGTTGAGCCGGCGCAGCCGCGCGTCGATCTTGTAGCGCTCCGAGGGGCCGATGAGCTCCTCGGTCGTGAGCTCGTGCCACAGCAGCTCGTAGCGCTCGGCGAGGCGCTCGGCGGTCTCGACGGGGTCGGGGTCGGGCGGCAGGTCGAGCTCGGCCTGGAGGTCCATGAGCCCGCCGACGACGTTGGTCTGGGTGATCTCGAGATCGGCTCGGCGCTGCCCGTCGGTGAGGCTCGCGTGGTACTCGCCGGTCTCGAGGTCGACGATGTAGGCGGCAAGCGCCCCGGCGTCACGGCGGAAGAGCGTGTTCGACAGCGAGCAGTCGCCCCAGTAGAACCCGAGGAGGTGGATGCGCACGAGGAGCATCGCGAGGGCGTCGAGCAGGCGGTCGTGCAGGCCGCGCAGGTCCCCCTCGGCGTCGGTCGGCGGGCGCCGGTGGGTGAAGAGCGTGCGGTAGGGCAGCGAGTAGTCGAGGTAGCGGGTGATGAGGACGTCCTCGAGCGGCCCCTGCTCGGTGCGCATGCCCGAGCGGCTCACGATGCCGACGGCGTCGACGACCGGCAGGGACTCGAGGTCCATGCGTCGCAGCATGTCGTACTCCCGCGCGCAGACCCGCGCGGGCAGCTCCTTGAGCGCGTAGAGCGCGTCGCCGTAGACGACGAAGCGCACGACGTGCCGGTGCACCCCGCGGGCGACCTCGACGAGGCGCCCGCCCTGCCAGGTGTCGAGCGGGCGGTCCCAGTCGAGGTCGAGGAAGTCGGGGTGCCCCGCGCGCGTGCGCAGCCGCAGGCCCTGTCGCGGTGTCACCATGGCCTCGGCAGCGTAGCGGCCCGCCGGCCACCGCGCGGGGCCGGCCCCGCGGGGCGACCGCGGGGGGCCCCGCCGTTGCCGGATGTTCACCTTGGCGCCACCGACCGTGCAGACTGGTGGCACTCGGCGCGCGCCCGACCGGCGCACACTGTCGACATGAAGCGAGTGGCATCGGTGAGCGAGCACCCCGACCCGCTGGCCTGGCTCGAGGCCGAGCGGCGCGAGCCCGGCGGCTCGCGCGTCGGCTTCCGCGAGCAGCTCACCGACATCGACCGCCTCCTCGTCGAGGCCGGCGAGCTCGTCGCCGAGACCGTCGAGCCGATCACCCAGGCCTTCCTCGAAGCCGACGGGCAGACCGCCGGTGCGATGATCGCCCGCGCGCCGCTCATCGACCGCCGCTGCGGCCAGCTCGAGGAGGCCTGCTACATCCTCCTCGCCCGGCAGTCCCCGGTCGGCGGGGACCTGCGCCACGTCGTCGCCGTGCTGCGCTCTTTTTCAACAACGTTGGGTTTCTCGTCAAGAAGCTGAAAGATCCTGTCGGAGGCGGCCAACGCCTTCTGGTTAATCCCGTAAACTCGACTGAGCTTCTTCACCGGCTTCATCATGGAAAAAACAGCCGCCAGAAAAGCGGTGAAAACACCTGCTGAAAGCTCCCCAGTGACAATGCTTTTCCCGGCTATCCAGAGTATCACCGCAACACATATCACGCCCATCC
>JAWOAS010000134.1:0-3384 GCA_046498405.1 Egibacteraceae bacterium
CTGCCCGGCGGCGGCCGGCGCGGGCGGGCGGCCGCGGAGCCGACCGCTCAGCGCCAGGTCCACCGGAAGTTCACCGAGAAGTTCACGACGGCGCCGCAGGCGATGCCGGCGAGCTGGGCGACCCGGTAGTCGACGAGGCGCTCGGCGCCGGTGGCCACCGCGACGGTGACGAGCAGGCCCGCGAGGGCGACGAGGTTGAACTGGGCGAAGCGGCGGCGCGACAGGCGCCGCAGGTGGAAGGTCCACAGCTCGTTGCCGAGGTAGTTCGCCACGATCGCCGCCTCGGTGGCCAGCGCCGAGGACAGCGCGAAGGCCACGCCGAGCCTGCCGTGGACGACCTCGAGGACCGCGAGGTTGACGACGACGCCGAGGCCGCCGACGACGGCGAAGCGCAGGCCCGCCGCCGGCCACGGCGGCTTGGCGCGCGGCGGCGGTGCGGCCTCGTCGGGCTGGCCGGCCACCGCGCGCCCGTCGCGGCTCAGGAGGCCGCGACCGGGGCGAGCAGCGCGTCGAAGCGCTCGAGGGCCGCGGGGTCGATGTCGAGCTCGGCGGCGGCGACGTTGTCGTCGACGTGGGCGGTCCTCGTCGCGCCGACGATGACGCTCGACACCCCCGGCTGGCGCAGGCACCAGCGCAGCGCGAGCTGGCTCAGGCTCACGCCCGCCTCGTCGGCGACGCCCTTGGCCTCGGCGACGGCGTCGAGGACCTCCTGGGTGAAGTAGCGCCGCATGAACGTGCGCTGGGAGCCCGCGGCACGGCTGTCGGCAGGGACGTCGTCGACCGAGCGGTACTTGCCGGTGAGGATGCCCATCGCCAGCGGCGACCAGACGACCTGGCCGAGCCCGAGCTCCCCGGAGGTCGGCAGGACCCGCTCCTCGATGCCGCGCCACAGCGCGGAGTACTGCGGCTGGTTCGACACCGGCTCGGGCCAGCCGCGCGCCCGGCACAGCGACACCGCGTGGGCGATCTGGTCGGCCGACCACTCCGAGACGCCCCAGTAGAGCACCTTGCCCGCGGCGATGAGGTCGGCCATCGTCGCGCAGGTCTCCTCGAGGGGGGTCTCGACGTCGTAGCGGTGGCACTGGTAGAGGTCGACGTAGTCGGTGCCGAGGCGTCGCAGGCTCGCGTGGAGCTGCTCGGTGACGTGCTTGCGCGAGAGACCACGGTCGTTGGGGCCCTCGCCCATCGGGAAGTAGACCTTCGTCGCGAGGACGTAGCGCTCCCGGGGCAGGTCGGCCAGCGCCCGTCCGACGACCTCCTCGGACCGTCCGCGGGCGTAGACGTTCGCGGTGTCGAAGAATGTCACGCCGCGCTCGTAGGCCCGCTTGATGCAGGCGGTCGCCGCCTCCTCCTCGACGCTCTCGCCGTAGGTCAGCCACGATCCGAGGCCAACGCTCGAGACCTTCAGGCCCCAGCGGCCCAGCGAGCGGTGCTCCATGACGACGTCTCCTCTTGTCGGCGGCGGCGTCGCACCCTACCCGCCCGAGGGCCGCGCGCCCACCGCGTCGCCACGCGAGGGGACGAGCGGTTGGCGACGGGGTAGGAAGGGGCCCGTGAGCTCTTGGACCCCCGCGCAGCTGCGCCACGTCGCCGCCTTCCTCGGGCTGCGGCGCGTCGACGCGCCCACCGTCTACGAGTCCTTCGGCGAGGACTTCCTCGCCGCCCCCGCCCCGGGCTTCCTCAACCTCGGGCTGTGGCCGACGCCGGCGGGCGACCGTGGCGGCGCGCCCGCGGCGGCCCGCCGGCTCGTCGCCACGCTCGCCGAGGAGCTGCCGCGCGGGGGGACGGTCCTCGACGTCGCCAACGGCCTCGGCGCGCAGGACCTCGTCGTCAGCGAGCTGCTGTCCCCACGGCGACTCGTCGCGCTCAACCTCACCGCCGCCCAGCTCGTCGCCGGGCGGCAGCGCCTGGCCGCCGCTGGCGCCATGGCGGTCTGCGGCGACGCGACGCGCCTGCCACTGGCCTCGGGCGTCGCCGACGGCGTCCTCAGCGTCGAGGCGGCCTTCCACTTCCCCTCCCGCCAGGCCTTCCTCGCCGAGTGCGCGCGGGTGCTGCGCCCCGGCGGCGTCCTCGCCTTCAGCGACATCGCCGTCGAGCGCGTGCCGAAGGACCCGGCCTCCCTGTTGGCCGGTCTCACGAACACCCGCTTCTGGGGCATCGACCCCCGCACCGTCGCGAGCACCCGGGCCATCGACGGGCTCGTGCGCGAGGCGGGGTTCACCCGCGTGCGGGTCGAGCGGGTCGGCCACCGCACGATCGACCCGTTCTGCGACTTCCTCGACGCCCGCCTCGCCGCCGACGACGCGGCGGCCCTGCCGCCCGGTCAGCGCTTCGCGGGGCGCCGCATCACCGCGCAGTGGCGCCACCTGCGCCGCCGCGGCGCGCTCGAGTACCTCCTCGTGCGCGCCGAGCTGCCCGCGGTGTGAGGCGGCAGCGGCGGCTGATCGACGGGCACGGCGCGCGACCGGGGGCGGGCCGAGGCGCTCAGTCGAGCGCGAGCGCCTCGGCGAGGAAGTCGCGCTGCAGGGTCAGCAGGCGCTCGGCCACGACCTCCTGCGGGGTCATGTGCGTCACCCCCGACAGCGGCAGCACCCGGTGGGGGCGGCCGGCCTCGGTGAGCGCGCGCGAGAGCCGCAGGGTGTGGGCGACGACGACGTTGTCGTCGGACAGGCCGTGGATGAGCAGCAGGGGGCGCGCGAGGCCGGCGGCGTCGTCGAGCAGCGAGCTGCGGTCGTAGGCGCCGGCGTCGGTCGCGGGGTCCCCGAGGTAGCGCTCGGTGTAGTGGGTGTCGTAGAGCCGCCAGTCGGTGACCGGGGCGCCGGCGATCGCCGCGCCGAAGACGTCGGGGCGGCGCAGGACCGCGAGGGCGGCGAGGAAGCCCCCGAAGGACCAGCCGCGGATCGCCACCCGGTCGGGGTCGAGGAAGGGCCAGCGCGCCGCGGCGGCGCCGAGCGCGTCGACCTGGTCGGCCAGCGGCGCGCTCGCGAGGTCGCCGGCGATGGCCTCCTCCCAGGCGGGGCCGCGACCCGGGGAGCCGCGGCCGTCGGTGACGAGCACGGCGAAGCCGGCCTCGGCGAACCACTGGGAGGCGAGGAAGGCCCCCTCGCTGCGCAGGACCCGCTGGGCGTGCGGTCCGCCGTAGGGGTCGAGCAGCACCGGCAGCGGTTCGCGCCCGTCGTGCCAGGAGGGCCGCAGCAGCGCGCTCGCGAGCCGGCGCTCCCCGAGGCGGGCGAGCTCGGGTGCGGCGGCCAGGGGCGGGCGCGCGGCGAGGCTGCGCAGCGTCGTGCGTCGCCCGGCCGCGCGCAGCTCCGCGGTCGCGGGCCCCTCGAGGCCCGCCTGCTCGACGACGAGGGCGTCGGGGGTGCCGCTGGCGGTGGCCACCCC
>JAWOAS010000137.1:0-17389 GCA_046498405.1 Egibacteraceae bacterium
GGCCTCGCCTGGACCGCGGCGTCGCCCTGACCCGCGTTGGCGCCGCATGGCGGCGTGCGGGCCCCGCGCTGGCGCCGCATGGCGGCGTGCGGGTCCCGCGCTGGCACCCCATGGCGCCGTGCGGGCCCACCGCGGTCAGGCCGATCGGGCAGCGGGGTTGGGAGCGTGGGGGCTCCGTCTGCCGCGGGAGGGGGCGGGATCCCACCGGCGGCATGGTGCGTCGCGGTGTTGGCCCCATCATGCCCCGTCAACGGCGCCATGGGGTGCCAGCGCGGGGCCCGCACGCCGCCATGGGGCGCCAGCGCGGGACCCGCACACCGCCATGCGGCGCCAACGCGGGTCAGGGCGACGCCGCGGTCCAGGCGAGGCCGGCGCCACGCACCGCGCGCCCGCAGCCGCCGGCCAGGCAGGCCACCGGCGCGCCGCGCTCGAGCGTCGCGAGCTCGGCGGGGTCGTAGCCCGCGGGGTCCTCGAGCGCCCAGTCGGCGGGCAGCGCGCGCCAGCGCCCCGCGGCCACGCTGGCCGTCGCACCGTCGACGACGACGGTCCCGGCACGCGCGATCGGCGGCAGGCTCAGCAGGCAGGTCGCCTCCTCGGGGCCGTGCCCCTTGGCCGCGAGCACCCGGCGCACCGAGGCGTGAACCGCCGCGCGCCCGAGACGGCCCTCGTCGATCGCCTCGACGAGGCGGTCGGTCACCGCCTCGGCCTCCCACCACGGCCCGGCGAGCAGGGCGAGGTCGGCGCCCGCGGCGATGGCCTGCTCGGCGGCCGCCGGCAGGCTCCACGTCTGGCCGATCGCGCCCATCTCGAGGGCGTCGCTGACGATGAGCCCGTCGAAGCCCCAGTCCTCGCGCAGCAGCGCGTGCGCCGCCGGCGACAGGCTCGCCGGGAGCTCGTCGTCGAGGGCGGTGACGACGACGTGCGCGGTCATCACCGCGTCGAGGTGGTCGAGGGCCCGGCGGAAGGCGAGGAGGTCGGTCGACCGCAGCTCCTCGAGGCTGGCCTCCACCGTCGGCAGCGTGCGGTGGCTGTCGACGGTCGTGCGACCGTGGCCGGGGAAGTGCTTGCCGACCGCCCCGACGCCGCCGGCCCGCAGGCCCTCGGCGAACGCCGCGCCGTAGCGGGCCACCCGCTCGGCGTCGGCGGCGTAGGCGCGGTCGCCGATGACCGTGCCCCCGGCCGCGCCGGTCACGTCGAGCACCGGCGCGAGGTTGAGGTCGATGCCGAGGCCGGCGAGGTCGGTGCCGAGCTCGGTGGCGAGGCGCTCGACCTCGGCGGGGTCGCCGCCGTCGGCGAGCGCGCGCGCCGAGGGCAGGCGCTCCACGGCGTCGACGGCTCCGAGGCGGGCCACGCGGCCACCCTCCTCGTCGACGGCCACGAGCAGGCCGGCCGGCGCGGCGCTGCGGAGGCCGGCGACGAGCTCGCTGACCTGCCCGGCGCCCTCGACGTTGGGCGGCATGAGGACCACGGAGCCGGCGTGGCGGGCCACGACCTCGCGGGCACGCTCGCCGGCGGCGGTCCCGGGCACGCCCGACATCACGAGCTGGGCGGCGATCTCGCGGGCGTCGAGCGGGTCGCAGGCGGCCCCCTCCTCGACGGGCGCCGCCGGCGGCGCGGTCGCAACGAGCGCGATGGCGAGGGCGACGACGAGGGCGGGCAGGAGCGCTGGCGGGCGGGCGGGGGCGCGGGGCATCGTGCCCCGAACCTAGCGCGCCTCGGGGGGGCCGACGGCCTCGAGCCGCGAGGCGTCGAGGTCGGCCGGGCGCGTGGCGCCGGCAGCCCAGGCGGCCACGCGCAGCTGCTCGAGGACGACGCCGACGGCGTCGATCGCCGCCTGGGGCCCCTCCGCGGCGGCGGCGAGCACGCCGCGGGCCACACCCGCGAGGTCCGCGCCGAGGCAGAGGGCCTTGGCGACGTCGACGCCGTCGGTGATCCCCCCGGAGGCGATGAGGACGACGTCGACCTCCCCGCGGCGGTCGAGGGCCGCCCTGGCGTGGGCGACCGCCGCGGCGGTCGGCCAGCCCCAGTCGGCGAAGGCCGCGGCCACCGCGCCGGCCCAGGCGTCGCGCCGGCCCTCGAGACGCGCCCAGTTCGTGCCGCCCGCGCCGGCGACGTCGATGCCGGCCACGCCGGCGTCGAGGAGGAGGTCGACGTCCTCGGGGGCGAGGCCGAAGCCGACCTCCTTGACGACGACGGGCACCGACAGCGCGGCGGCGGTCTCGGCGATGCGCTCGGCGAGGCCACCAAAGGCGGTGTCGCCACCGACCTGCAGCGCCTCCTGCACGGCGTTGAGGTGGAGGACGAGGGCGTCGGCGGCGCAGGCCTCGACGAGGGCCGCGCAGCCGTCGACGCCGACCTCGGCCAGCTGCACCGCGCCGAGGTTGGCCAGCAGCGGCACGTCGGGCGCGACGGCGCGGACGTCGAAGCCCTCGCGGCGCTGGGGGTCGGCGAGCAGGACACGCCCGGAGCCCAGGCCGACCGCCAGCCCGTGGTGCTGCGCGGCGGTGCCGAGCGCGCGGTTGACCGGTCCGGCCTCGCCGGTGCCGCCGGTCATGCAGGACAGCAGCAGCGGGGCGGCCACGGGTCGGCCCCAGAGGCTCCCGGAGAGGTCGACGTCGTCGAGGTCGGCCTCGGGCAGGGCCCGCGCGCGCAGCCGCCAGCGCTCGAGGCCGGTCGTGGTCGTGGCGAAGCCGACGTCACCGCCGAGGGCCAGGGCGAGGTGGTCGCGCTTGCGGGAGGCGTGCTCGCCGGCGGTCACGGCCTCAGCGCCAGCCCTGCACCTGCACGGTCACGCGCCGGGCCCGCGGCTGGTCGAGCTCGATGAACATCACGCGCTGCCACTGCCCGAGCCCGAGGCGGCCGTCGACCACGGGGATGGTCTCCGACGACGAGCCGAGGAGCATCTGCTTGACGTGGGCGTGGCCGTTGATCGGCTCATCCTCCGCGGTCGTGGCCAGCGTGGCGGGGTCGCGGATCTCGAAGTCGTCATGCCGGTAGTAGGCGTCCGGCGGCACGAGGGCGTCCATGAACAGCTGGAGATCCTCGAGGAAGCACGTCTCCTTCTCGTTGATCTTGACCGCGCAGGTCGTGTGCGGGGTGAACACCGAGAGGTGGCCGTCGCGCACGCCACTGGCCGCGAGCAGCGCGTGGCACGCGTCGGTGACGTCGATGACGTCGAAGGCCCGCTCGGTGGGCATCTCGAGGGTGTGCCGCAGCAGCGTCGGGGTCCGCGCGCTGAGGTCGACGGCCTCGATGGTGTCGGTCGCCACGCCCGTTGCCGGCATCGTGGCCTCCTGCGGTGCGGTCGCCCCAGGGTGGGGGGACCGTCCGTTGCCGTTGGTGTGCATCCGTGAGCCTCTCGTCGCGACGTCACATCTGTGCTCTCAGCCGCGACCACCCTACCCGCTCGCGCGAGGCCTCAGGCCCGCCCCGCCGAGGTGTGGCCACCCCAGGCGCGCGGACGCGCGAGCGTCGCGAGGGCGAGGCCGGCCTTGCGCGGCCCCGAGACCGAGGCCCGCACGCGGAAGACCTCGAAGTCGATGGCCTCGAGCTCGTCGAGGATCGCGCCGTAGAGACGGTGGGCCACGCGGATCGCCGCGCGGCTGCGTGGCGGGAGGGCGCCGAGGCCGTCCTCGGCGGCGGCGTAGTGCTCGCGGGTGCGGGCGGCCTCGAAGGCGAGCAGGCGCCGCAGCCCCGGGGTCACCTGGCGGCGGTGCAGGTCGGCCTCCTCGACCCCGAAGCGCGCGAGGTCCTCGAGGGGCAGGTAGAGACGGCCGCGGTCCCAGTCCTCGGCGACGTCGCGCAGGAAGTTCGTGAGCTGGAAGGCCACGCCGAGCTCGAGGGCGTAGGGGCGCGCGGTGGGGTCGGTGCAGCCGAGCACCGGCAGCATCATCGAGCCGATGACCGCCGCGGAGCCGTACATGTAGGCCTCGAGGTCGGCATAGGTCTCGTAGCGCGTGACGGTGAGGTCGGCGGCCATCGAGGCGAGGAAGGCCGCGAGGTCGTCGCGGGCGATGCCGAGCTCGCCGACGCTGGCGATGACGGCCTTGAGGACGGGGTCGGCGCTGTGGCCGGCGTCGAGGTCGGCGAGGAAGGCCGCGCTCCAGGCCTCGAGCTCGGCGCGCCGGCGCTCGGGCGGCCAGTCGAGGCCCATGTGGTCGACGAGGTCGTCGGCGTAGCGGGCGAAGCCGTAGAGCGCGTGGACGTGGCGGCGGCGCTCGGGCGGCAGCAGCCGGGTGGCGAGGAAGTACGTCCGCCCGTGGGCGGCGTGCAGGCGGCGGCACAGCTCGTAGCTGCCAGCGAGGTCGACGACGCCGTCGGGGCCGGCGAGCTCGTCGAGGCCACGGGCCACGAGCGAGGTCGAGGGGTCGGGGTGGCGGTAGCCCCCCGCGGCCGTGGCCGCCGTCGTGCCGGCCCCGGTGGCCGGCGTCTCGGTCCTCACGGGGCGATGGCCTCCTGGCCGACCTGGGCGAGCGCGCGCTCGGCGGCGAGCTTGCCGCTGATGAGCACCATCGGCACGCCCACGCCCGGCGTCGTGCTCGAGCCGGCGAAGACGACGCCGCGGACCTTCGGGGCGACGTTGGCGGGGCGGAACGGCCCGGTCTGGCGGAAGTGGTGGCTCGCGGCGAAGGGCGTGCCGGCGGCCATGCCCTGCCGGGCCCAGTCGGCCGGGGTGACGACCTCGCTGGCCACGGTGGCCTCGGCGACCGGCCCGTAGCCGGCGGCCTCGAGCTCGGCCTGGGCCCGCGCGAGCTCGCGGGGGGCCTGGGCGTCCCAGTCGATCGGGTCGCCCTCGAGGTTCGGGGTCGGCAGCAGCCAGAAGCCGACGTCGCCGCCGGGCGGGGCGAGGTCGGGGTCGGAGTGGGTCGGCACGGTGAGGAACCACGACGGGTCGCGCTGCATGCGCCCGGCGAGGATGTCGTCGAAGGAGGCCTGGAAGTCCCGCGCGAAGTGGATGTTGTGGTGCGCGGCGTCGGGCAGCGTGCGGTCGAGCCCGAGGTGGACGACGACGCAGGACGGCGAGTAGGTCAGGCGCTTGACCCGCCGCGGCGTCGCCTCGGGCGGCAGGAGGTCGCGGTAGGCCACCGGCAGGTCGGGGTTGAGGACGACGACGTCGAAGGGCACGCGCTCGCCGTCGGCGGTGCGCGCGGCGATCGCCCGACCGCCGGCGACCTCGATCTCGGCCACCGGCGTCGACATCCGCAGGTCGACGCCCATGCGCTCGGCGAGGCCCGCGAGGGCCACGCTCGCGGCGTGGACGCCGCCCTTGGCGGAGTAGACCCCCTCGATGGCGTCCATGTAGGCGATGACCGCGTAGATGCCGAGCGCCTCGTAGGGGCTCATCCCCGCGTACATCGACTGGAAGGTGAACATCCGGATGAGGCGCCAGTCGGTGAGGAAGCTCTCGACGAGCGGGTAGACGCGGCGGAACCCGCCGAGGCGGATGAGCCGGGCGGCGGCCTGGGGCTTGGCCAGCGCCAGCGGGGAGTCGAAGTTCTGGTCGATGAAGCTGTCGTACTCGGCGAGGTAGAGCTCGCGCAGCCGCGCGGCCAGGCGCGTGAAGCGCTCGGCCTCGTCGGGGCCGCAGACCTCGGCGACCTCCTCGCGCATCGCCTCGACGTCGCCGCGCACCCGCAGGACCGACCCGTCGTGGAAGGTCGCCCGGTAGGCGGGGTCGAGGCGGATGAGCTCGAGGTGGTCGGCGAGGTCCTCCCCCCCGAGGGCGAAGAGGTCGGCGAGCAGCCGGGGCATCGTGAGCACGCTCGGGCCGGTGTCGAAGGCGAAGCCGTCGCGCTCGATGCGCCCGGCGCGCCCCCCCGGTCGCGCGTCGCGCTCGAGGACGGTGACGTCGAGGCCGGCGGCGCGCAGCCGGATCGCGGCGGCGAGCCCGCCGTAGCCGGCGCCGACGACGACGGCGCGGCGGCGACGCCCGGTGGTCACGGACGCGGTCATGGCAGCCTTTCGGAAGTCGGGGGACGGTGGCCGGGGCTCACGCGGCGCGGCGCACCGCGAGCTCGGCGAGCCCCGACAGCGCCGAGCGCGCGGGCTCGGGCAGCGAGGCGAGGGCGGACTGGGCGGCGTCCTCCTGGCGGGTCAGCAGCTCCTCGACCGCGCTGAGGGCACCGGAGTCGACGATGATCTGCCGCGCCCGGTCGGCGCCCGACTCGTCGAGCTCGGGGTCGCCGAGGGAGCGCGCGAGCACCTCGCGCTCGGCTTCGTCGGCCAGCGCCATCGCCCGCAGCATGAGGACGGTGCGCTTGCCCTCGCGGAGGTCCTCGATCGCGCCCTTGCCGGTGGCCTCGGGGTCGCCGAAGACCCCGAGGACGTCGTCGCGCAGCTGGAAGGCCAGCCCGAGCGCGTCGCCGTAGGCCGCGAGCGCCGCGAGGGTCCCGGCGTCCCCGCCGCCGAGCGCCGCGCCGAGCTCGAGGGGGCGGGTGACGGTGTAGCGGCCCGACTTCAGCAGCGCGACGCGACGGGAGTCCTCCTCGCCGGCCTCGCGGTGCCCGGCCAGGCGCAGGTCGAGGTACTGCCCGGCCATGACCTCGACGCGCAGCGCGGTGAACACTGAGCGGGCGCGGTCGAGGGCGGCGGCGGGCAGCGCCGCCTCGTCGAAGAGCTGGTCGGCCCAGACGAAGGCGAGGTCGCCGGCGAGGATGCCGCCGCCGACGCCGAACCAGTCGGCGTCGCCGGCCAGGCCCTCCTCGCGGTGGGTGGCCGCCAGGGCGGTGTGCACCGCCGGGCGGCCGCGACGCTCCGCGGAGCGGTCCATGATGTCGTCGTGGATGAGCGCGAAGGTGTGCAGCAGCTCGACCGCGCCGGCGGGCGCGAGGACCCCCTCGTCGTGGTCGGCGCCGGTCGCGCGGTAGCCCCAGTAGACGAACGCCGGCCGCAGGCGCTTGCCGCCGGCGGCCACGAGCCCGGCGATCTCGCGGCCGACGGGCTCGAGCGCGGGGTCGAGGTCGACGAGGTCGTCGATGCGCGCCGAGAGGAAGGCCTCGAGCGTCTCGTCGACCGCGGTGCCGACGGACGCGAGCGGGTCGCTCACCGTGCGCACCCCCACGCGGTCAAGGTCGACGTCACGACCGGTTGGGCCCCGCATGAGCACCTCGTCTGATCCTCGGCTCGACCTCGGCGACCCCACCGGGCCGCCACTGTAGCGCCGGAGATGTCCCCACATCGGCGCCGCTTCACTCGACAGCGTGTCACGGCCCCACCGCGTCAGGGCGCGAGGCGCTCACGCAGGAGCTCGTTGACGCGTTGGGGGTTGGCCTGGCCGCGGCTCGCCTTCATCACCGCGCCGACGAGGGCGCCGATGGCCTTGTCGTTGCCGCCGCGCACCTTCTCGGCTGCCGCCGGGTCGGCGGCGATGGCCTCGTCGACGAGCGCGACGAGCGCGCCCTCGTCGGAGACCTGCTCGAGGCCGCGGGCCTTGGCGACCTCGCCGGGGCGGCCCTGCCCTTCGAGCACGCCGACGAGGACCTCCCGGGCCAGCCTCGTCGACAGCGTCCCGGCCTCGACGAGGTCGCCGAGCTCGGCGAGCGCGTCACCGGCCAGCGGCACCGCGGCGGGGTCGACGTCGGCCTCGCGGCACCACGACAGCACCTCGTTGGCCAGCCACTTCGCCGCCACCGTCGGCTCGGCGCCGGCGGCCACGGCGTCGTCGAGCGCGCCGACGAGCCCGGCGTCGACGAGCGTGGCCGCGGCGTCGTCGCTGAGCCCGAGGCCGCCGGCCAGGCGCGCGCGCGTCTGGGCCGGCAACTCGGGCAGGGCCGCGGCGAGCCGCTCGACCTCGGCGCGCTCGGGCGTGACCGGCACGAGGTCAGGGTCGGGGAAGTAGCGGTAGTCGAAGACCTCCTCCTTGGCGCGCAGCGTCGAGGTGCGCCCGGCGTCCTCGTCCCAGTGGCGGGTCTCCTGGGTCACCGTCTCGCCGGCGTCGAGCCGCGCGCCCTGCCGCTCGATCTCGTGGGCCACCGCGCGCTGCAGCGACCGCAGGGAGTTCATGTTCTTGACCTCGACGCGGGTGCCGAACACCTCGTCGCCCTCCCGGCGCACCGAGACGTTGGCGTCGCAGCGCATCGAGCCCTCCTCGAGCTTGGCGTCGCTGATGCCGAGGGCGCGCACGATGCCGCGCAGCTCGGCGAGGTAGGCGCGGGCCTCCTCGGGGCTGCGCACGTCGGGCTCGCTGACGATCTCGAGCAGGGGGATGCCCGCGCGGTTGTAGTCGATGAGGGAGTGGTCGGCGCCGGCGATGCGGCCGGTGCCGCCGACGTGGAGGGACTTGCCGGTGTCCTCCTCCATGTGCACCCGGGTGATGCCGATGCGCCGGGTCGCGCCGTCGACGGCGACGTCGAGGTGGCCGTCGGCGCAGATCGGCACGTCGTACTGCGAGATCTGGTAGTTCTTCGGCATGTCGGGATAGAAGTAGTTCTTGCGGTGGAACTGACTGCGCGGCGCGACGTCGCAGGCCAGGGCGAGGCCGAGGGAGATCGCCGCCTCGATCGCCGCGGCGTTGGGCACCGGCAGCGAGCCGGGCTGGCCGGTGCACACCGCGCAGGTCTTCGTGTTCGGCTCGCCGCCGAAGTCCGTCGGGCAGCCGCAGAACATCTTCGTCCGCGTGCCGAGCTCGACGTGGACCTCGAGGCCGATGACCGCCTCGTAGGCGCTGCTCATGCTCGCTCCTCCGCTGCATCCTCGAGGGCGGTCGGCGCGAGGTCGAGCCCGAGGTCGGCCTCGAGCGCCGCGGCGACCTGGAACATCACCGGCTCGCCGAGATGGGGCGCCATGACCTGCAGGCCGACGGGCAGCCCGGCCTCGTCGACGCCGACCGGAAGGGACATCGCCGGGGTGCCGGCGAGGTTGGAGGGCACGGCGAAGACGTCGTTCAGGTACATCGCGAGGGGGTCGTCGACCTTCTCGCCGATGCCGAACGCCGTCGACGGCGTGGCCGGGCTCACGAGCGCGTCGCAGGTGGCGTAGGCCGCGGCGAGGTCCTCCTGCACGAGCGTGCGGACCTTCTGCGCCTGGAGGTAGTAGGCGTCGAAGTAGCCCGCCGACAGCGCGTACGTGCCGATCATGATGCGCCGCTTGACCTCCGGGCCGAAGCCCTCGGCCCGCGTGGCGGCCATCATCTCCTCGGTCGTGGGCCCGTCGACGCGCAGGCCGTAGCGCACCCCGTCGAAGCGCGAGAGGTTCGACGAGGCCTCGGAGGGCGCGATGAGGTAGTAGGCCGGCAGGGCCTTGTCGGCGTGGGGCAGGGCGACGTCGACGACCTCGGCGCCGAGCGCGGCGAGGCGCTCGATGGCCTCGGCGCAGCGGGCGCGCACGCCCGGCTCGACGCCCTCGCCCTCGAGGAAGCTCGAGACCACGCCGATGCGCAGCCCGGCGACGCCACGGTCGAGCACGGGGCTCGCCGCGGGCGGGGCCTCGGGGATCGAGGTCGCATCGCGCGGGTCGTGCCCGGCGATGGCCTCGTAGAGCGCCGCGGCGTCGGCGACGCTGCGCGCCATCGGCCCGACCTGGTCGAGGGAGGAGCCGAAGGCCACGAGGCCGAAGCGCGAGACGAGGCCGTAGGTCGGCTTGACGCCGACGATGCCGCAGAACGCCGCGGGCTGGCGGATCGAGCCACCGGTGTCGGTGCCAATGCCGAGCGGGGCCAGCCGTCCGCCGACCGCGGCGGCCGAGCCACCCGAGGAGCCGCCCGGCACGCGCGCGAGGTCGAAGGGGTTGCGCGTCACCCCGAAGGCGGAGTTCTCCGTCGAGGAGCCCATCGCGAACTCGTCCATGTTCGTCTTGCCGAGGACGACGGCGTCGGCCGCGGCGAGACGCTCGACGACGGTGGCGTCGTAGGGCGGGCGGTAGCCCTCGAGCATGCGCGAGCCACAGGTCGTGGCCACCCCGCGGGTGCAGAGGATGTCCTTGAGCGCGACGGGCAGGCCGCCCAGCGCCCCGACAGGCTCGCCGTCGGCCCGGCGGCGGTCGACGTCGGCGGCGTGGGCGAGCGCGTCGTCGTCGAGGGTGCGCAGGAACGCCCCGAGCGCGCCGTCGGTGGCCCTGATGCGCGCGAGGTGGGCCTCGGCCACCGCCACCGCGGTCGTCTCGCCGGCCTCCATCGCCGCGCGCAGCGTCGCGGCGTCGGCCCGGGTGGGGTCGTCGGGCATCTAGGCCTCCTCCCCCACGATGCGCGGCACGCGGAAGCGCCCGTCCTCGGCGGCGGGGGCGTTGGCGAGCGCCTCGTCCTGGCCGAGCGACGGCCCGGGGACGTCGGCGCGCGCGACGCCCGCGAGCGGATAGGGATGGCTCGTCGGGGCGACGTCACCGGCGGCGACCTCGCCGACCTGCTCGGCGTAGGCGAGGATGTCGGAGAGCTGGCTGGAAAGCCCGGCGACCTCCTCGTCGCTCAGGGCGATGCGCGCGAGCCGGGCGACGTGGCGCACCTGCTCGTCGGACAGCGACATCGGACCTCCTTGGGGCGGCTGGGGGGACCGACGCTACCGCGGGGGGCCACCGGGCCGCCAACGCCGGCGCCTCAGGGCTCGAGGCGCCGCCAGTCGCCCTCAGGGCCGTCGAGCAGCCCCCCGTCGTCGTAGCGCGTGAGGTCGTCGAAGCGCCCGTCGTCGCCGCCCCAGACGAGCAGCCCCTCGTCGGTCCACGCCACCGCCGCGCCCTGGCGGGCCTCGAGCGGCGCGGTGGGCCACGACGACCACGCGTCGGCGTCGGGGTCGTAGGCGGCCACCGACTCGCGCGCCCGCGGCCTCAGCCCCTCCTCGTCGACGGTGAGCGAGAGCCCGCCGACGACGAGGACCTCCTCGCCGGTCCAGGCGAGCTGCTCGCCGGCCGCCGCGGGCTCGCCGCGCTCGGCCAGCGCGCGCCACGCGCCCGCGGCGGGGTCGAGGGCGGCACCGCCCGCCCCGCCGACCGCGACGAGCTCGTCGCCGGTCCACACGGCCTCGCCGCCGAGCGAGGCGGTGTCGGGCACGTCGTCGAGGACCTCCCAGGCGCGCTCGTCGGGGTCGTAGCGCGCGGTGTCACCGACCGGCTCGAAGGCCTCGTCGCGGCCGCCGGCCACGACGAGGCCGGCGTCGGTCCAGCCGCCGACGGCCCCGGGCCGCGGACCCGAGGGCAGGGGGTCGAGCTCGCGCCAGCGGTCGGTGGCGGGGTCGTAGGCCCACGCGTCGTCGAGCGCCGCCGAGCCCTCCGCTGCCTCGTCGTCGGCGTGGGTGCCCCCGGCCAGGAGGAGCTCGGTGCCACTCCAGCCGGCGACCGCGCCGAGTCGCCGCGCCGGCTCGCCGGCCTCGCGCTCCTGCCAGGCGTCGAGGTCGGGGTCGTAGCGCAGCACCGCGGGCGCGCTCGGCTCGACGACGAGCAGGGCCTGGCCGGTCCACGCCGCGGCGTAGGCGCCGCTGAGCGGCCTCGGCGCGAGGGCCAGTGCGCGCCAGCCGCGCCCGGGACGGTAGGCCGCCCCGTCGCGGCGGCGCTCGTCGCGGATGTCGACGCCGCCGACGACGAGGACCTCCTCGCCGGTCCATACCGCGAGCGGGGCGCTGCGGGCCTGCAGGGGCACGCCGGGCTCGTAGCGCGCCGGCGCGGGCTCGCCGGCCTCGCCATCGGCGGGCTCGCCATCGGCGTCCCCCGCGCCGGCGTCCCCCGCGCCGGCGTCCCCGGCGTCGGCGGGGTCGCGCGCGGCGTCGGGGTCACCGGTCGGCGCGGGGGTCGAGGCGCCCGGCGACTCCTCACGCTCGCCACCCGCGGTCGCGTCGCGCTCGGCGTCGCTCGGCTCGGGGTCGGCCTCGCAGCCGGCGAGCAGCGCGAGGACGAGCGCGGCGAGGAGCGCGAGGCCGGCCCGCCGGCCGGCTCCCGGGCTCACGAGGGGGCCCCGTTGCCCTCGGTGGCCTCCGCCGGCAGCGTGCCGGAGGCCAGCAGGGACGCGAAGCCGTCCTCGTCGACGGTGGGCACGCCGAGCTCGGCGGCGCGGTCGGCCTTGGCTCCGGGGTCGGCGCCGACGACGACGACGGAGGTGCGCCCCGAGACGCTCGAGGTCACCTTGCCGCCGCGGTCGAGCACCGCCTGCTTGGCCTCGTCACGGGTGAAGCGCTCGAGCCCGCCGGTCAGTACGACGGTCCAGCCCTCGAGGAGGTCGCTGCGCTCGACGGCGTCGGTGTCGGTACGCAGCCCGGCGGCGACGAGGCCGTCGACGATCTCGGCGTTGCGGGGGGTGTCGAAGAACGCCCGCACCGCCTGGGCGATGACCGGCCCGACGCCGTCGACCGCGGCGATCTCCTCGGCGTCGGCGGCCTGCAGCGCCTCGAGGGTGCCGAAGTGCCGGGCGAGCAGGCGGGCGACGGTCCCCCCGACGTGGCGGATGCCGAGCGCGACGAGCAGGCGCTCGAGCGGCTGGGTCTTGGCCTCCTCGATCGCGGCGAGGAGGTTGTCGACGCGGCGCTCGCCGAAGCCCTCGAGGGCGAGCAGCGCGTCGCGGTCGAGGTGGAAGAGCCCGACGACGTCGGCCACGAGCCCCTCGTCGAGGAGGAGCCTGGCGGTCTCGTAGCCGAGCCCCTCGATGTCGAGGGCGCCGCGGCTCGCGACGTGGGCCAGCGACTCGAGCAGGCGGTTGGGGCAGTCGATGTTCGCGCAGTAGCTCGCGGCCTCGCCCTCGAGGCGCACGATCTCCGAGCCGCAGAACGGGCACGTCGTCGGCATGCGCCAGGGTCCGGCCTCGGCGACCTCGGCCGGGCGCTTGGCCGCGACGTAGCCCACGACCTCGGGGATGACGTCGCCGGCCTTGCGCACGATGACGGTGTCACCCGGCCGGACGTCCTTGAGGGCGGCCTGGTCCTCGTTGTGCAGCGTGGCCGTCGAGATCGTCGAGCCGGCGACGAGGACGGGCTCGAGGCGCGCGAACGGCGTGACCTTGCCGGTGCGCCCGACGTTGACCTCGATGTCGAGCAGGAGCGTCTCGCGCTCCTCGGGGGGGTACTTGAAGGCGATCGCCCAGCGCGGCGCCCGCGAGGTCGACCCGAGGCGGCGCTGGTGGGCGTGGTCGTCGACCTTGACGACGACGCCGTCGATCTCGTAGGGCGGGTCGTGGCGGTGGGACCCCCAGTGCTCGACGAAGCGCTCGACCTCGTCGATGCCCTCGACGGTGCGGGTCTCCTCGGCCACGGGCAGGCCCGCCTCGGCGAGCAGGTCGAGCAACGCCGCGTGGCCGCCGACCTCGAGCCCCTCGACGGCGCCCATGCCGTGGCACACCATCGACAGCGGTCGCTCGGCGGTGATGCGCGGGTCCTTCTGCCGCAGCGCGCCCGAGGCGGCGTTACGGGGATTGGCGAAGCGGGCGAGGCCGTCCTCCTCGCGCGCGGCGTTCATCGCCTCGAACGCCGCCACGGGGTAGTACACCTCGCCGCGCACCTCGAGCAGCGCCGGCGGGTCGTCGAGGTCGAGGACCTCGGGGACAGAGTCGATCGTCCGGGCGTTGGCGGTGATGTCCTCCCCGGTGACGCCGTCGCCGCGGGTCACCGCCCGCTCGAGCCACCCACCGACGTAGGACAGCCCGATGGCGACCCCGTCGACCTTGAGCTCGCAGGTGTAGCGCGGCGTGGCGCCCTCGAGGCCCCGCTCGACGCGCTCGGCCCAGGCCCAGAGCTCGGCGGGCTCGAAGGCGTTGTCAAGCGAGAGCATCGGCACGCGGTGCGCGACCGGGGTGAAGGACGGATCCGGGGGCGCGCCGACGCGCTGGGTCGGCGAGCCGGGATGGGCGAGCTCGGGGTGGGCGGCCTCGAGGTCCTCGAGCTCGGCGACGAGGGAGTCGAACGCGGCGTCGCTGATCTCGGGGTCGCCGAGGACGTAGTAGCGGTAGCGGTGCCGCTCGATCTCGGCGGCGAGCTCGGCGGCGCGCTGCCGCGGGGAGGGGTCGGCCATGCCCGAAGTCTGCGCCAGCGCCGCCCCGGCGCAACCTCACGCCTCCACAACGCTCTCGCCCCCGCGCCTGCGGCCGCTATGAACTGGCGGCCGGCGAGGACCGACACGTAGCCCTCACGCCCCCGCGCCCGCGGCCGCTATCGTGCAGGCCATGAGCCCCCGCCGCCCGGCTGCGCCAGCCCTCCTCGCGACCCTGCTCGCCGTCCTCGCCCTCGGCGCGTGCGAGTCCGACGAGGAGGAGGTCGACCTCGACACCCGCCTCGACACGATCGCCGGCGAGGTCGCCGAGGTGCGCGAGCTCGACGTCGACACCGACGTCGACGCCGAGGTGCTCGACCCCGAGGCGTTCTCCGCGCGCGTCCTCGAGCTCGGGCAGGCGCGCACCGGGCAGGTCGCCAGCGCCGAGCAGGAGGCCGCCGAGGCCGTCCTCGTCGCGCTGGGCCACCTCGAGGAGGGCGTCGACCTCGACGCGCTCAGCGCCGAGGCGGTCGAGGGCGGCGTCGTCGGGGGCGTCTACGTCCCCGAGGAGGAGGCCATCTACCTGCCCGGCCGGGACGAGGGGCTCGACGCCCTCGGTGAGGTCACCGCCGCGCACGAGGTCACCCACGCGCTGCAGGACCGCACCGTGGGGCTCGACAGCCTGCTCGACCTCGCCGTCGGGGGCGACCCCGACGCCTTCCTCGCCTTCAACGCCGTCGTCGAGGGCGACGCGGTGTGGACCCAGGAGCGCTGGTCGCGGGCGCACCAGGACCCCGAGGAGCGCGCGGCCTACCTCAGCGGCGGCGACGCCGAGGCCCTGGCCGAGGGCCAGCAGGCCCTCGAGGCGCTGCCGCCCTACCTGCGCGACCAGCTGCTCTTCCCCTACACCGCCGGGGCGGACTTCGTCGAGGCGCTCGTGGCCGAGGGCGGCGTCGGCGCGATCGACGAGGCGCTGGCCGACCCGCCGACGACGACCGCGGAAATCCTCGAGCCGGAGCGCTACCTCGACGGCTTCGAGCCCGTCGACGTCGCCGTCGAGACCTCCCCGGGAGCCGACTGGGAGGAGGGCATCAGCCAGGGCTTCGGCGCCTTCGACCTCCAGATGCTCCTCGTGCGGGGCGACGTCACCGCGCTGGCCCCGGCCGCGCGGTCCTGGAGCGGCGGGCCGCTCGCGTCGTGGACCCGCGAGGGGCAGCACGCGCTCGCCGCCCGGGTGACCTTCACCGACGACGGTGCCGCCGAGCGGGTCTGCGAGGCGCTGCCCGGGGCCTACCGCGCCGGCGTCGGTGGGGCCGACGCCGGCGACGACGGGCCGGACGACGGCGACGACGCGACCTCCAACGGCGACGACGGGCCGGACGCCTCCGACGACGCGACCTCCGACGGAGACGACGCCGTCGTCGAGACCGCCGACGGCGCCTTCGCCGTGGCCTGCGGGCCCGCCGAGGTGCGCTTCGCCGTCGCGCCCGACGCCGCGTTGGCCACAGCCCTCGTCGAGGGCAACTAGCGGGCCGCCGGCCCCGCCGGTGCCCCGCGGCCGCCCAGGCACAGCGCGCCCACCGCACGCCCAGCGCGCTCCGCCCCTCAGGCGGTGATCGTCGCGCCGCCGAGGCACTCGTCGCCGTCGTAGAGCACGACGGCCTGGCCCGCGGCCACGCCCTCGGGGCGGGCCTCGGGGAAGCCCACCCGCACCCGGCCGCCGCCGAGATCGTCGAGCACCGCGGGCACCGGCTCCCCGCGGTAGCGCACCTGCGCGCTGAGGGCCCCGGTGGCAAGGCTCGCCTCGGTCGGCGGATACCCCGCGATCCAGTGGGCGTCCTCGGCGGTGAGCTCGGCCACGGCGAGCGCCTCGCGGGGGCCGACGCGGACCGTCGCCCCGTCGATCGCGGTGACGTAGCGCGGCGCGGGCTGGCCGGCGAGGCCGAGCCCGCGACGCTGGCCGATGGTGAAGCGGTAGGCGCCGCGATGCTCGGCGAGGACCGTCCCGTCGTCGTCGACGACGACCCCGGGGCGCTGGCCGAGACGGCTCTCGAGGAAGCCCGCGAGATCGCCCGAGGGAATGAAGCAGACGTCGTGGCTGTCGGGCTTGTCGGCGGTGAGCAGGCCCCGCTCGGCGGCCATCGCCCGCAGGTCGGCCTTGCGGTGCTCGCCGGCGGGCCAGAGGGTGTGGGCGAGCTCGTCCTGGCTGGCCATCGACAGCACGTAGGTCTGGTCCTTGCCCCGGTCGGCGGCGCGACGCAGCCGCAGGCGGCCGCCCTCGTGGCGCAGCCGGACGTGGTGGCCGGTGGCCAGGGCGTCGAAGCCCATCGCCCGGGCGCGGGCGAGCAGGGCCCGGTACTTCACGCGCTCGTTGCAGCGGATGCAGGGGTTGGGGGTGCGCCCGGCGGCGTAGGAGGCGACGAAGTCGTCGACGACGCGCTCGCGGAAGGCCTCGCTGAGGTTCCAGGTGTAGAAAGGCACGCCGAGGTGGTCGGCGACCCGGGCGGCGTCGCGCGCGTCGTCGAGCGTGCAGCAGCCCTTGCCCGGCAGCCCCGAGGGAGTGTCGGCGAGCTTGAGGTGGACGCCGGTGACGTCGTGACCGGCGTCGTCGAGCAGCGCGGCGGCCATCGACGAATCGACGCCACCGGACATCGCGACGAGGACGCGCATGCCCGCCACGCTAGCCCAGCGGGCTCAGCGCACCCGCGGTCCCGGCCAGAGGAGCCCGGCCCCGGCGACCGCGGCCTCGAGCGTCTCGGCGAAGGCCTCGACCTCGCCGCCGCAGGCGGCCAGCGACGCCGCGTCGACGACGATGCGCGGGGTGTCGGCCGTCTCGGCGACGACGCAGGGCAGCGCGCCGGCGACGAGCGCGCCGAGGGCCGGGGCGACCTCGTTGCGGTGGGCGAGGGTGAAGGGCACCGGCAGGGCGGCGGTCATCGCGTCCCACTCGGCCTTGCGGCGCAGCGGCCCGTGGGTGAGGTCGCACAGCGCGCACTCGCGTCGCCCGAGGAGGTGACCGAGGACGTAGGCCGCCTCGCCACGCAGCCCGCCGTCGGCGTCGTAGACGCCGGCAAGCCCCGTGATCATCGTCATGGGCGCCAGCGTTGCCACCGTCGGGCGCGCCCAACCTCCCGGCCGGCCAGCCCGTCGGCCAGCCGGTGGGCCAGCCGGTGGGCGCGAGCCGGCGCTACCAGAAGCCCCCGCCCCCGGCGCGCAGCCCCGCCACGGCCTCCTCGAAGGCCGTGGCGGCGGTGTCGACCTCCTCGGCCGTCGTCGTGCGCCCGACGGTCAGGCGCACGTGGCCGACGCCGTCGAGGGGGGCGCCGACCGCGGCGAGGACGTGGCTCGGCTCGGCGGCACCGGACTGGCAGGCCGAGCCGGTCGACACCGCGACGCCGGCGGCATCGAGGGCGAGCAGCAGCGCCTCGCCGTCGACGCCGTCGACGGCGATGTGGAGGTTGTGGGGCAGCCGGGCGCTCGCGTGGCCGTTGCGCGCCACCCCGTCGACGGCGAGCAG
>JAWOAS010000140.1:0-6324 GCA_046498405.1 Egibacteraceae bacterium
AGCGGGTGGGCCTCGTCGGCCCAGCGGATGAACGACAGCACCGAGGCCTCGGCGCTGTCGGGGTCGAGCCAGCGGAAGCCGTCGTGGCGCGCGTCGCGCTGCCACAGGGCCGGCCGCTCGTGGTAGGCGGCGTTGAGGTCGCTCACGAGGGCGAGCACGCCGGCGTGGGCGGGCTCGTCGGCCAGCGCCCAGTCCACCGAGCCGGTGGGGTCCCAGGCGCGGGCCTGCGCGAGCTCGCCGCCCTGGAAGAGCAGCGGCTTGCCGGGATGGGCCCACATCCAGCCGTAGAGCGCGCGCAGCGTCGCCAGCGCCTCGGCGCCCTGCCCCGCCATCTGCGAGAGCAGGCTGCCGCGATCGGGCGCGGCGTCGTCGTGGGACAGCGCGAGGACGAAGGCCTCCTCGAAGGCGTAGAGGATGCCGAAGGTGAGGTTGGCGTGGACCGCGGGGCGCTGGTCGGGCGGTGTGCCGACGTAGGCGAGGGTGTCGTATGACCAGCCCATGTTCCATTTCAGGTCGAAGCCGAGGCCGCCCTCGTCGACGGGGCTCGTCACCCCCGTCCAGCTCGTCGACTCCTCGGCGACGAGGAAGACCCCGGGGAACTCCGCGTGCAGCGTCTCGGTGAGCTCGCGCAGCCACGCCGCGGCGTGGGGGTCCTCGCCCGATCCCGACTGCCCGCCCTGCCGGTCGAGGTAGAGCATCGAGGCCACCGCGTCGACCCGCAGCCCGTCGGCGTGGAGCTCACCGATCCAGAAGCGCGCGCTCGACAGCAGGAACTCGCGCACCTCGGGCTTGGCGAAGTCGAAGACGAGCGTGCCCCAGGCGGGGATCTCGCCGTGGTCGGGGTCGGCCGACTCGTAGCAGGGCGTGCCGTCGAAGCGCGCGAGCGCCCAGGCGTCGCGCGGGAAGTGCGCCGGCACCCAGTCGAGGATGACGCCGAAGCCGCGGCGGTGGAGGGCGTCGATGAGCGCGCGCAGCCCGTCGGGGTCGCCGAGGCGCGCGGTCGGGGCGAAGTAGCCGGTGACCTGGTAGCCCCAGGAGCCGTCGAGGGGGTGCTCGGCCAGCGGGAGGAACTCGACGTGGCTCGCGCCGATCGCCTCGAGGTGGTCGGCCAGCGGCTCGGCGAGCGCGCGGTAGTCGGGCAGGGTGCCGTCGGCCTGCCGCGACCACGACGGCAGGTGGACCTCGTAGACGCTCAAGGGCGCGGCGGCGGGGGCGTGGGCGCCGCGGCGGCGCTGCCAGGTGTGGTCGCGCCAGGCGAACGTCGTGCGGTGCACCCGGCTGGCGTTGCCGGGAGGGGCGTCGGCGGCCAGCGCCCACGGGTCGGCGCGGGTGGCGAGCTCGCCGTCGGCGGTGACGAGCTCGTACTTGTAGCGCGCGCCGTCGGCGACGTCGGGCACGAAGACCTCCCAGACCCCGCTGGCGGGGTCGTGGCGCATTGGGTGCAGCCGCCCGTCCCAGTCGTTGAAGGTCCCCACGACGCGCACGGCCCGGGCCGCCGGCGCCCACACCGCGAAGGCGACCCCGTCGATCCCGTCGAGGGTCGTCGGGCGCGCGCCGTAGCGCTGCCACGGCCGCGCGCCGTCGTCGAGGTGGACGTCGAAGGGCGCGAGGGGCCCGTCGAAGGCGTAGGGGTCGACGAGGTCGACGGTCGGCCCGCCGGGGTAGGCCACCCGCCAGCGGTAGCCGCCGGGGGAGGGCCGCGCCGGCAGCGTCGCGGCGAAGAGCCCGGCGGCGTCGAGGCAGGTGGCCTCGACGAGCGCGCCGTCGGGCAGGACGACGCTCGCGGTCGCCGCACCGGGGCGCCAGCACCGGGCGACCGGCTGCCCGTCGGCCTCGACGAGGCCGAGCAGGGCGTGGGGGTCGGTGAGGTCGCCGGCGCGCAGCGCGGCGATGGACTCGGTGAGCATCAGGCGGACCGTCCCGTCCGGGTCAGGAGTACCCCGGCGCCGTCGGGCAGGGTGAGCGTCGGCGAGGCGTCCCGCAACCCCTCGTCGGGCAGGCCGGGGGTGGCCAGCAGCGGCTGCCAGCCCTGGCCGAGGAGGGTGGCGACCTCGGCGGTGACGTCGTCGCCCTCGAGGTTGGCCACGAGCCCGACCTCATCGGCGCGGTCGGGTGCGCTGCGCGTGCCCCAGGCCAGCGCCGGCCCGGAGGGGGCCAGCGAGAGGGTGTCGCCCTCGCCGAGGTTGCCCGCGAGCCAGCGGCGCTCGGCGCGCAGCCGTCGGCAGGCGAGGTCGAAGGCGACGATCCCGGCGTCGAGCGCGCCCGTGGCCCGCCCGACGTTGCAGAGGTCATGGCAGTCCTCGAGGAAGTCCCGCGCCAGCAGGACGAGGCTCCGGCCGGTCAGCCCCGGCAGGCGCGGCGACAGCGCCGCGGCCATGCCGTCGAGGTGGTGGTCGAGCGCCGTGCCGACCTCGGCGGCCTCGGCCATGAAGGCCCGCAGGCCCGCGAGGGAGGTGAAGCCGTGGCGCTTGGTGCGGGCGAAGACCTCCGGCTCGGCGAAGGTCGCCTCGTCGACCTGCCAGTCGAGGAAGCCGAGCTCCTCGACGGCGACCTTCACGCCGTAGCGGTCGTCGGTGTTGCGCACGAAGCCCCACGGCGCGCGGGCGGTGGCGTTGAGGAAGTCCATCGGCACCCCCGGCAGGAAGCCGTAGACGAGGAGGGTGACCGCGGGGTTGTCGTAGGCGGCGTGGTGGATCTCGGGCAGCGTCTGCCCGAGCCGGCGGTTGACGCCCTCGGTGGGGTCGACCTGGTTGCCGCGGCGCAGCGTGTCGTGGTTGCCGCAGCCCGAGATCCAGCGGTCGCCGTGGCGGGCGATCTCCTCGACCCGCCACCACTTCTCGCGCCAGAAGCCCTCGAGCATCGGGGTGTTGTGGGCGAAGATGAGCGGGCCCCACTGGAAGGCCTCGGGCTGGCGCTCGATGACGTCGCGGTAGGTCGACCGGGTCTCCCAGCCATGCTCGGGCCAGGGCCGGCCGTCCTCGAAGATCATCCACATCCGGCGGCGCTGCCCGGCGACCTCCTGGACGACGCCGCTCATCTCCTCGAGGTACTCGTCGTCGTAGCCGACCTCGCCGGTGCGCGGGTCGTAGAACTTGAAGTCCTGCGCGCCGTCGACGCGGACCCCGTCGCAGCCGGTGTTGACCTTGCGGCGCTGCATCTCGAGGAGCATCGCCCGGACCGTGGGGTCCTGATGGTTGAGGTCCTGGCCGTACATGTTCGGGCCCTTGAAGAAGCGGCCGTTGAGCAGCTCGGTGGCCTGGTTGTCGGCATGGCCGTAGACGACGTCGTAGATGAGCGAGATCGGCCCGGTCGGGAAGGTGTGCAGGGCCGCGGCGAGGTCGACGAGCTCGTCGGGGCGCAGCGTCTCGAGCAGCGCGGGGTTCGTCGCCGAGGCGCCGAGGATGACGTTGTCGTAGCCCCAGTTCTGGGTGTCGGGCTTGCGCAGCGTCACCCCGACCTCGCCGGCGAGCTCGTCGACGATGTCGGTGACGAGGAAGAAGCCCGCGTCGACGCGGAAGCCGAGGGCCTCGGTGACCGGTGGGGCCTCGCGCAGCTCGATCGTCGGGTCGACCGGCAGCGGCTGGATCGCGTCGTAGCCGGACAGCAGCTGCTCGGCGGGTGACAGCGGCTCGCCGGCGGCGACCTTGGCGCCGAGGCGCTCGAAGGCGCGGGCGAGGTCGGCCACGGTGCCGCCGCTCGTGGCCGTGGGGATGTGGAGCTCGAGGATGCTCGAGGGCGGGCCGACCTCGAGGACGCCGTCGGCGGCGCGCGCTCCGCGCGCGAAGTGCTCGCGGTCGGCGCGCTCGCGGTCGAGCCGGTCGAGGTCGTAGAGCTCCGCGGGCGCGAAGGCGCCGTAGGGCAGCGAGTACGGCAGGAGGTCGCGGATGATGCGCTGGCTGCCGTCGAGGTTGCGGTAGACGAGGTGGTAGAGCGAGCCGAGCCGCTCGCGGGTGCCGGCCACGAGCCCGTCGACCACGGCCCACCAGTAGTCGCGGTCGGCCTGCTTGCGCAGCGGCACGCGCTCGCGGCGCACGACGACGCTCTGGCGGGCCTGGGTGAGGTCGACGTCGTCGAGGGGGGTGAGGACCTCGAGCTCGACGTCGGTCGGTGGGACGTTGCGGATCGACAGCTCCGGGGCCCAGAAGCCGAACTCCGCGAGGCCGGTCTCGGCGTTGACGTGCGCGCCGAGGCGTCGGGCCACCGCGCGACGCCGCTCGAAGGTGCTGCCGGGCGCGGTCAGCGCCGCGGCGGCCCACGCCACGAGCCGGTCGGTCTCGGCCTCGACGAGTCGGATGTCGCCCATTGCCCCTCCCGTGGCCCCGGCGCGCCTGCCGGAGGTCGGGCACGATCCTAGGGAACCGCTCGTCCCCCGGCATCCATCCGCCGTCGTCGGGCCATTGCGGGCGCCGCCGTCCACAGGCCGGGCGCGGGGGGCGGCGCGGTGCGGCCCTGGCCCGGGCTACCGTGCGGCGATGAGCCCCGCACGCGCCGTGCTCGACCTCCTCCTGCCGCCGACCTGCGCGGCCTGCGACGCGCCCACCGACGGGGGGCTGTGCGCCGGCTGCGCCGAGGAGCTGCCCGACCTCGCCCTGCCCGACCGCGGCGTGGCCGACCTCGGCGACGGGATCGCCGCTGCCGGCGCCTACGCCTACGACGGGGTCGTGCGCGACGCCGTGCTCGCGGTCAAGCTCCGCGGGCGCCACGGCGCGGCGGGGGCCCTCGGCCGCCTGCTGTGGTTCGAGCTCGGCCTGCCGCCGCCGTCGGCGGCGCCGTGGCCGGTGACGTGGGTGCCCTCGACGCGCGCGGCGCGGCGGCGGCGCGGTGTCGAGGTGCCCCGCCGCCTCGCCGGCCCCGGCGCGGTCGCGCTGCTCGAGCGGGTGCGTGCCGGCCCCGACCAGACGAGCCTCGACGCGGCGGGGCGCCGGGCCGGACCCCGCGGCGCCTTCGCCGCGCGCGGGCCGGCCCCGAGCCGGGTCGTCGTCGTCGACGACGTGCGCACGACCGGCGCGACCGCCCACGCCGCCGGGCTGGCGCTGCGGCGTGCCGGCGCCGCGCGCGTGCTCGTCGTCACCCTCGCGGTGGCTCCGGCTCCGGCCCGGCCGGGAGCAGGGTCGTCGGCACCGTCGTGGTGACGACGCCGCGGTCGAAGAGCAGCGCGGCCTGGACGAGGCGCCCGAGCTGGTTGTGCAGCAGGCGGTGGCGCCGGGCGACGACGAGCTCGGGGATGACGCAGGTCACGAACGTCGCGCGCCCGTCGGGGGCGAACTCACGGACGTAGGCGCGCAGGCTCGTCGACAGCTGCCCCGCCGGCGAGGAGACGAGCTCGAGCGGGGCGCGGTAGCCGGCGGCCTCCCACTGCCCGCGCACGCGCGCGGTCGCCGGCGGGTCGACGTCGAGCACGAGGCCGCGCACCGTCGTGGCCCCGAGGGCCGAGGCGTAGGCCATCGCCGCGTCGGTGCCGCGGTGCACGCCCGAGAGCAGGACGAGGACGTGGTGCGCGCGGGGGTCCTCGAGGGTGTAGGGCCCGGGCCCGCCCTCGGGGGAGGTGAGGTCGGTGACGACGATGCCGTCGGCGGCGAGCTCGCCGGCCTTGAGGCGCAACGCGAGGCGGTGGCGGGCGAGCTGGTCGACCCACGAGCGCGACAGCGTCTCGGGCAGCACCGCGGTGACCGTGGCCTGCGGGCCGTGGCGCTGGCGGCGTGCGGCGAGGGCCTCGCGCATCGCCCGCGCATCGGCGCGCGAGCCCACCCGCTCGTGGACCTCGAGGGGCAGGTCGCCGGCGAGCTCGGCCCAGCGCTCCCGTAGGTCGGTGCCGGGCAGCGGCGCGGCGATCGCCTCGATCGAGGAGGGGTTGAGCGCCTCGACGTAGGACAGTGCGCGGGCGGTGGCCTCGTCGATGCGGTCGAGTAGGAGCACGACGTGGTGGCCGTCGAGCCTGCCCGGTCCGTCGGCGACCGGCCCGCCAAGGCGGTGGGCGACCTCGGCGTAGTGCGCCCGCAGCCGCGGCATCGCGCTGCTGGCGCTGGGCCGCACCCTCGTCGAGGGCGGCTGGGTCCTCGTCGTGGCCGTCGTCGCGCTGGCCGTGGCGATGCCGCGGCTGCGCGCGCACTACGCCGAGGTGGCCCAGCGCCTCGGCGGACCGGCCGCCGGCGGGCAGGACAGGCTCGACGGCCACCACGTCGTGCTCCTGCTCGACCGCGTCGACGAGGCCACCGCCCGCGCCCTGTCCTACGTCGAGGCGCTCGACCCCTCCTCGATCGAGGCGATCGCCGCCCCACTGGCCGGCACCGACCTGCCGGAGCGCTGGGCCGAGCTCGCCGGCGA
>JAWOAS010000193.1:0-15537 GCA_046498405.1 Egibacteraceae bacterium
CCCTTGAGCGTCCAGTCGCTGGCCGTGGGGCGCAGCACGAGCAGGCTCGTGCCCTTGGCGCTGCGGACCCTCGAGCCCTCGGCCCGGCCGATGATGTCGTCGTAGGCCACCGCGCCACCGTGGTAGTGGTACTCCTGCCCGGCGCGCAGCGTCGTGAGGTAGCGCCGCCCCTTGCGGTCGATGAACAGGACACGCTCGCCGTCGGCGAGCGGGTCGGGATGCCCCGGCGGGCGCGGCGCCGTCGGCGCGGCCTCGGTCACGCCGAGCGCCGCTCGACGACCTCGAGGATGCGTCCCTGCGCGCGGCAGAACGCGCAGCGCACCTCCTCGTCACTCTGGTAGGCCCGCGGCGTGGCCGTGTGCATCCCACAGGAGGTGCAGGCGCGCATGCCCTCGCCACCGCCCTCGTCGGCGTCGCCGAAGCGGTCGTCGCGGACGCGGTCGAGGTAGCCGAAGAGGAACGCCGCCTTCGTGCCGGGCGCGTGCTCCTCGAGGCCATTGAGGGCCTCCTTGTAGCGCAGCACGGTGTTGCCGCCGACCAGCGGGCACTCCTCGACGACGTAGTCGAGGCCGCGGATGACGCAGTAGGCGGCCATCTCGCGCTCACCGAGGCGGTAGAGCGGCTTGACCTTCTTGGCCAGCCCGCCCTCGGCGGGCAGCGCCGGGGACTGCCGCGCGAGCATCGACTCCTTCCAGTGGAGGACGTTGCCGAGCAGCGTCGCGGCCTCGTCGTCGAGGTTGTGGCCGGTGGCCATCGCGTCGTAGCCGCCGTCGAGGGCCACGCGGTTGAAGACGTAGCGCTTCGACAGCCCGCAGACCCCGCAGGCGGTGCGGTTGCGCAGCCGGGTGGCGTCGGGGATGTCGTAGCCGTACTCGGTGGCGAGGTCGACGGTGTGCAGGTGCGCCCCGCGGGCCTCGGCGAAGCGGCGGACGACCTCCTCCGAGCGGCTCGAGTACCCGCCGATGCCGAGGCCGAGGTAGAGGCCGTCGACGTGGTAGCCCATGTCGAGCAGGACGTCCCACAGCGCGAGGGAGTCCTTGCCGCCGCTGACGGCCACGAGGATGCGGTCGTCGTAGGAGAGCATCCCGTGGCGGTCGATCGCCGAGCGCACCTGGTTGCGGACGTGGTCGACGAAGTGCGCGGCGCAGTAGGCCGCGCGGTGGCGGGCGACCTCGATGATCGCGTCGGCGCCGCAGGCGTGACAGCGCAGCGCCCGGGCGCCGCCGGAGATCACCGAGCGGATCTCGACCTCGGCGTCGTCGGCCAGGAGGTGGCCCTTGGTCACGAGCTCGCCGTCGGCGATGACGAGCACCGTCTCGGGGTTGACGCCGAGCTGGCCGAGCACATCGGCGACGGTCGCCGGGCCTGCGACCTCATGGGTCTCGTCGGGGTTGCGTCGCGTGATCCTCATCGGTCCGCTGAGGCTAGCAGCGCCACCCGCGTACTGCCCCGGCGATGAAGTGGTGCGCGCCCCAGGGGAAGTGGCATACTCGGCGGCCCCGTCGGCGTGGCGGAATTGGTAGACGCGCATGGTTGAGGGCCATGTGGACCTTGCGGTCCTTGAGGGTTCAAGTCCCTCCGCCGACACTCTCGAGTGGGAGCGTCCCCACCCGAATCCCCCCGAGCGCCCCTGCCGGTGCCGCCCGGCTGGGCCCGCCCTGCGAGCGACGAGCGCCGATTCCTAGACTGTAGGCCCCAGGTGCCAGCCGCAGCCGGTGCAGCCCCAGGGGATGCTTCATGCGCAACAGGGTGATGGCGGGGTGCGCGTCGGCGGTGCTGCTGCTCGTCGGCTGTGCCGCCCCAGGCCAGGACGGCCAGGACGGCCACGACGCCAGCGACGCTCCGTCGTTGTCGGTCGCCGAGGAGGACTGGGTCGATGTCGACGGCGAGGACACCGACCTCGTGACGAGCTTCTCCGGCGACGAGCACTGCGGCTTGGAGAGCACCGAGATCATCCGCGTCTCTGCCGACGTCGTCGAGCCACGCGAGCCCGGATGGCCGGAGACCACCTTCGCGCACGACCCCGAAGGCGGTCTCGCCGACCGCCTGGTCCACGGCGAGTACGACGGCTCGACCGAGCTGCCCGACGAGGCTCGGCACGCCGGCGTTCGTACCGTCTCCGGGATCGAGCTGTGGGTCGATCCCGACGAGTCCGAGGTCATCTACCTGCGCGACGACGATCACGTGGAGCAGTGGCCGGCAGCCTCGGTGGAGTGCGACTGAGACGGGCGCTCAGGCCGCCGTGGCGAGGTCGAGGCGCAGGTCGGTCCGGCGCAGCAGCTGAGCGTTGGCGGCGACGATGATCGTCGAAAGGCTCATGAGCGCCGCCCCGACGCTCATGGGCAGGACGAACCCCGCCCACGCCAGCGCCCCGGCGGCCAACGGGATCGCCACGACGTTGTAGCCGGCAGCCCACACGAGGTTCTGGCGCATCTTGGCGTAGGTCCGCTCCGAGAGCCGGCGCACGGCCACGACCCCGCGCGGGTCGTCGCCGGCCAGGACGATCCCAGCGGACTCGATGGCCACGTCGGTACCGGCGCCGATGGCGATGCCGACGTCGGCGCGGGCCAGGGCGGGGGCGTCGTTGACGCCGTCGCCGACCATGGCGACCTGGCGGCCGCGCTGCTGCAGCTCGACGACGGCGCTGTCCTTGTCCTCGGGCAGGACCTCGGCGAAGACCTCGTCGATGCCGAGGTCGGCGGCGACGGCGTCGGCGACCTGGCGTGCGTCGCCGGTGAGCATCGCCACGCTCACCCCGTCCTCGCGCAGGGCGCGGACCGCCTGGCGGGACTCCTCACGGACCTGGTCCTCCATGGCGAGCGCAGCGACGACCGCGTCGTCGACGACGACGTGGAGCACCGCGGCGCCGCGCTGCTGCCACCGCTCGACCGGCGCGGCCAGCGCTTCGGGGACGCCGAGGTCGCGCTCGCGCAGGAGCGCCGGACCGCCGACGGCGACCGCGCGGCCCTCGACGGTCGCGGTCACCCCGCGGCCCGACAGCGCCTGGAAGGCGCTGGCCGCGGGTACCGCCACGCCCTGCTCGGCGGCGTGGGCGACGATGGCCCGCGCCAACGGATGCTCGCTGTCGGCCTCGACCGCCGCGGCCAGCGCCAGCGCCCAGCCGGCGTCGACGTCGGCGGCCGTGGCGGTATCGACCACGGCGTGCTCGCCCTTGGTCAGCGTGCCGGTCTTGTCGAAGAGCACGGTGTCGATGGCGCGCATCCGCTCGAGCGCGAGGCGGTCCTTGACGAGGATGCCGTGCCGGGCACTCAGGCTCGTCGAGATCGACGTCACGAGGGGGATCGCCAGACCCAGCGCGTGCGGGCAGGCGATGACGAGGACGGTGATCGTGCGCGCGACCGCGTCGTCGGGCTGGCCGATCGCGAGCCAGGCCAGCAGCGTCACGCCCGCCACGGTCACGGCGACGTAGAACAGCAGCGCCGCGGCCCGGTCGGCCAGGGCCTGCACCCGTGTTCGGGAGGTCTGCGCCTCCTCGACGAGCCGCCCGATGCCGGCGAGGGTCGTGTCGTCGCCGGTGGCGTCGACGCGCACGCGCAGGCTCGCGTCGGTGGCCACCGTGCCGGCCACGACCCGGTCGTCCGGCCCGCGCGCAACGGGGTTGGACTCCCCGGTGATCATCGACTCGTCGACCTCGGCGTCGCCGGAGGCCACGACGCCGTCGGCGGGCACCCGCGCGCCGGGGCGGACGAGGACGAGGTCGCCGACCTCGAGGGACGCCGCCGACACGGTCTCGACCCCACCGTCGTGGCCGACGCGCTCGGCGGTGTCGGGCAGCAGCTCGGCCAGCGCCGACAGCGCCCCGCGGGCCTGCCCGAGGGCGCGCATCTCGAGCCAGTGCCCGAGCAGCATGACGGTGACGAGCAGCGCCATCTCCCACCAGAAGTCCGCGAGGTCGACGACCCCGACGGTCGTGGCGAGGCTCGAGGCGAACGCCACGGTGATCGCCATGCCCACCAGCAGCATCATCCCCGGCTCGCGGCTGCGCAGCTCCGCGACCGCCCCCGACAGGAACGGCCAGCCGCCGTAGGCGAAGACGACCGTGCCGAGCACCGGGGCGATGAGACCCGAGCCGGGGAAGGTCGGCGCGCTGTAGCCGAACCACTCCTGCAGGCTCTCGGCCCACACGAGCACGGGCACGGTGAGCACGAGCGCGACCCAGAATCGGTCGCGGAACATCGCGCCGTGGCCGCCGTGGTCCCCGTGGTCGGCGTGGTCCCCGCCGCCACCGTGGCCGTCACCGGTGGCGACGGCTGGGGCGTGACCGTGCTGGGCGGTCATCCACGATCCGATCGGCGTCGGCGGCAGACCCCACCTCGGGGCCGTCGCTGGCGGGCGCCGGATCGATGGGGCGATCCCAACACGCTACCAGCGGGTACGTTCTCGATCGTGAGCGGCACGGTTGCCGGCGACGTCGGCAACCGCCCACCCATCGCCCGCGGCCGGCTCGAGCGTGGCAAGGCCGACGCCGAGCCGCGGACCCAAGGATGTGGGGCTCCATGAGGAACGGAACGATGATGGACGGCTGGGGCTGGATGGCCGGTGGCTTCTGGTTGTGGCTGATCCTGAGCGTCGTCGTGATCGTCGGGGTCGTCGCACTCGTCGTCGCCCTCGTCCGTGCCACGACGAGGGGATCGTCACCGCCGCCGTCACCACCGCGCGACGACAGCCCCCGCGAGGTCCTCGACGCGCGCTACGCGCGGGGTGAGATCGACCGCGAGGCCTACCTCCAGGCGAGGCGCGACCTCGGCGACCCGGCCGGCTGACGTCGGGCCGCGGCCACGCCGCGACCCGATCGATCCACGCGCTGAGGCGACGTACGCCGTCTTGCCCGTTGCCGAGCCTGCACGCTAGGTTGCTGGCACCCCGACGAGGAGGTCGCCGGTGCTCGGCTCGGAGATCCGCAGGCTACGGGAGGACCGGCGCCTGACGCAGGCCCAGCTCGCCGCCCGCGCCGGGGTGAGCCGCCAGCTCGTCGGCGCGGTCGAGGCGGGGCGCCACCTGCCCCGCGTCGACGCCGCCGCCGGGCTCGCCGACGCCCTCGGCACCTCCGTCGAGGCGCTACTGCGCCCCGCCGCGGCGCGGGCACCGGCCCGGGGGGTCGTCGCCGACCCCCCGGAGGGCGCGCTCGTGCGCGTCGGGCGCGTCGGCGAGCGCCTCGTCTGCGCCGACGCCGTCGGCGACGGCGAGGGCTGGGCCGACGCCGACGCCGTCGTCCGCGACGGCGCCGTCGAGCTGCTCGACCGCGAGCGCCCCGCCGCGGTCGTCGCCGGTTGCGAGCCGGCCCTCGGCCTTGCCGGGCGCCTCGTCGAGGGCGACGCGGGCCCCCGCGTCGTCGCGGTGGCCGCGTCGACCGCCGCGGCGATCGACGCGCTCGCCGGCGGGCGTGCCCACGCCATCGCCGTCCACGGCCCCGAGGGTGGCCTGCCGAGGCCACCGCAGGGGGTGGGGCGCTGGAGGCTGGCCCGCTGGCAGGTCGGCCTCGCCGCCGACGCCGAGCGCAGCGACGCCTGGGTCGAGGCGGCGCTCGGCGGCCGGGTCCCCGTCGTGCAGCGCGAGGCCGGCGCGGGCAGCCAGGCGGCCTTCGAGCGCGCGCGGCTGGGTCCTGGGCCCGTGCCCGGCCCGCGGGCCGGCGGGCACCTCGAGTCGGCGTGGCGGGCGGCCGCCGACGGCCTCGTCGCGGTGACGATCGAGCCCTCGGCCACCGCGCTCGGCCTCGCCTTCCACCCACTCGAGACCCACGCCTCGGAGCTGTGGGTGGCCACGGCGCACCGTGGCCTGCCGGCCGTCGAGGCCTACCTCGACGAGCTCACCGGGCGGCGGCTGCGCCGTCGCCTCGACGCGATCGGCGGCTACGACCTCGCCGACTGGGGCAGCGAGGTGCCCGCGTGAACCGGCGGACTCGACGGCCGCGCCGCCACGCCGCGCTCGTCGGCCTCGCGCTGCTCGCCCTCCTGGCCGGGGCCTGCGCGAGCGCCGAGGGCGAGGTCACCGCCGAGGAGCCCCTCCTCGTGGCCGGCGCGGCCGACCTCATGCCGGCCTTCGACGCCCTCGGCGAGGACTTCGAGGCGACCACCGGCGAGGAGGTCACCTTCACCTTCGGCTCGTCGGGCCAACTCGCCCAGCAGCTCATCGAGGGCGCGCCGATGGACCTCTACGCCTCGGCCAACGTCGCCTACGTCGAGGAGGTCCTCGCCACCGGCGTCGGGGACCCCACGAGCCAGGAGACCTACGCCTACGGCAGGGTCACGATCTGGTCGCGCGAGGACGCCTGGCGGGGCTGGGACTCGCTCGAGGCGCTCGCCGAGGACGACGAGGCCGGGACGATCGCGATCGCCAACCCCGAGCACGCGCCCTACGGCCTGGCGGCCAAGCAGGCGCTGACCTCAGCGGGGGTCTGGGAGGACGTCGAGCCTCGCCTCGTCTACGGGGAGAACATCGCCGACACCCAGCGCCTGGCCTCCACCGGCAACGCCGACGTCGCGATCGTCGCCCTCTCGCTGGCGCTGGGCGCCGAGGAGGACGGCGAGGGTGCCTGGACGCTGCTGCCCGCCGAGCTCCACGAGCCCCTGCAGCAGGACCTCCTCGTCGTGGCCGACGAGGAGGACCGCGCCGGGCTCGCCGAGCGCTTCATCGCCCACGTCAACAGCGAGGAGGGCCGCGAGGTCATGCGCCGCTACGGCTTCCTCCTGCCAGGCGAGGAGCCCCCCGAGGCCTGGCGGGACTGAGGCGTCGGTGGACTGGTTCCCGCTGCTGCTGTCGCTGCGCGTCGCCGCGCTCGCCACGCTCGTCACGGCGGTCGTCGGGGTGGCCGGCGCCTACGCCCTCGCGCGCCTGCGCTTCCCCGGCCGCGGGCTCGTCGAGGCGATCGCGAGCCTGCCGATCGTCCTGCCGCCGACGGTGCTCGGCTACTACCTCCTCGTCGCGATCGGCCGCAACTCCCCCATCGGCCGCGCCTGGGAGGCGCTCTTTGGCCAGCAGCTCGTCTTCACCTGGCAGGCCGCGGTCGTCGCCGCGAGCGTCGCGAGCCTGCCGTACTGCCTGCGCACCGCGACCGCGGCGATCGGCGCGGTCGACGTCGGCTACGAGGAGGCCGCCCGGGTCGCGGGGCTGCACGGCGGCCGCCTCGCGTTCACCGTCGTGCTGCCGCTGGCCGGGCGCGGCATCGTCGCCGGCGTCTCGCTGGCCTTTGCCCGGGCGCTCGGCGACTTCGGCACGACGATCATGGTCGCCGGCAACATCCCCGGCCGCACCCAGACGATGCCGATCGCCGTCTACGACCGGGTCCAAGCCTTCGACTACGCCACCGCCGGGACGCTCTCGGCGGTCCTCGCCGGGGTGGCGATCGCCGTCCTGCTGCTCGTGCGGCGCCTCGAGCGGAGTGCGCTGTGAGCCTTTCCGTCGACGTTCGCGCCGCGATCGGCGAGTTCCGCCTCGACGCCCGCTTCGCCCTGCCCGAGGGGCTGACCGTGCTCTTCGGCCCCTCCGGCGCCGGCAAGACGCGCCTGCTGCGCCTCGTCGCCGGCCTCGACGCCCCGGCCGAGGGCCGCATCGGCCTCGGGCCGACGGTCTTCGCCGACACCACCACGGGGACCGCGCTGGCGCCCCACCGTCGGCGGATCGGCATGGTCTTCCAGCAGCCCTACCTCCTGCCCCACCGCACCGTCGCCGGCAACGTCGCCCTCGCCGCGGCCGGCGCCGGGCGCGCCGAGCGGCGCGCGCGGGCCGAGGAGCTGCTCGCCCGCGTCGACGCCGCGGCCCTGGCCGCCCGCCGTCCCGGCGAGCTCTCCGGCGGGCAGCGCCAGCGCGTGGCCCTGGCGCGGGCGCTGGCCGGTGAGCCGCGGCTGCTGCTGCTCGACGAGCCCTTCGGGGCGCTCGACGTGCCGGTCCGCCGCCAGCTGCGCGCGCTCGTGCGCCGCCTCGTCGACGAGGCGGGCGTGCCGACGGTCTTCGTCACCCATGACCCGGCCGAGCTCGCCGCCCTCGCCGACCAGGTGCTGCTCGCCGACGACGGCGACATCAGCGTCGTCACCGACGCCGCCACCGCCCTGGCCCGCCTCGACGGCCCGGCCGGCGGCGGGCGAGGCTAGCCGAGCACGTGCTCGGCGTCGCAGGTCCCGGGCGTCCCGCGGGCAGGCCGCCCCCGGGCGGGGCCGCTACGGTAGGGCGTGCCGGGCAGAGCACCGCGCGCCGTGACCCGCCCAGCACGCCGTCGTCCACCGCCACACCGTCGCGGGAGCCAGCGCATGGCCGCCATCGTCACCCTCGTCGTCCTCGTCGCGCTCGCCGTCGTCGTCGTCCTCTTCGTGCGTGACGCCAAGCGGGCCCAGCAGCGCCACGCCGGACTCGACGGCCCCGACGACACCGCGACGCCCGCCACGCCGCCGGCCCAGCCGACCCGTCCACCGGTCGCCCCGCCGTCGGACACCCCGCCCCCGCCCGAGCCCACCTACCGCGAGCCCATCGACGCCGACGAGCTCGCCGAGCACATCCGCGAGCTGCGACGCGCGCTCGAGCGCGAGCTCCTCGAGGAGGACGAGGCCGTCGCGAGCATCGTGCGGCAGTCCGGCGGCAACGTCGGCGAGGAGGGCGCCCGGCAGCTGCTCCACAGCGGCGACGAGCCAGCCTCGGCCGCGGACGCCGAGGCGCTCGGGGGCGAGGCGACCGACGAGGCCCACGACACCGGCGACGACGACGAGCAGCGCTGAGGCCGGCGTGGCGGGCCCGCGTCGACCGCGTGGCGGGGCCGGGGCCACGCCGCGGGTCACTCGACGGCGGTGACGGTCTCGGCGAGCTCGGCGTCCTCGGAGAGGGCGAAGCGCACGTCGCGACCGTCGCAGCGGATCGCGATCGCGTCACGCTCGGCCTCGAGGACCGTGGCCCCGCCGTCAGCGCCGTCGTCGGCCTCCTCGTCGAGCGTGGCGACGTCGCGGTACCACGCCGCGACGGCCTCACAGGCGGTGGCCGCGGGATCGTCCTCGGCGAAGCGCCAGGCGGCCGCGACGACGAGCGTCTCGTCGACCTCCCACGCGTGCAGCGCCCCGCCCCGCCACGACGGCCACGTCGCCGAGCCGGCCTGGGCCTCGGGGGTCTCGGCGGCGCCGAAGAGCGCGAGGAGGTCGAAGGCACCGAAGCTCGAGGCGAAGACCTCCTCGCCGTCGGCGGGAGGCGCGCCCGGCTCGACGTCGGCGACCTCGACGCCCTCGAGGTAGGCCTCGGGGTCGAGGATCTCGAGGGTCGTCGTCGGCGGATCGTCGAGCGCAGCGTCGACGGCGGCGTAGCCGTCGTCCTCGATGAGGCTGGCGACGAAGCGCTCGCCGGCGACGTAGGGGAAGACGAAGGACTCGACGACGTAGGAGGGGACCTCGTCGAGGACCGCGAGCTGGTCGGCGGCGCCGTCGAGCTGCTCCTGCTCGGCGGCGCGGCGCTCCTCCTCGTCCTGGTGGGTCGCCGCCCACTCCTCCTCGAGGATGACCGCGTCGCCCTCGACGAGCGAGAGGAAGGCCAGGGCGGCGTCGCCGTCCTCGAGCGGGATGTCGTCGAGGCGGGAGAGGTCGAAGTGCTGGTCCTGCAGGGCGTGGAGGACCTCGTGGGCGGCCGTCGTGGCCGCGCCCGGGCTCAACGGCAGCTGCTCGCCCGAGACGTAGGCGAGCCCGTCGGCGGGGTCGTAGAGGCCGACGACGCTCGCCGACTGCAGGTCGTCGATGATGCGCTCGAGGTCAGCGTCGACGGGGACGTGCCGCAGGGCGGCGAGGACCTGGGAGGAGGCGGCGAGGCGCTCGATGGCCTCGGCGTCGCGGTCGCGCTCGGTGACGATCGCGGCGAGCTCGTCGGGCTCGACGACCTCGGTGGCCACCTCCTCGAGGACCTCGAGCTCGCGCAGGTCGCCGACCTGCTCGGTGATCTCGGCGATCGTCTCCGCCAGCTCCTCGGCCTCGGGGTCGGGCTCGGGCTCGGCAGGCTCCTCGGTGGGGTCCTCGGCCGGCGTGGGTTCGGGCTCGGGCTCGGCGGCATCCTCGGAGGTGCACGCCGCCAGCGCGAGCAGGACGACCGCGGCGACGCCCAAGCGCCGCGCGAGCGAGCCTGCGCCGTTCATGGGGCCTCCCCTGCGCGTGGAGGACGAACCTAGCACTCAGGACGCTGGCACACCCGCCCCGGCCGCGCCGTGCCGCGGGTCCACGCCGCCGACGTCGGCGCCTCGGCGGGCGCGGTCGATCGCCGCCGACAGGCTCGCGGCGTCGAGCCCGCCGACGAGCCGTGCGGCCTCGACGCCGCTCTCGTCGAGCACGACGGTGGTCGGCAGCCCCGCCATCGCGAGGTCGGCGCGCAGGCCGCCGTCGAGCACCGTGGGGAAGGGCAGGTCGTAGCGCCGGGCGAACGCCGCGCCGTCGGCGACGGGATCGTCGATGAGCACCCCGATGGCGGTGGCGTCGGGCGTCGCGGCGATCGTGCGGGCCAGCGCCGGCGCCTCGGCATGGCAGGGCCCGCACCACGACGCCCAGAAGTTCACGACGACGGGGCCTTCATGGGCGGCCACGAGCGCCGCGAGCTCGGAGGCCCCCCAGGCGGGGACCTCACCGTCGGCAGGCGCCGGCCCGTCGGCGCGGATCGCACCCTCGAGGGGCACGCCGGCGACCGGCTCGACGTCGACGGCCCCGGGCGGCGCCGCGGCCAGGGCCACCCCGACCGCGCCGAGGCCGCTGGCCAGCGCGAGCGCGGCCACGGTGGTGCGCAGCGTCGCGGCACGGCCGCGCAGCACGACGACGACGAGCCCACCGGCCACCGCGAGGGACAGCAGGACGTCGACGCCGCCGTCGAACGGCGGCGGGGCCGGGCGCAGCGGCCAGGCGGCGAGGTGGGTCGCCACGACGACGAGGCCGAGCGCGACGGCGGCATCGACGCCGCGTCCGCGCCGTGCGAGGACGACGGCGGCAAGGCCCTGGACCGCGGCCTCGAGCAGCGCCACCGGCACGCGCGTCGCCGCCGCGCCGGGCAGCGGCACCCCCAGCGGTGGGGCGGCGGCGATCCCGAAGGCCTCGCCGCGCACGAGGGCGGCGAGCGACCAGGCGGCCAGCCCCGCGGCGAGCGCGACGGCGGCGACCTCGAGCGCCGCGGTGTCCCCGCCCCGACGCCGCCACCACGCGACCGCGCCGAGGCTGCCGGCCACCCCGGCGGGCAGCGAGACCCCGGCGGTCAGGCGCGGCCACGCCGTCGGGGCGATCGGCCCCGACATCGCGGCGTCGACGAGCACCGTGGCGGCGCGCCCGGCGAGGAGCCCGGCGACGAGGACCGCGGCGAGGAGGTCGACGGCCGGCCCCGGCGCGACCCCGCGGCGCGCGGCGAGGCGCCAGACGACGGCACCGGCGGCGAGCGCGGCGAGGGCGGCCGAGGCGAGGAGGTCAGTGGGCAGGACCATCGTGGGACTCCAACCCGCACCGAGCAGGGGATGTTCCCGCTACGCTGCAGCCCGCAAGGATGGGAGGCGAGGATGATCATCGTGTGCGGTGAGGCGCTCATCGACTGCCTCCCGGCGGTCTGCGATGGCGCCGAGGGCTTCGTCCCGCACGTCGGTGGCTCCCCGTTCAACGTCGCGGTCGGCCTCGCCCGCCTCGAGCGCGAGGTCGGCTACCTCGGGAGGCTGTCGACCGACCCCTTCGGCGACCTCCTCGCCGCGCGGCTCGAGGCCGACGGCGTCGACCTCGGCCACGTCCCCCGGACCGCGGCGCCGAGCCCGCTCGCGCTCGTCCACCTCGACGACGACGGCGTGGCGCGCTACAGCTTCCACCTCGCCGACAGCGCGACGACCGAGCTCGCCCTCGACGACCTGCCCGACCCGCTGCCCGAGCGGGTGCGGGCGGTGCACACCGGCTCGCTCGCGCTGCTGCTCGAGCCGGGCCGCGACGCCGTCGCCGCGCTGCTCGAGCGCGCGAGCGCGCAGGGGCGGCTGACGACCCTCGACCCCAACGTCCGTCCGACGCTCATCACCGACCGCGAGGGCTACCTCGACGACCTCGACGGCTGGCTCGCGCTCACCGACGTCGTGAAGGTCTCCGACGAGGACCTCGCCTGGGTCCATCCCGACGCCGACCCCCTCGAGGTCGCCCGCGCCTGGCTGGGTCGCGGCCCGGTCCTCGCCGTCGTCACCCGTGGCGCGCAGGGGGCGGTCGCGGTGACCGCCGACGGGCGCACCGTCGAGGTCGAGGGCGTGCCCGCCGACGTCGTCGACACGATCGGCGCGGGCGACAGCTTCACCTCCGGGCTGCTGGCCTGGCTCGACGAGGCCGGTGCGCTGCACCGCGACGCCGTGGCCGCGCTCGACGACGAGGACCTCGCCGCGGCCGTGCGCTTCGCGGCGGGCGTCGCCGCGGCGACCTGCGCGAGGGCGGGGGCAGACCCGCCGCGGCGCGCCGAGCTCTAGCGGGTCCGCCGATGGTCGCGATCGCCGTGCGCGGCCTCACCGTCCGCCACCGGCTGCGCCGTGGCGAGGTCGTCACCGCCCTCGACGGCCTCGACCTCGACCTGCCCTCCGGCGAGGTCACCGCGGTCACCGGCCCGGCGGGCTGCGGCAAGTCGACGCTGCTGCGGGTCCTCGCCGGCCTCGACGCGCCCACCGAGGGCAGCGTGTGCTTCGACGACGTCGACGTGACCGACCAGCCCACCCGGGTGCGCGACGTCGCGCTCGTGACCCAGGACGTCACGACGTTCCCCCACCGCACCGTCCGCGCGCAGATCGGCGAGCCGCTGCGCTACCAGCACGTCGACCCCGCCGAGGTCGACGACCGCGTCCTCGCCGAGGCCCGCGTCCTCGGCATCGAGTCCCTGCTCGACCGCCGGCCCTACGGGCTGTCGGCCGGGGACCGCCAGCGCGTGGCCATCGCCCGCGCGACGGTGCGCCGCCCCCGCGCCTTCCTCCTCGACGAGCCGTTCTCCGCCGCCGACCCGCCCGAGCGGCTGCGCCTGCGCGGTGAGCTCGTCGCGCTGCAGCGGGGCCTGGGCGTGACCACGGTCCACGTCACCCACGACGTCGCCGAGGCGATGGCCGTCGGCGACCGCCTCGCGGTGCTCGACGGCGGGCGCCTCGTCCAGGTCGACGCGCCCCAGGCGCTCTACGACCGACCGGCGACCACCCAGATCGCCGTCCTCCTCGACGAGGCGACCCGCCTGCTCGACGCCGAGGTCGACGACGGGGCGCTGCGCGCCGGCAGGGTGACCCTGCCCCTGGGCTCGGGCCAGCGCCGCGCCGTCGCCGGCCACCGCCACGTCGCCCTCGCGGTGCGCCCCGGCGCGCTGCGCGCCGAGGACGCCGCGGCAGGGGTCGCCCTCGCCGGCGAGCTGCTCACCGCGCCGGCGGCGGGGCCGCGCCGGGAGGCGGAGGTGCGCGTCGACCTCGGTGGCGGCCGCACCGCCGACCTCCTCGCCCAGCTGCCCGCGACGACGCGCGCGCGGCCCGGCGACGGGCTGCTGCTGCGCCTCGACGTCGGCGCCTGCCAGCTCTTCGACAGCGAGGGACGGGCCCTGCACCACGGCCGTGGGCCGCACGGCCGTTGAGCCCTCACGCCTCGTCGTCGTCGGCGAGGACGACGTCCCAGCGGTCACGACAGTCCACGCAGCGGTAGGCCGCGACGTCGCCGGGCTCGAAGCCGCCCTCGGGGTCGTGGGAGAGGAGCCTGGCGGACCCCCCGCAGTCGGGGCAGACGATCTCGGTGGGCACCCTCACTCGCAGCACTTCCCGATCCACCCGCAGACGTCGCAGCGGCCGTGGGCGCCCTCGGGACGCAACGTCGCGCTCCAGCACGATGGGCAGGTCTCCCCTGCCTGGTTGCCGCAGACCGGCTGCTCGCGCAACGACGTGGACTCGCGTGGCATCGGCGCCTCCTCCGGGCTCGAGGTGGGTGCGGGGTGCGCGGACGGTCGGCGACGGCAGGTTCCCCGCGGCGGGCCTGCCGACCACGGCGCGCCGGTCGCGGGCGGCGCGCCGCGCCCGCAGGGTAGCCGGCCGAGCCCTGACGGGGAGGCAGGCACCCCGGAGACGGCGACGGCGCCGGCCGCGGGGTGCGGTCCGGCGCCGTCGAGGGGCATTGGTCGGGGGCGTACGCCTCAGCGCAGCCCGACCTGGGCGGAGCAGGAGGGCCAGGCGCCCCAGCCCTGGCTCTGCAGGACGCGCTCGGCGACGGCGATCTGCTGCTCGCGGCTCGCCTGGTGGGCGTTGGGGGCATAGGCGTGACCGCCGTGCGCGGCCCAGGTCTGCGGGTGGAACTGCAGTCCGCCGTAGTAGCCATTGCCGGTGTTCGTCGACCACTTCCCGCTCGACTCGCACTGCGCGAGCGCGTCCCAGGTGCTGCCCGGCACCGTGCCGCTCGTCGAGGGCGCGGGCTCGGGATCCGACGACGCCGAGGCTGCCGCCTCGTCGCCACCCTCGGCGTGCCCGCTCGTCTCCTCCGAGGCGGCGGCGGTCCCCTCACGGGCCTCGAGCTCGGTGCCCTCCTCGGGGACCGTGAGCTCCTGGCCGGGGACGATGAGGTCGGGGTCGTCGAGGTCGGGGTTGGCGTCGAACAGGACGCGCCAGCCATCGGTCTCGTCGAGGCCGACGTCGGCGGCGATCGCGGCGAGCACGTCGCCGGACTCGACGACGACGACGACGTCGTCGGGGACGCTGCGCTCGCTCGCGAACGCGACCTCGTAGGTCTCGCCGCTGTCGGCGGCGGCGACGCCGCCCAGCGCCACGAGGCCGACGGCGCCGAGGGCCACGACGGCCGCACCGCGGGCCATGGCCCGCGCCGGGGCGGCGGTGATCGTGCTCGTCTGCATAGGGACTCCTCGTTGGGGGGGGTGGCCCCTGCCGCCTCGGTGGCGGCCGGCGCAGGCACGCGCGGACGCACCGCGGGGCGGTGGGGGTTGGAGGGGGGGCCGTGCCACGCCTCGTGTGCGCGACCGTTCCGACGCTAGCGACGCGGCCGTGCGGGCGAGCGGCGCGACGTGGCCGTCGGGGCACCGTCCGCCCGACGTGCCCCCGTGGCCGGCCGACCAGGCGTCAGCGTGCCCCGATCCGGCGCGCGGGCGTCACCCGGGCGGTCCCGGCCGCCTGCTCAGCGCACCTCGACGGCGATCGCATGGTGCCCGCTGGCCCCGTCGGGGCGCGGCGGCGCGGTCTCGGCGGTCTGGGGCTCGCCGTCGGCGCCGACCGCGCGGACGGCGAGGGTGTACCCGCCGGGCGTAGGGCCCGAGGGAGGGCTCGAGCCGCGCGGGACGCCACGGCCCGTCGTCGACGGCGACCTCGACGGCCGAGACCTCGCCGACCGGCGCCCAGGCCACCCCGGCCACCGCGACCCGCCCGGCGTCGACGCGGGCGCGGAACCGGCAGCGGCAGGATTAGCCGCGTGAACATCGTGAACTGCGACGCGCCGTCCATAAAGGCTGATTCCAGGATCTCGCGCGGTATGGTGCTGATGTAATTGTACAACAGGTAGATGGACAGCGGCAGGCCGAATCCTGTGTGGGCGAGCCAGATGGCGAGCCAGG
>JAWOAS010000202.1:0-8796 GCA_046498405.1 Egibacteraceae bacterium
CACGAGCAGCGCGACCGGCAGCGTGGCGAGGAGGTCGGCGAGCTGCAGCCGGCCACCATCGGGGCGGTGGCGCTGGCCGGTGAGCGCGTCGACCCAGGCGCCGGCCAGGCGCTCGGGCAGGACGAGCGTGGTGTCGCCCCAGGCCTCGCCGATCGGCGGCGCGGCCTGCTCGGCCATGACCGCGCCCGGCAGGCGGGGCACGACGGTGATCGGGCCGCGGCCCTCCTCGCCGGGCACGCGCGCGAAGCCGAGCACGTGCGCGGTCCAGCGCCCCTCGACGGCCAGCGGCAGGTAGCCACCGTCGCCGCCGAAGGCCGCGGGGAAGGCGCTGCGAGTGGCGTGCCCCCGGGCCAGCAGCCAGAGCTTGACCCGGCCGTCACGTCGCTCGGCGAGCAGGGTCGACGGATCGGCGTCGGCGACGTCACCGAGGATGCGGCGGCGCAGGGCGAAGTCGACGGGCCGGCGGTTGTCGGGATCGACGAGGTTGTCGCCCCACAGCTCCATGCCCTGGTAGGTGTCGGGCACCCCGGGCACGCTCACGCGCAGCAGCGTGAGCGCGAGACCGGAGACCATCGAGATCTCCGCGGCCTCCTCGGCGACCTCCCGCAGCGAGTCGAGGAACGCCGCGCTGCGCTCGGGGTCGAGGAGCGCCTCGATGAAGCCCTCGAGCCCCTCCTCGAACTCGGGGTCGGGGTCGCGCCAGTCGGTGCGCTCCCCCGCCTCGCGGCTCGCCTTGATCGCGTACTCCTTGACCCGCCGACGCAGCTCGTCGTCCGGTCCGCCCTCGAGCGGCCAGACCGCCACGAGGGTCTGGTAGAGCAGGAGCTCGGTCTGGGGGTCCGGCGCCGGACCGGTGCGCGTGCCGGCGACGTGGGCGGCGTTGAGCTCGCGCCAGTGCCGCGCCGCGGTCGCCCAGGTCTCGGGCCGCTCCGACAGCGCGGCGATGCGCAGCCGCACGTCCTCCCCGCGCTTGGTGTCGTGGGTGGTCGTCGTGACCATGCCGAGCGGGTGGCGGTTGGCCCGCTCGACGGTGGCCCGGTGGAAGCCCTCGACGCTCATCCCGAGTCGCTCGGGGTCCCCGCCGACCTCGTTGAGCGCGAGCAGGCGGCGGTTGCGGTAGAGCAGGGTGTCCTCGATGCCCTTGGCCATCACCGCCCCCGAGAGCTGCTGGAAGCGCGCGAGGACCTCGAGGTGGGCGGGGCTGGTCCCGGCCCGCCCGGTGAGGACGTCGGCGAGGAAGTCGTAGAGGAAGCGGGGGGCGAGCAGGGGGGTGCGATCGGTCTCCGGCGAGCACGCGCGGACCACCGCGGCGTCGATGCGGGCGACGTCCTCCTCGCGCGCCTCGCCGGTCTCAGGGTCGACGTAGGTGCGGTAGACATCGAACGACTGCAGCGTGCGCCGCACGACCTCCCGGCAGGCGCGCTCGTCGACGTCGCGGACCTCGCGGTGCTCCTGGGCGAGCTCCCAGAGCTTGCGCGCGACGCGGTCGGCGTCGGCGGCGAGCTCCCCGCGCACGACCTCGCCCTTGGCGCGTGTCGCCGCGACGGCGAGCGGCTCCTCCCCCGAGCCGAAGGCCCGGTCGAGCTCGTCGAGGACGCTGCGTGACTCCGGGTCGACGAAGAGGCCGAGCGCGTCCCCGGCGAACTCGTAGCCGGTCGTGCCGGCCACGGGCCAGTCGGGCAGCTCCTCACCGCCCTCGGTGATCTTCTCGACGACCGCCCAGAGCCCGCCGGTGGCCGAGGCGAGCCGCTCGAGGTAGCGCCCGGGGTCGCGCAGACCGTCGGGGTGGTCGATCCGCAGGCCGTCGATGAGGCCCTCGTCGACGAGGCGCAGGATCGTGCCGTGGGTGCGGTCGAAGACCGCCGGGTCCTCGACGCGGACCGCAGCGAGGTCGTCGATGGTGAAGAAGCGGCGGTAGTTGACGAGGCCGCCGCCGGTCCGCCACCACACGAGGCGGTAGTGCTGCCGCTCGAGGAGGTCGTGCAGGGCGTCCCAGGAGTCGGGATCGCCGGGCTCGCCGGCGAAGGCCGCGGGGCCACCGGCGGCGGCGACCTCCGCGGCGGTCTCGGCCGACAGCGGCATCGAGTGCTCGTAGTAGCGCAGCCGGAGGCCGGCGTCCTCCTCGGCGAGGGTGAGCTCGCCGCCGTGGAGCACCTCGCCATAGGGCGCGCCGAGGATCGGCAGGACGACCCGGTCGGCCGCGCCGGGCAGCGGGTGCGCCCAGTCGACGTCGAAGACCCAGCCCGCCTCGCCTTCGCGCCCGGCGGCGAGCAGTGCCTCCCACAGGGCGTTGCGCGGGCTCACCCCGAGGTGGTTCGGCACGATGTCGACGACGAGGCCGAGACCGGCCTCGCGCGCGGTCGCCGCGAGCGCCCGCAGCCCCTCCTCGCCGCCGAGGCCGGGGTGCACCCGCAGCGGCTCGGCGACGTCGTAGCCGTGGGTCGATCCCGGCCGGGACTCGAGGATCGGCGAGCAGTAGAGGTGGCTCACGCCGAGCCCGGCGAGGTAGGGCACGAGCTCGGCGGCGGCGGCGAAGTCGAACTCGTCGGGGACGAGCTGGACGCGGTAGGTCGACTGCGGGGCGGGGCGTGGCTCAGCCATCGCGGGCATCGTCCTGGCGGCGCAGGAGCACCACCGATCGTGCGGTGACGGGGCGGCGGTCGCTCGAGCGCAGCCGCACCCGCCCTGACAAGCTCACCGTCGCGGTGTCGAAGACGACATGCCAGCGCTTGCCGTAGCGCGACGGCGGGACCTTGAAGGAGACCTCCTCGTCGTCGCTGTTGAGCATGACGAGGAAGCTGTCGTCGGTGATGCGCCGGCCGCGTCGGTCGAGGTTGGGGATCGCCTGGCCGTTGAGGAAGAACATGAGCGCGCGCAGGTGCGCCCCGGCCCACTCGTCCTCGGTCATCGGCTTGGAGTCGGGTTGGAGCCAGTCGAGGTCGGCCATGCCGCCGCGAGCGACGCCGCGGAACCACTGCTGGCGGCGCAGGACCGGATGGCGCTTGCGCAGGTGGATGAGGAAACGGGTGAAGTCGTGGAGGCCGCGCTGCTCCTCGTCCCACTGCCACTCGTACCAGGTCAGCTCGTTGTCCTGGCAGAAGGTGTTGTTGTTGCCCCGCTGGGTGCGCCCGAACTCGTCGCCGCCGAGCAGCATCGGCACGCCCTGGGACAGGAAGAGGGTCGCGAGGAAGTTGCGCTGCTGGCGCAGGCGCAGGGCGTTGATCCCCGGGTCGTCGGTCGGCCCCTCGTGGCCGTGGTTCCACGAGCGGTTGTGGTCCTCCCCCGAGGCGTTGTCGTCGAGGTTGGCCTCGTTGTGCTTCTCGTTGTAGCTCACGAGGTCGCGCAGCGTGAAGCCGTCGTGGGCGGTGACGAAGTTGATCGAGGCGTAGGGCCGCCGGCCCGTGCCCTCGTAGAGGTCGCTCGAGCCCGACAGCCTCGTGGCGGTCTCGCCGATCACCGCCGACTCCCCCCGCCAGAAGTCGCGGACGGTGTCGCGGTACTTGCCGTTCCACTCGGTCCAGAGGACGGGGAAGTTGCCGACCTGGTAGCCGCCCTCGCCGACGTCCCACGGCTCGGCGATGAGCTTGGTCTGGCTGATGACGGGGTCCTGCTGGATGATGTCGAAGAAGCTCGAGAGCCGGTCGACGTCGTGGAGCTCGCGGGCCAGCGTCGAGGCGAGGTCGAAGCGGAACCCGTCGACGCGCATCTCGGTGATCCAGTAGCGCAGGGAGTCCATGATGAGCTGGAGCACCTGCGGGTGGCGAACGTTGAGGGAGTTGCCCGTCCCGGTGTAGTCCATGTAGTAGCGCGGGTCGTCCTCGACGGTGCGGTAGTAGGAGAGGTTGTCGAGCCCCCGGAACGACAGCGTCGGCCCGAGGTGGTTGCCCTCGGCGGTGTGGTTGTAGACGACGTCGAGGATGACCTCGAGGCCGGCCTCGTGGAGCTCGCGGACCATCGACTTGAACTCGTAGACCTGTGGGCCGTCGGCCCCCCACGCGGCGTACTCGTCGTGCGGCGCGAAGAACCCGATGGAGTTGTAGCCCCAGTAGTTGCGCAGGCCCTTCTCGACGAGGAAGTGGTCGTGGACGATGTGGTGCACCGGCTGGAGCTCGACGGCGGTGACCCCGAGGTCGACGAGGTAGTCGATGACCACCGGCGAGGCGAGCCCGGCGTAGGTGCCGCGCAGCTCCGGCTCGACGTCGGGATGGCGCATCGTGAGGCCCTTGACGTGGGTCTCGTAGATGATCGTCTCGGTCCACGGCGTCTTGGGGTGGCGGTCGTCGCCCCAGTCGAAGAAGGGGTTGACGACGATCGACTTCGGCACGTGCGGGGCGCTGTCGCGGTCGTCGAAGGCGAGGTCGTCCTCGCCGAGGGGGTAGCCGAAGGCCTCCCCGCCCCAGTCCACCCCACCGTCGACGGACTTCGCGTAGGGGTCGATGAGGAGCTTGTTGGGGTTGAAACGGTGCCCCGCCTCGGGGTCGTAGGGCCCGTGGACGCGGAAGCCGTAGCGCTGGCCCGGCCCGATGCCGGGCAGGTAGCAGTGGTAGATGAAGGCCGTGTGGTCGCGCATCGGCACGCGGCGCTCGTAGCCCTCGCGGTCGAAGAGGCAGAGCTCGACCGCCTCGCCGTTCTCGCTGAACAGTGCGAAGTTCGTGCCGGTGCCGTCCCAGGTGGCACCGAGGGGGTAGGGCACCCCAGGCCAGGTCCTCACCGTGTGCTCCCCTTCCTGCGGCGCCGCCTCCCCGACGGCCGCGGCGCCGCACTCGCTACAGTCTCGGGTGCCTCGCCCGACCCTCGGGAGCACCCTAACGCATGGACGCGCCCTCCCATCCTCGCGCAGATGGTCGCGAGCCCGCAGGCCCGTCGAGCTGGCGCCAGCCCGCGGTGCTCACCGCCGCGGCGCTGTCCGTGCCGGTCGGCTTCGCCCAGTTCGGCCCCGCCGCCGCGCTCTCCGACGTCGCGAGCACCTTCGGCACCGCCGCCGTCGACCCCGACGCCGTCGAGCAGCTCGCGCTCTCCGGCGGGGTCATCGGCCTGGGCTACGCGGTCATCAGGCTCTCCTCGCTCGGCAGCCTCGCCGTGGCCGGGTCGGCAGACCGCTTTGGGCGACGCGCGGTCCTGCTGTCCACCGTCGCGGTCGGCCTCGTCCTCACCGCCACCTCCGCGCTGGCGTGGAGCTACTGGGCCTTCGTCGCGATCTTCGCCCTCGGCCGCCCGTTCCTCTCGGCGTCGAACGCCGTGGCCGGGGTCACCGCCGCGGAGTACACCGACACGAAGAACCGCTCCGCGGCGATCGTGCTCGTCGCCGCCGGCTACGCCGTCGGCACCGGTCTGACCCTCATCGTGCGCTACCTCGGGGGCGACGCCCTCGGCTTCCGGGGGCTCTTCGGCCTGGCCGCGGTGCCGCTCGTGCTCCTGCCGCTGGCCGCCCGCAAGCTCAAGGAGACCGCGCGCTTCACCGCGGTGGAGCGCACCGAGCGCGCGGCGATGCTCGGGCGGGTGCCCACCAGCGTGCTGCCGCGGCTGCTCCTGCTCATGCTCCTCACCGGCAGCATCGCGCTGGTGACCGGGCCGGCCAACACCTACGTCTTCTTCTATGGCGAGCAGGTCGCCGGGCTGTCGATTGGCACGGTGACCCTCGCCGGGCTGATCGGCGGGCCGGTCGGGCTGCTGGGCCTGCTCGCCGGGCGCTGGGGCGCCGACCACGTCGGGCGGCGGGTGACCTCGGCCGCGGCGATGTGCTTCGCCGCGGCGGGGGGCGTGCTGCTCTACAGCGGGCTCGACGGCTGGAGCGTCGTGCTCGGCTACCCCATCGCCCTGGCCGGGCAGGCCGCCTACGGACCGCCGGCCGGTGCGCTCGACGCCGAGCTCTTCCGCACCGAGAACCGCGCGACGGTCGCCGGCTGGCTCACCGTCTCAGGCGTGCTCGGCGCCTCGGCGGGGCTGCTGGCCTTCGGACTGCTCTGGGAGGTCATCGGCTTCGCCGCCGCCGCGCTCGTCCTCTTCGCCCCGGTCGCGCTCGTGGCGTGGCTCTACCTCCTGCTGCCCGAGACCCGCCACGCCGAGCTCGACGCCGAGGAGACCGCCGTGCCGCGCCGCCGCCGCCGGCGGTGAGGGCGCGACGCGGCGGCGCGCCGTCCCCTCTTGTGGGCGCGCGCCCCCACGGCGACGATGCGAGTAGGCCAGGCGCTGAGGCGCCGCCGATCGAGGAGGTGCGTCGATGAGCGTGGGTCAGGGCCTCGAGGCGCTCGACCCCGAGGCCTGCCTGGAGCTGCTGCGCCGTCATCCCTCGCGGGTCGGCCGCGTCGCGGTCGCCGACGACGGGCGTCGCCCGACGATCATGCCGGTGAACTACGCCGTCGACGACGATGCGATCGTCTTCCGCACCGCCGAGGGCACGAAGCTGTCCGCGGCGGTGCGCCACGCCTACGTCGCCTTCGAGGTCGACGACGTCGACGTCGCCTGGAAGGAGGGCTGGAGCGTGCTCGTGCGCGGCCAGGCCGAGGAGGTCACCGGGGCCGGGGACCTCGAGCGGGTGCGCGCGCTGCCGCTGCAGCCCTGGGCCCGCGGCGAGCGTGAGCGCTTCGTGCGCGTCCGGCCCGAGACGATCACCGGACGCCGGTTGCGCTGAGCCTCGGCACCGGCGGCCCAGCGCGGGCCCCGGGGGTGCGGGCCGCGCCCGTCGCCGTTGGTGCGCTGCTAGCGTGCCGGCCATGGACCCGCCCCCCGCCACCTCGCCGCGGGCGCTGCTCGTCACCAACGACTTCCCCCCGAAGCTCGGGGGCATGGAGCGCTTCGCGCTCGGCCTCGCCACCGCCCTGCCCGGTGCCGCGGTCCTCGCCGCCGCCCACCCCGACGTGCCGGCCCACGACCGCGCCCTTCCCTTCCCCGTGCACCGCGCCCCGACGCGCTTCATGCTGCCGACACCGGGCACCGCCGCCCTCATCGAGCGGGTCGCCCGCGCCGAGCGCGCCGACGTCGTCGTCCTGCTCGCTCCCCTGCCGCTGGCCGGGCTCGGGCCCCGGCTCGCGCTGCCCTGGACCGTCGTGGCCCACGGCGCCGAGCTCACCGTGCCGGCTCGCCTGCCCGGCCTCGGCGCGCTGCTGCGGCGGTGGCTCGGCGCCGCCGACGGGCTCTTCGCGGTCAGCGGGCACACCGCCGGGCAGCTGCGCCATCTGCTCGGACCCCACGGCCCCCCGGTGCGGTTGCTGCACAACGGCGTCGACGTCGAGCGCTTCCACCCCAGCGCCGACGGCGCGGCGATCCGACGCCGGCTCGGGCTCGGCGACGGCCCGCTCGTGGGCTGTGTCGGCCGGCTCGTGCCCCGCAAGGGCCAGGACCGCCTCCTCGCCGCGATGCCGCTCGTGCGCGAGCACGTGCCCGACGCCCGGCTCCTGCTCGTCGGCGACGGGCGGCTGCGGCGGCGGCTCGAGCGGCAGGCCCGGGCCCAGGGCCCCGGGCGCGTCGTGCTCGCCGGCGCCGTGGCGTCACATGAGCTCCCGTCCTACGTCGCGGCGATGGACGTCCTGGCCCACCCCAACCGCAGCCGCTGGGCGGGGCTCGAGCAGGAGGGCTTCGGGGTCGTCTTCCTCGAGGGGCAGGCCTGCGGCCGACCGGTGATCGCCGGCGACAGCGGCGGCAGCCCCGAGGCCCTCGCCGAGGGGGTCAGCGGCCTGCTCGTCGACGGCACCGACCCCGCCGCCATCGCCGAGGCGATCGTCGCCATCCTCACCGACACCGAGCGCGCCGAGGCGATGGGCCGCGCAGGACGCGCGCTCGTCGAGGCGCGCTTCACGTGGTCAGCGATCGCCGAGCGCCTCCTCGCCGACCTGCGCGGTGTCCTCGCCGACGCCGGGACGCGCCCGACCTGAGCCCTCGAGCGGCGAGGGCATCGGCCCCGACCACGCCACCGGCCAGCGCTGCCCGAGCTCGAGGCGCTCGACGACGGGGGGGTGGGTCGACCACAGCAGCCGGACCCAGGTCGGGGGATCCGGGTCGCTGAGGTTGGCCCGCGCGACGGCCTCGCGCTGGGCGCGGTAGCCCGCCGGGTCGGCGGTGAGCTCGAGCCCACCGAGGTCGGCGGCAGCCTCGACTTCGCGGCTCAGCGCCCGCTCCAGCGGCGCGGCGAGGTTGAGGGCGACGACGACGACGGCCAGCAGCAGCGCCGCGCTGCGGGGGTCGGCGTCGCGCTCCTGCCGCCCGCGGCGCACCCGGCGGCGCACGAGCCAGCCGAGGCCGAGGACGGCGAGCGCGACGGCGGCGCCACCGGCCAGCGCGCCGCGCGCGAGGTCGCGATGGCGGTCGTGGGCGAGCTCGTGGGCGACGACCTGGGTCACGACCGACGGCGGTTGCGCGTCGACGAGGGTGTCGTAGAGCACGATCCGGCGGGTCGCCCCGAGCCCGGAGACGTAGGCGTTCTGCCGGGTCGTGCGCCGGCTCGCGTCGGCCACGACGATCTCGGCGTCGGGCCGCCCGGCCGCCGCGGCCACCCGCGTGACCTCCTCGCGCAGCGGGCCGTCCTCGAGCGGGGCGGTGCGCAGCGTGAGCGGCTCGAGCAGGAGGGGCGAGAGCGTGACCACGGCCACGACCGCGCTCCTGGACGACCAGAACTGGATCGACGTCGGCGCCGCCAACACCCGCGCGATGATCGCCAACGGCATCGGTGACGACGGCATGTGGGGCGAGGGGGCTATCGGCTACCAGCTGTTCGCCCGCCACGCCCTGGTCGCCTGCCTCGAGCCGCTGGCCCGCAAAGGCATCGATCTGTACGGCTTCATGAACTGCCGGTTCAAGAAT
>JAWOAS010000211.1:0-48250 GCA_046498405.1 Egibacteraceae bacterium
TCGTAGCTTACTAGAGTTTTGTATTTCTGAGAGGCTAAAAGATCTACTAGGAATCTGTCGTCTCCTACAGGCCGACGAGGCCGAGGAGCCGACCGACGACGAGGTCGACGAGACCGACGAGACCGACGAGACTGACGAGACCGACGAGACCCAGGAGGCCGACGAGGCCGACCTCATGGTCGCCGACAGCCCGCTCGGCGAGCACCTCGTCAGCGCCGACGGCCTCACCCTCTACCTGTTCACCGAGGACGAGCCCGGCGTGTCGAACTGCGTCGACGACTGCGTCGCGGCGTGGCCGGTCCTCAGCCCCGCGGGAGCGGAGCCCGTCGCCGGCGACGGGGTCGACGAGAGCCTGCTCGACACCATCGAGCGAGACGACGGCGCCACCCAGGTCACCTACGACGGCTGGCCGCTCTACTTCTTCGCCGAGGACGGCGAACCCGGCGACGTCGAGGGGCAAGGCGTCAACGACGTGTGGTGGGTCGTCGACCCCACCGGTGAGCCGATCGAGACGCTGCCGGAGGACGCGGCCGACGACGAGGACGACGACGGCTACTAGCAGGCCTGGCGTCGCGTACGGCTCCGGGTCGGGTCGGCTCCCGTCGCGTCCCGCAGCCGTGCGCGGTGCCCTCCGGCTCACTACGCTGCACAGATGACCCCCACACCCTGGTGGCGCGACGCCGTCATCTACCAGATCTACCCCCGCTCGTTCTGCGACGACTCCGGCGACGGCGTCGGCGACCTCGCCGGGATCGTCCGCAACCTCGACCACCTCGCCTGGCTCGGCGTCGACGCGCTGTGGCTCTCGCCGATCTACCGCTCGCCGATGGCCGACTTCGGCTACGACGTCGCCGACCACTGCGACATCGACCCGCTCTTCGGCGACCTCGCGCTCGCCGACCAGCTCGTCGAGGAGGCCCACGCCCGGGGGATCCGGGTGCTGCTCGACTTCGTGCCCAACCACACCAGCGCTGCGCACCCGTGGTTCGTCGCCGCGCGCTCGAGCGTCGAGGACCCCCACCGCGACTGGTACGTGTGGCGCGACCCCGCCCCCGACGGCGGGCCGCCCAACGCCTGGGTCGCGGCGTTCGACTCCGACGCCCCGGCCTGGACCCTCGACCCCGAGACCGGGCAGTACTACCTCCACCTCTTCCTGCCCGAGCAGCCGGACCTCGACTGGAACCATCCCGCCGTCGAGCTCGCCCAGCACGACGTCCTGCGCTTCTGGCTCGAGCGCGGCGTCGACGGCTTCCGCGCCGACGTCATCCACCTCATCGGCAAGGATCCCGCCCTGGCCGACGATCCCCGCGACCTCGAGGGGCAGTCACGCGTGGGCTTCCACTTCGAGCCCGACCGGCTCCTGCCGCTGCTGCGCGGGCTGCGGCGCACCGTCGACGCCTACGATCACACCGACACCGGCCTGCCCGGCGAGCGGATGATCGTCGGCGAGATCAACCTCTCCAACGACGAGGAGATCGTCGCCTGCTACGACGAGGGGCGCGGGCTGCACCTCGCCTTCAACTTCGCGCTGCTGCGGGCGCCCTTCGACGCCGAGGCCTGGCGCCGCACGATCGCCGACCTCCACGCCGTCTACGACCCCGTCGAGGCGTGGCCGACGTGGGTGCTGTCCAACCACGACGAGCCGCGCCACCGGACCCGCTACGGCGGCAGCGAGGCGCGGGCGCGCGTGGCGGCCACGCTCCTGCTCACCCTGCGGGGCACGCCCTTCCTCTACGCCGGCGAGGAGCTCGGCCTCGAGGACGCCGCGATCGGCGCCGACGAGGCCCTCGACCCCGGCGGTCGCGACGGCTGCCGGGCCCCGATCCCCTGGCAGCCCGGCGGCCGTCGCGGCTGGGTGGGCCTGCCCTGGCTGCCCTGGCCGCCCGAGCCCGACGACCGCAGCGTCGCGGTGCAGCGCGACGACCGCGACTCGGTGCTGTGGCTCTACCGCCGGCTCCTCGACGCGCGGCGGGCGAGCCCGGCGTTGCGCCGGGGCAGCCTGCGCCTGCTCGAGACCCCGAGCGGGGTGCTGGCCTACGAGCGCGCCGCCGAGGCGGACCACCGGCTCGTCGTGCTGTCGACCGCCGCCGAGCCGGTGACGCTGCCGCTCGAGGGGGCCTGGCGCATCGAGGTCGCCAGCGACGGCCGTGGCCGCGGCATGCCCTTCGACGGGGTCATCGAGCCCGAGCGTGCCCTGCTCCTCGTCCCCGCCGCCGACGCCTAGCCCGGCGGGGCGGCGAGCAGCGCGCGGGCGAGCGCGCCCGCCGTGGCCGCCGCGTGGGCGCTCAGCGCGGCGTGGGCCTGCAGCGAGCGGCCCTGGCTGGCCTGGTGGAGGTGGCGGCAGAGGAACGGCGTGAGGTCGCTGCCGCTGATCTCGTGGCGGGCCGCGGCGGCGGTCGCGCTGCGCACGAGGCGCACGTGCAGCCGGGCGGGCACCGCGTCGTCGTCGGGCACGCCGACGAGGAGCAGGAGCGCCGAGGGCGGCAGGCCGAGGCCCCTCGCGGCCAGGGCCACCCGCGCCGCCTCCCCGACGTCGGCGAGGCTGCGGGGCAGGGCGACCTCGGTCGCGCCGAGGTAGCTCGACGGCATGCGGTCGATGCCGACCCCGGCCACGGCGATCCCGAGGCTCTCGAGGCGCTCGAGCGTGGCGCGCGGGTCCATCGTCGGCAGGACCCCCCCGGCCACGACGGTGACGCGCGCCCGGGCGAGGGCCACGAGGTCGGCGGACTCGTCCCAGGACTCGCGCGCGTCACGGCGCACCCCGCCGAACCCGGTCGCGGCGAGGACCGGGACGCCGACCTGCGCGGCGAGGTGGGCCGCGGCGCCGACGCTCGCGCCCCCGGTCACGCCGTCGGCGACGGCGAAGGGCAGGTCGCGGACGGCCAGGACCTGCCCGCCGTCGGCGAGGCGCGCGAGGTCGGTGGCGCCGAGCCCGACGCGGGCGAGGCCGTCGATGACGGCGATCGTCGCCGGCACCGCGCCGGCGGCGCGCACCGCCGACTCGGCCTGCTCGGCGAGGACCCGGTTGCGCGGACGCGGCAGCCCGGTGGGCACGAGGCCGGTGTCAAGCGCGACCACGGCGCGCCCCTCGTCCAGGGCGCCGGCGACCTCCTCGGCGACGTGCACGCGCATCGCGCTCACGCTACCGCACCCCGCCACCGGAGGGGCAGGGGCGCTACCAGCGGTGGTGGACCTGCGGGGCGATGAGCTCGTCGTAGACGTAGCGCACGGCCTCGAGGGTGTCCTCGTCGAGCTCGCCCATGAGCGAGGCCGCGGCGTTCTCGCGCGCCTGGGCGGGGGTCCTGGCCCCCGGAATGACCGTGGAGACCTCGTCGTGGGTGAGGATCCACTTCAACGCGAGCTGGGCCAGCGTCGCGCCCTCGGGGACCCGTTCGGCGAGCTGCTGGGCGGCGGCCACCCCGGTGGCGTAGTCGACCCCGGCGAAGGTCTCACCGACGTCGAAGGCCGCGCCCTCGCGGTTGAACGACCGGTGGTCGTCGGTGGCGAAGGTGCTGTCCTCGGTGAGCTTGCCGCTGAGCAGCCCCGAGGCCAGCGGCACGCGCGAGATCACGCCGACGTCGCGCGCGGCGGCACGGGCCAGGAAGAGCTCGGCGGGGCGCTGGCGGAAGGCGTTGAAGATGATCTGCACGCTGCCGAGGCCGTCGTACTCGATGGCCTTGAGACCCTCCTCGACGCGCTCGACCGAGACGCCGTAGGCGGCGATGCTGCCGCGGGCCACGAGCTCGTCGAGCGCGGCGAAGACCTCGGGGTGGTAGTAGACGTCGGTGGGTGGGCAGTGCAGCTGCACGAGGTCGAGGCGCTCGACGTCGAGGTTCTCGCGGCTGCGGTCAACCCACGACAGGAGGTTCTCAGGGGTGTACGACGCGACGTCGAGCGGCGCGCGACGGCCGCACTTCGTCGCGACGACGAGCTCCTCCTCACGCTCGCGTCGCAGCTGGGCGAGGAGGCGCTCGCTGTGGCCGTCGCCGTAGACGTCGGCGGTGTCGAAGAACGTCACGCCGGCGTCGACCGCGGCGTGCAGCGCCGCAAGGCCCTCCGTGTCGTCGACGGGGCCCCAGTCCCCGCCGACGGCCCACGCCCCGAAGCCGACCTCCGAGACCTTGTAGCCGGTCTTGCCCAGTCGTCGGTAGCGCACGGTGATCGTGTCTCCCTCGCGTCGTCGTCCGACGGCAGCCTAGCGGCCGGCGCCGCCAGCGGCCCCTTCGCGCGCCGCGGGCGCCACACCGTTCCAGGGTGGCACAGCGGCGGGACGCGGGGGGCCGACATCGACCCGCGCGAACCCGTACGATCTGCCGACACGCGCCGGCCAGCGTCGGCGCGGGGAGGTGCATCGGTCGCGGGACCGCCCCTCATCGAGGCCGTCGTCGCGGACGTAACCGCCTCGCAACGCCGCAGGGCCACACTGCCAAGCACCACCGAACGGGGACGTCGCGCCGCGGGAGGGCCGCAGCCCCGGGAGCGAACCGAGGAGAGCCCGCATGGTTGAGATCAACACCCCTATCCTCACGACGTTCATCGTCTACCTCGTGGCGATGATCGGCGTCGGCCTCTACGTCTACCGGCGCACCCGCACGCTCGAGGACTTCGCGCTCGGTGGGCGCGACCTCAACGCCCCGACCGCGGCGCTGTCGGCGCAGGCCAGCGACATGTCCGGCTGGCTGCTGCTCGGCCTGCCCGGCGCGGTCTACGCCGCCGGCATCGGCGCGACCTGGATCGCGATCGGCCTCGCGATCGGCACGTACCTCAATTGGCTCATCGTCGCGCCGCGACTGCGGGCCTACACCTCACGGGCGAACAACGCCGTGAGCCTCTCGGCCTACCTCGAGGAGCGCTTCGAGGACCGCACCCGCTCCCTGCGCGCGGTCTCGGCGATCGTCATCGTCGTCTTCTTCACCGTCTACGTCGCCAGCGGCCTCGTCGCCGGCGGCATCCTCTTCGAGTCGACCTTCGGCGTGCCCTACGCCACGTCGGTGACGATCGCGACGATCGTCATCGTCAGCTACGCCTTCCTCGGCGGCTTCCTCGCGGTGAGCCTCACCGACGCCGTCCAGGGCACGCTGATGTTCCTCGCCCTCCTGCTCCTGCCGGTCGTGGCGATCCTGGCGACCGGCGGCTGGGGCGCGCTGACCGGCGAGGTCACCGCGGCCTCACCGGGGCTGTGGAGCTTCGGCAGCGAGGCGGTCTTCGAGGACGGCACCTGGAGCGCCGGCGCGCCGCTCAGCGCGATCGCGATCATCTCGCTGCTCGCCTGGGGCCTCGGCTACTTCGGCCAGCCGCACATCCTCGCGCGGTTCATGGGCATCCGTCGCGTGAGCGACGTGCCGGTCGCCCGCCGCATCGGCACCGGCTGGGTCGTGTTCACCCTCGGCGGGGCCACGCTCGTCGGCCTCGCCGGCATCGCCGCGCTCGACGCCCCGCTCGACAACCCCGAGACGGTGTTCCTCGAGCTCATCCAGCAGCTCCTCAACCCGTGGGTCGGTGGGGTCCTGCTCGCCGCGGTGCTCGCCGCGATCATGTCGACCGCCGACAGCCAGCTCATCGTCTCCTCGACGGCGCTGACCGAGGACTTCTACCGCGCCTTCCTCAACCGGGAGGCGAGCCAGACCACGCTCGTGTGGGTGGGCCGTGCCACGGTCGTGGCCGTCGCCCTCATCGCCTACGTCATGGCCCTGCCGGGCGAGACCGCGGTCCTCGACATCGTCGCCTTCGCCTGGGCCGGCTTCGGGGCGGCGTTCGGACCGGTCATCATCCTCTCGCTGTTCTGGCCGCGGATGACCGGGGCCGGCGCGATGGCCGGCGTCGTCGCCGGGGCGGCCACGGTCCTGGTGTGGGAGCAGGTGCCCGTCCTGGCCGACACCGGCGTCTACTCGATGCTGCCGGGCTGGGCCGCGGCGCTCATCAGCGCGTACGTCGCCGGCAGGTACTTCGGCAAGATCCCCGAGCGCGACTGGTCGGGCGACTACGCCCGGGAGACCGACGACCGCGAGGCCCAGGAGCGCAAGGACAAGGCCGCGGGGATGGCGTGAGCCGGGTCGGCGACCGCAGCGCATGACCTGACCCTGTGGGGGTGCCGCCTGGCGCGGCACCCCCACACCCGTCCCCGTCGCCGCGACCATCCGTCCGAGAAAGGAGCGGCATGTTCACCAAGCTGCTCGTGCGGGCCTCCGACAGTCCCACCCTCGCCCGCCTCGTCACCGGCAACGCCCTGTCCCGCAAGCTCGCGCAGCGCTTCATCGCCGGGGAGTCGGTCGCCGACGGCCTCGCGGCGGCCGCGGCCGCGGCCACCGTCGGGCGCACCGCCACGCTCGACTACGTCGGGGAGAAGGTCACCGAGGTCGCCGCTGCCGAGGCGGCGGCCGCGGTCTACCACGCCTGCCTCGACGGCATCGACGCCGAGGGGCTGCCCTCGGGGATCTCGGTCAAGCCGAGCCAGATGGCGGTGACGACCGAGCCCGAGCGCTGCGCGGAACTGCTCGCCGACATCGCCACGGCGGCCAAGCGCATCGACGCCCACGTCACCATCGACATGGAGGACTCCGAGGTCACCGAGACCACCATCGGCCTCGTCGAGCGCATGCAGGCCGAGGGGCACGCCAACGTCGGCTGCGCGGTGCAGTCCTACCTCCACCGCACCGACGACGACGTCGCCCGGCTCTCGGAGGTCGGCGCGAGCGTGCGGCTCTGCAAGGGCGCCTACGCCGAGCCGCCCCACCTCGCCTACCAGGACAAGCGCGAGGTCGACGCGAGCTACGCGCGTGCGTCGACCTACCTCCTCGAGCACGGCACCTACCCACGCTTCGCCACCCACGACGAGCGCCTCATCGGGATCATCCGCACCGAGGCGGCGCGCCTGGGCCGGGGACCCGAGGACTTCGAGTTCCAGATGCTCTACGGCGTGCGCGAGGAGCTCCAGGCCGAGCTCGTGGCCGCCGGCTACACCGTCCTCGTCTACATCCCGTTCGGCGACAACTGGTACGCCTACTTCATGCGTCGCCTCGCCGAGCGACCCGCCAACCTCACGTTCTTCGCCCGGGCGTTGCGCGGCAGCTGAGGAGGCCGCAGGCTGCACCCCCACGACCCGCGCACCCCGACACCGCCGACCGAGGAGGACGCGCGATGACCGGATTCTCCGCCCCGCCACCCGCCAACGAGCCCGTTCGCACCTACGCCCCCGGCAGCCCCGAGCGCGCCCGCCTCGCCGAGCGCGTCGCGGCGATGGCCAAGGAGCGCGTCGACGCGGCGATGCGCATCGGCGACGCGGACGTCCGCAGCGGGCAGACCTTCGTCGCGCGTGCCCCCCACCGCCACGACCTCGAGCTCGCCGACGTCCACGCCGCGCGCCCCGAGGACGTCAGCGCTGCCGTCGCCGCAGCCAAGGCCGCCCACCACGACTGGTCGCGCTGGACCCAGGCGCAACGCGCCGCGGTCTTCCTGCGCGCCGCCGACCTCCTCGCCGGTCCCTACCGCGACACGATCAACGCCGCGACGATCCTCGGGCAGTCGAAGTCGGTGCACCAGGCCGAGATCGACGCCGCCTGCGAGCTCATCGACTTCCTGCGCTTCAACGTCGGCTACGCCGAGCAGCTCCAGGGGCTGCAGCCCCACTCCCCCGACGGGGTCTGGAACCGCGTCGAGTACCGCCCGCTCGAGGGGTTCATCCTCGCGATCACGCCGTTCAACTTCACCGCGATCGCCGGCAACCTGCCGACCGCGCCGGCGATCCTCGGCAACACCGTGGTGTGGAAGCCCTCGGAGAAGCAGGCGCTCGCGGCGCACTACACGATGGAGGTCCTGCGCAAGGCCGGCCTGCCCGACGGGGTCATCAACCTCGTCCACGGCGACGGCGCGCTCGCCGCGGAGGTCGCCACCGCCGACCCCGACTTCGCGGGGCTGCACTTCACCGGCTCGGAGACCGTGCTGCGCGGCCTCGTGCGCACCATCGGCGAGCGCACCGACCGCTACCGGGGCTTCCCGCGGATCGTCGGCGAGTCCGGCGGCAAGGACTTCGTCGTCGCCCACCCCTCGGCCGACCCCGACGCCGTCGTCGTCGGCCTCGGGCGGGGGGCGTTCGAGTACCAGGGCCAGAAGTGCTCGGCGGCCAGCCGCGCCTACATCCCGCGGTCGCTGTGGCCGCGGGTGCGCGACGGCATCGCCGACCTCGCCACCGAGGTCAAGGCCGCCACCGGTGACGTCGCCGACCTCTCGACGTTCGCCGGCGCGGTCATCGACGGCGGCGCCTTCGCCAAGCACCGCGACGCGATCGCCGCAGCCAAGGACACCTCCGTCGTCGAGGTGCTCGCCGGCGGCGGCACCGACGACCGCGAGGGCTGGTTCGTCGAGCCGACGGTCCTGCACACCGAGGACCCGCACTACGACACGATGGAGCGTGAGCTCTTCGGGCCGATCCTCACCGTCTACGTCTACGACGACGCCGAGTGGGAGGACACCCTCGACCTCGTCGACGAGACCGGCCCCTACGCCCTGACCGGGGCGGTCTTCAGCGAGGACGCCGAGGCCGCCCACGAGGCGCTCGACCGGCTGCGCGACGCCGCCGGCAACATCTACGTCAACGACAAGCCGACGGGCTCGGTCGTCGGCCAGCAGCCCTTCGGCGGCGCCCGGGCCTCGGGCACGAACGACAAGGCCGGGTCGCTGCTCAACATCGTGCGGTGGGCCAGCGCCCGGGCGATCAAGGAGACGTTCGTGCCGCCGACCGACTGGCGCTACCCGCACATGGGCTGAGCCGGCACCGCCGTCAGTCCGACGGACCCGGCGGCGGTGGTGGCGCCTCGGGTCGCGCGGCCACCGCCGTGCTGAGCCGCGCGGCGACGCGGCCGAGCCCCCAGGCCGCGCAGCGCTGCGCGAGGTGCTCGGCGGTGGGCGGCGTGCGGGCCGCGGCGAGATCGACGGGCAGGTCACGGCGCGGGTCCATGAGCGCGACGTTGCGGCCGAAGACCGAGTCCGCACCCGAGGCGAGGTCGTCGAGGAGGGCCTGGCCGACCTCGGGACCGAGGACGCTGCGGCAGCCGAGCGGGTCGGCGACGGCCTCGGCCACGCTCGGGTAGGCGGCGAGCAGCGCCGCGGCGCGGCGGGGGCCGATGCCGTGGACGCCGGGGAGGTTGTCGGAGCGGTCGCCGCGCAGGGCCGCGAACTCGAGGTACTGCCCGGGCGCGATCCCGAGGTCGCGGCGCAGCCGCTCGGGGGTCACGCGCACCGGTGCGACCCCGCCCCCGCGCAGCGCGAGCACCGTCGTGGCGGCCGAGACGAGGCACAGGGCGTCGCGGTCGGCGGTGGCCACGACGGCACGACCGCCCTCGGCCTCGGCCGCGGCGGCCGCGGAGGCGACGACGTCGTCGGCCTCCCAGCCCTCGGCGACGGCGACGGCGAGGCCGAGCTCGGCGGCGGCCTCGGGCAGGGTGAGCAGGAGCGCCTCGAGCTCGGGCGGCTTCTCGGCGCGCTGGGCCTTGTAGGCGGGGTAGCGCTCGCGGCGGTAGGAGCGCTCCCGGCTGTCGAAGGCGATGAGCAGCCCCTCGGCGGGCGCGCGCTCGGCGACGCCGGCGAGCAGCGAGAGGAACCCCGCGACCGGCCCGCCGAGGCCCTCGGCGTAGAAGGCCCGGTGGGCGAGGCCGTCGCCGTCGACGGCGAGGAGGTCGGCGCGGGCCGGGGCCGTGGCGCCCGGCGGGGCGGCCGGCGGCGTCTGCGGCGCGACGGACCCCGCCTGCCCGGCGGCGGCGAAGGCCGAGGGCAGGAGGTCGTCGTCGAAGAGCGTCGGGCCGTCCACGCCCGCTAGCGTGCCGCATCCTCGACGACGAGGCGAGGGCGGCGCCCACCCCGTGGCGCGAGGGGCCTACGCTGGCCCGGCGGCGGGTCGTCGCCGGGCGCACGAGGTCGGGAGGGCAGGCGTGGAGCTCGCAGGCAAGGTCGCCGTGGTCACCGGCGCCTCGAGCGGCATCGGTGCGGCCACCGTCGCGGCGCTGGCCGGGCAGGGGATGCGCGTCGTGGCCGTGGCGCGTCGGGCCGAGCGCCTCGAGGCGCTCGCGGCGGCCCTGCCGGGGGTCAGCGCCCACCCCGCCGACGTCACCGACGACGAGGCCGTCGCCGCGCTCGCCGACGACGTCGGCGCGCGCGAGCGCGCCTGCCACGTCCTCGTCGCCGCGGCCGGCGCGACGTTCGGCCGGCGCTTCCGCGGTCCGGCCGACCACGCCGCGGTGGCCCGGGCGATGGACCTCAACCTCGGCGGCACCGTGCGCTGCTTCGGCGCCTTCGCCGACCTGCTCGCCGCCTCGGCGCCCGCGCGGGCCATCGCCGTGGCCTCGGTCGCCGGCAAGCTCGCCGTCGGCACCTCCCCGGCCTACGCCGCCTCGAAGTTCGCCACCGTCGGCTTCGTCGAGGGCATCGCGCCCGACTGGCGCCGCCGCGGCGTCGCGGTCTGCCAGGTCAACCCCGGCCTCGTGGCCACCGAGGGGTTCCCCCAGCAGCGCGTGCGGGCCTCGGCGCTCGGGCGCCTGATCGTCGCCGAGCCCGACGACGTCGCCCGGGCCATCGTCGGGGTCGCCCGCCGGGGCACGCCCGAGCGCACGGTGCCGCGCTGGTACCGCCCGCTCGTCGTCGGCCGTCACGTCGCCGCGCCGCTGTACCGCCTCGCCACGCGCCGGGCGTGAGCGGCCCTCAGCGCGCCCTGCGCAGCACCGCGTCGAGCGCCTCGAGGAGCATCGCCGCGGTGTAGGGCTTGGGCAGGTGGGCGTCGGCCTCGAGCCCGTCGTCGGGCTGGCCGAGGCGGCCGCTGGCCAGCACGACCGGCAGGGTCGAGCCGCGCGAGCGCAGCCAGGCGATGAGCGAGGGCCCGTCGCGGCGGGGCATCACCGCGTCGACGACCGCGACGTCGACGTCCTCGCCGTGGCGGGCGAGCACTTCGATGGCCTCCTCGCCGTCGGCGGCCTCGAGGACGCCGTAGCCCGAGGCGATGAGCATCTGGCGGGTGAGGTCGCGGATCGCCGCCTCGTCCTCGACGACGAGCGCGACCTCGCCGTGGCCGAGCGGCGGCCGCGACGGTGCCGGCTCCCGCGGCGCGGACGGCGTCAGGCGCGGGGCGGGCAGGTGGACCTGGAACGTCGTGCCCCGCCCCGGGGCGGTGTCGACGTCGATGAAGCCCCCGTGGTTGCGGACGAGGACCTCCGCGGTCGGCAGGCCGAGCCCGGTGCCGAGCCCTGGCGGCTTCGTCGTGAAGAACGGGTCGTAGAGGTGGGCGAGGTCACCCTCGGCGATGCCGGTGCCCTCGTCGGCGACGTCGAGGCGGACGTAGTCGCCGGCGGCGGCCGCGTCGCCGGGCACGATCACCCGCCGCGCCGACAGCCGCAGGTGGCCACCGTCGGGCATCGCGTCGCGCGCGTTGACGGCGAGGTTGAGCAGCACCTGGTGCAGCTGGGTGGCGTCGGCCTCGAGGTGCCGCGCGGCAGGCTCGACGACCGTCGTGCAGCGGATCCCTCGCGGGAAGGTCTCGCGCACGATCCCCACGATCTCCTCGAAGAGGGCGGCGACGTCGACGCTCTCGGTCCCACGCTCGGAGCCACGGGCGAAGGAGAGGACCTGCTGGACCATGTCCGCACCGCGCAGCGCGCTGTCCTCGACGGTCTTGAGCAGCTCGAGGCGGCGCGGGTCCTGCTCGCCCTCGCGCAGGGGCCCGATCGCGGCGACGATCGGCGCGAGGACGTTGTTGAGGTCGTGGGCCATGCCGCCGGCCAGCGTGCCGATGCTCTCGAGGCGCTGGGCCTGGCGCAGCTGCTCCTGCATGCGCCGACGCGCGGTGATGTCGCGGAAGTACACCGCGAGCCCCTCCTCGGAGGGGTAGGCGTTGACCTCGAACCAGGTGTCGGTGGGCTCATGGTGGTAGGCCTCGAGCACGACGGTCACGCGCTCGGCCATCGCCCGCTGGTAGGCGCGGTGGAGCGGGGAGTCGACGGTCTCGGGGAAGGCCTCCCAGACGGTGCGCCCGAGCAGGGAGGCGCGGTCGCGCCGCAGGAGCTGCTCCCCGCGGGCGTTGAGGTAGGTGAAGCGCCACGCGCCGTCGAGGACGTAGAAGGCGTCGGTCATGCTCTCGAGCGTCGTCGTCAGGCGCGCGGCCACCGCCTCGGCGGCGGCGTGCGCGGCCTTGACCTCCGAGGCGTCCTCGACGACGGTCACCGTCGCGGTGGCCGCGCCGTCGGCGTCGCGGACCCGCGACACCGAGACGCGGGCGGCGACCGTCGAGCCGTCGCGGTGGAGGTAGCGCTGCTCGAAGGTCACCGACGCGAGCTCCTCGCGGCGCAGCTGCTCGTAGCGCGCGGCCACCGCCGCCCGGTCGTCGGGGTGGGTCAGCGCGAGGAGGCTGCCGGCCCGCACGTCGGCCTCGTCGTGGCCGAGGAGGGCGCAGAAGGCGGGGTTGGCCGAGATCGGGGTGCCGTCGGCGGCGGTGACGACGATCCCGACGCCCACGACGTCGCAGAGCTCACGGTAGTGCGCCTCGCGCTGCTCGAGGGCACGGCGCTCGCGCGCCGCGTGGGTGACGTCGCGGACGACCGCGAGCAGGGCGGCCTCGCTGTCGGCCACCGGCGCGAGCGTGACCTCGTAGGCCCGCTGGGACCTCGAGCCCTCGGCGAGATCGCAGACGAAGCGCCGGTCCTGCCCCGCGAGCGCGCGGTCGAGCTCCTGGCGCAGGCACAGGCCCGCCGTCGCTGGCAGGACCTTGGCGAGGTGGCGACCGCCGAGGGCGGCCTCGTCGCGTGCGAGCACCTCGGCCGCCGCGGGGTTGGCGGCGATGACGCGGCCGTCGGCGTCGAGGGCCAAGACCCCGTCGGGGTAGGCGTGGAAGAGCGCGCCCGCCCGCGCCGACGACGCCGTGCGCCCGGCGTCCGGGTCGTGGCTCGGGAGCACGCTGCGGTCCGATCCCCGTCGACGACGTTCCCGCTCGGAGCCTCCCCGGTGGTGAAGCAACCTTAGAACCACACTAAAGCGCGCAGAACAGCCGTCGTCAAGGAGGCCGCACCGTGCCGTGGCGCCAGCCTGACGTCACCCTCGGCGCGGCGTCGGCCTCACGGCTGCGGCGGTTGCGGGGCGTCGCCGCCACGTCGCGCCCGCAGGCGGCGGACGAGCAGGACGAGGCCCCAGGCGATGAGCGCGACGGGCCACCAGCGCGCGAGCCAGGCGACGTCGCCGATCGCCTGGGCGAGACCGATGGCCGCGAGGACGCCCCCTGGCACGAACGGCCACCAGCCGCCGGGACGTCGGCCGGCGGAGAGTCGGTCGATGAGCGCGACGAGCGCGAACCCACCCGCGAGGCCGAGCAGGGGCGCGCCGGGGCGGCCGAGCAACGGCTCGACGACGAGGCCGACGCCGAGGCCGGTGACGATGCCACCGGGCACGAGGAAGCCGTAGACGCGGGTGGCGGCGTAGACGACGAGCAGCGCCGCGCCGACGAGCGCGACGACGACCTCGCCGGGCGCGCCGATCTGCAGGAGCAGCAGCAGCGTCGCGCCGATGACGACGAGCGCGATGCCGGGCACCTGCTGTCTGCGCACGGCGGCCTCCGGGGTCGGGTGGGGCCATCCTCGCCGATGCGCCACGGCCTCGGCAACGAGCGCTAGCCTGCCGCTCCAGCCCCGCCATCGACCGAGAGGCGTCACCGTGGGCCAGGCCAACCTCACCCGCGACGAGGCCGCCGAGCGCGCCGCGCTCATCGACGACGTCGCCTACGACGTCACCCTCGACCTCACCGGCGGCGGCGCGACCTTCCCCGCGACGACGACGGTGCGCTTCACCGCCCGCCCCGGGGCGCGCACCTTCCTCGACTGCGAGGCCGCGGAGGTGCGCTCGCTGACCGTCAACGGCCAGGCCCGGCCCGTCGAGGCCTACGACGGGACGCGGCTGTGGCTCGAGGACCTCGCCGCCGACAACGAGGTCGTCGTCGAGGCCGACGCGGCCTACCAGCGCTCCGGGGTCGGCCTGCACCGCTTCGTCGACCCCGTCGACGGCGCGACCTACCTCCACACGCAGTTCGAGCCCGCCGACGCCGGCCGGGTCTACGCCTGCTTCGACCAGCCCGACCTCAAGGCGCGCTTCGCCTTGTCCGTCCACGCGCCACCGGCGTGGACCGTGGTGAGCAACACGACCGTCGAGCAGGCCCCGAGCGACGGCGTCTGGCGCTTCCCGCCGACGCTGCCGCTGTCGACGTACCTCACCGCCCTCGTCGCCGGACCGCTGCACGAGGTCCGCGACGTCTGGCGCAGCGCCGACGGCGCCGAGGAGGTCCCCCTGGGGCTGTACTGCCGCGCCTCGCTGGCCCCCCACCTCGACGCCGAGGAGTTCCTCGCGATCACGAAGGCCGGGCTCGACTACTTCCGCGAGGTCTTCGCCCATCCCTACCCCTTCGGCTCCTACGACCAGCTGCTCGTTCCCGAGTTCAACTGGGGGGCGATGGAGAACGCCGGCTGCGTGACCTTCAGCGAGCAGTACGTCTTCCGCTCGCGGGTGACCGAGGCCGCGCGCCAGAGCCGGGCCTCGACGATCCTCCACGAGATGGCGCACATGTGGTTCGGCGACCTCGTGACGATGCGGTGGTGGGACGACCTCTGGCTCAACGAGAGCTTCGCGACGTACATGGGCACCCGCGCGCTGGCCGAGGCCACGCGCTTCAGCGACGCCTGGGCGAGCTTCTCCGCGGGCACGAAGGCGTGGGCGTTGGCCCAGGACCAGCTGCCCTCGACCCATCCGATCGCCGCTGACATCGTCGACACCGAGGCGGTGCGCACCCACTTCGACGGCATCACCTACGCCAAGGGCGCCTCGGTGCTGAGGCAGCTCGTGGCCTGGGTCGGCGACGAGGCCTTCTTCGCCGGGCTGCGCGACTACTTCGCCGAGCACGCCTTCGGCAACGCCACCCTCGGCGACTTCCTCGCCGCGCTCGAGGGGCCGTCGGGGCGCGACCTTGGCGACTGGTCGCAGCAGTGGCTCGAGACCTCCGGGGTGGCGACCCTGCGTCCCGAGACCGCCGACGAGGCCGCCGCGACGCTCGAGGAGCTCGCGATCCGCCAGGAGACGACGCCGGCGCACCCGCTGCGGCGCGACCACCGTCTCGCGGTCGGCTGCTACCGCGACGACGGCCAGGCGATCGCGCGCACCGAGCGTGCCGAGCTCGACGTGCGCGGCGAGCGCACCCCCGTCGGTGCGCTCGAGGGGACGCCGCGACCCGACCTCCTGCTCGTCAACGACGACGACCTCGCCTTCGCGAAGGTGCGGCTCGACGCCCCCTCGCTCGCGACGCTGCGCCACGGCCTCGGCCGCGTCGACGAGCCGCTGGCCCGGGCGCTGTGCTGGGGCGCGTGCTGGGACATGACCCGCGACAGCGAGCTCGCCGCCCGCGAGTTCGTCGGCCTCGTCACCGCCCACGCCGTCGGCGAGTCCGACCTCGCGGTGCTGCAGGGGCTGACCGCGCGGGCGCTGCAGGCGGCCAACCGGTTCGTCGTCCCGGCCGCCCGTCGCGACGTCCTCGCCACGCTCGCCGCCGCCGCGGCGCGCGCGCTGGCCGAGGCCACGGCCGGCTCCGACGCCCAGCTCGCCTGGGCCCGCACGCGCGCCGCGGCCGCCGTCGACGAGGCCGACCTGCGCTGGGCCGAGGCCCTGCTCGACGGCCGCGGCAGCGAGCCCGGCCTTGCCGTCGACACCGAGCTGCGCTGGCACCTCCTCGTGACGCTGGCCGCCGCCGGCCGCGTCGACGACGCCGCGATCGCCGCCGAGGCCGAGCGCGACCCCACCGACATGGGCGCCCGCCGGGCGGCCACGGCGCGCGCCGCCCGACCGACCGCCGAGGCCAAGGCCAAGGCCTGGGCCACGCTCGTCGACGACGCCGAGGCCACGCTCGCGCTGCGCCGCGCGGTCGCCGCGGGGCTGTGGCAGCCGGGCCAGGACGCGCTGCTCGCGCCCTACGTCGAGCGCTTCGGGGGCGCGCTGTCCCGCGTCTGGGCCGAGCGCAACGCCGAGGAGGCGATCAGCCTCACCGCCGGGCTCTACCCCCAGACGATCATCGACCGCCGCGTCGTCACCGCCGCCGACGCCGTCCTCGAGGCCGGGGCCCTGCCCGCCCCGGGGCTCCGCGTCGTCGCCGAGCAGCGCGACCACACCCTGCGGGCGCTGGCCGCCCGCGACGCCGACGCCACAGGAGGCACCCGAGGATGACCCCGACCCACACCCTCCACGCCGCGCAGTCCCACGCCGGCTGGGACCGCGACCTGCCGCCGGTCCTGACCGTGGCCCCCGGCGCGAGCGTCGAGCTCGAGGCACTCGACGCCTCCGGCGGGCAGCTCGACCCCTCGAGCGAGGCCTCGGCGCTGACCTCCCTCGACATGGGCGCGGTCAACCCCACGACCGGCCCCATCCGCGTCGAGGGCGCCCAGCCCGGCGATGCGCTCCACGTCCGCATCGAGGCGCTCACCCCGGTCCGCGCGTGGGGCTGGACCGCCCTCATCCCCGGCTTCGGCCTCCTCGCCGACGAGTTCCCCGAGCCGGCGCTGGAGCATTGGACGCTGCCCGAGCACGGGCCGATCGAGCTCGACGGCGCCGCCGCGATCCCCCTCCGGCCGTTCCCCGGCACCGTCGGCCTCGCGCCCGCCGAGCCGGGCCCGCACAGCGTCATCCCCCCGCGGCGGGTCGGGGGCAACCTCGACACCCGCGACCTCGCCGCCGGCAGCGTGCTCACCCTGCCGGTCGAGGTCGAGGGAGCGTTGCTGAGCATCGGCGACACCCACGCCGCGCAGGGCGACGGCGAGGTGTGCGGCACGGCGATCGAGGCGCCGATGCGCGTCGCGGTCACGATCGGCCTCGAGGCCGGCGCGGCCCCGCGGTTCCCGACCTTCGAGACGACCGGCCCGCCCCGCGACACCGAGGTGCGCGACGGCGTGCTCGCCACGACCGGTGTGGGACCCGACCTGCGCGAGGCCGCCCGCGACGCGGTGCGCGCGATGATCGAGCGGATCAGCGCCCGCACGGGCCTGCCGCCCGAGCGGGCCTACATGCTCGCGAGCGTGGCCGCGGACCTGCGGATCTCCGAGATCGTCGACCTGCCGAACGTCGTCGTGGCCTGCGCGCTGCCCAAGGCCGTGCTCCTCGGCTGAGCCCCGCCGCGGGGACCTCCGTCCCGCGATGGAGGGACGCCGGCGGTTGCGGGCCGCGTCGTGGTGGGATTGGCTTGGGCGCGAGGCCCGCGCGACCCGGCGCGGGCGGGGCCGACGACGCAGGAGGGGCAGCGCATGTCGCGGGCTGGCCGCAGGACCGTGCCGGCAGGGGACCTCACCGAGGTGCGAGCGGCGATCTTCGACCTCGACGGGGTCATCACCGACACCGCCGAGTACCACTACCGCGGCTGGAAGCGGCTGGCCGATGAGCAGGGCTGGCCCTTCGACCGCGCGGCCAACGAGCAGCTGCGCGGGGTCAGCCGCATGGACTCCCTCGAGCTCCTCCTCGACGGGCGCGAGGCCACCGAGGAGCAGAAGCTGGCGTGGGCGGAGCGCAAGAACGCCTACTACGTCGAGTCGCTCGAGCAGGTCACCCCCGACGACCTCCTGCCCGGCGCGCTCGAGACCGTGCTCGCCTGCAAGGAGCAGGGCCTGGCCGTCGCGATCGGCTCGAGCTCGCGCAACGCCCACCTCGTCCTCGACCGCCTCGAGGTCACCGACCTCTTCGACGCGATCAGCGACGGCCACGCCGTCGAGCGCGCCAAGCCCGCCCCCGACCTCTTCCTCGACGCCGCCGAGCGCCTCGGCGTCGAGCCGTCGCGCTGCGTGGTCCTCGAGGACGCCGAGAGCGGCGTCGACGCTGCGCTGGCTGCGGGCATGATCGCCGTGGGCATCGGCCCGGCCGAGCGCGTCGGCCATGCCACGGTGCGCTTCGACACCGTCGCCGACGTCGACCTCGAGCCGCTGCTGCACCCCGACGGCCCCCGCGACCAGCACCTGCAGAACAACCTCATCATCGAGTCGGGCTGGGAGATCCGCGAGCGCGTCCTCGAGCCGGGGCAGATCATCACCACCGGCTCGAACTACCTCATCGGCAACGGCTACCTCGGCTACCGCGGCACGTTCCCGGAGTGGACCGCCGACGAGTACGTCGGCTGCATCGTCAGCGACACCTACGACTGCGCCGACGGGACGTGGAAGGAGCTCTGCAACGCCCCCAACGCCCTCTACGGCCGCTGGAGCGTCGAGGGCGAGGCCGCCGAGATGCATCCCCGCGAGCTCGAGGGCGTCGCCGGCTACGAGCGCGAGCTCAACGTGCGCTACGGCGTGCACCGCCGGGCGTGGAGCCGACGGGGACCGGGCACGAACGTCCTCCATCTCCTCGACGAGCGCTTCGCCTCCTACGACGACCTCCACGTCGTCCCCCAGCGCCAGGTCGTCTGGGCCGAGGAGCCCGTCGAGCTGACCCTCGTGACCGGCATCGACGGGCAGGTCTGGAACCTCAACGGCGACCACTTCGCCTCCTGCGAGCCCAGCGCCGACGGCGACGAGCTGCTCATGGAGGCCGTCACCGTCGAGGAGGGCATCGAGCTCGTCGTGGCCCAGGCGCTGCGCGTGCGCGGCGCCGAGCCGACGGCGACGCGGTCGTGGACCGAGCATCGCCGCACGCTGCGCGAGCTCACCTTCCGTCTCGACGCCGGCGAGGAGCTCGTCGTCGAGACGACGATGGCCGTGCGCTCCTCCAACGACGGCCCCGATCCCCGGGGTCGCGCCCTGGCCAGCGCCCGGGCGGTGGCCGCGCAGGGCTACCTGCGGGCCAAGGCCGCGCACGTCGTGCACTGGGACCGTCGCTGGCGCGGCCTCGACATCCGCGTCGACGGCGACCTCGCCGCCCAGACGGTGCTGCGCTACAACCTCTACCAGGCCACGATCGCCACGCCGACCCACACCGACCACCTCCCCATCGGCGCGCGCGGGCTGTCCTGCCAGGCCTACCAGGGCGGGGCCTTCTGGGACCAGGAGGTCTTCAACCTGCCGATGTGGCTCTACACCGAGCCCGAGCAGGCGCGCTCGATCCTCGCCTACCGCCACCGCACGCTCGACGGCGCACGGCGCAAGGCGCAGCACCTCGGCTACGAGGGGGCGTTCTACGCCTGGATCTCCGGGCTGACCGGCGACGAGCTGTGCCCGAGCTACTTCTTCGAGGACGTCCTCAGCGGCCGGCCGATCCGCAACCACTTCAACGACTGGCAGATCCACGTCTCCCCCGACATCGCCCATGCGGTCTGGCAGTACGAGCGCGCGACCGGGGACTGGGGCTTCATCGAGGAGCACGGCGCGGAGATGCTCTTCGAGATCGCGCGCTTCTGCGTCTCGCGCGTCCACCTCAACCCCGTCAAGGGCCACTACGAGGTCATCCGCGTCCTCGGCCCTGACGAGTACCACGAGAACGTCGACAACAACGCCTTCACGAACTACCAGATCCACACCGCGCTCGACCGGGCGATCACCGTCTACGAGCGCCTCGCCGCGCGGTCCCCCGGGCGCCTGTCCGAGCTCGTCGCCGATCTCGGCATCAGCGACGAGGAGATCAGCCGTTGGCGTGACGTGCACGAGCGCCTCCACCTGCCACCGCCCGACCCCCAGACCGGCCTCGTCGCGCAGTTCGACGGCTACTTCGACCTCGAGGACACCACGCCCGAGGTCCTGCGCGAGCGGCTCATCGACCCGGGCGAGTACTGGGGCTGGCCCAACGGCGTGGCCGTCGAGACCCAGGTGCTCAAGCAGGCCGACGTGCTCCAGCTGCTGCTCATGCACTGGGACCGCTTCAGCGTCGAGGAGATCGCGACGAACTACGACTACTACGAGCCGCGCACCCAGCACGGCTCGAGCCTGTCGCCGTCGACGTACTCGATCGTCGCCAACCGCATCGGCCGCCGCCGCGAGGCCCACCGGATGTTCATGGTGAGCTGCGGCACCGACCTCTTCACCCGCGAGTCGAAGGTCTCCGGCGGGACGTTCATCGGTGGGATCCGCACCGCGGCATGTGGGGCGGCATGGCAGATCGTCACCCGCGGCTTCGCCGGCCTGCGCGTCAAGCAGGACGGCCTCGAGCTCGACCCCGCCGCGCCCGAGCACTGGCGCCGCCTCGCCTTCGGCCTGCAGTGGCACGGCTGCTGGCTCGACGTCGACATCCGCGGCGACGAGGTGCGCCTGAGCGCCGCGGAGGGCAACCCCGGCGAGGTGCCCCTGCGGGTGTGGGACCGCACCCTGCGCCTGGCCCCCGGGGGCAGCGAGCGCATCGTCCGCTGAGCCGTCCTCCGGAAGGTTGTCGGAAGGGTGGGCGCGCAACCTCGGCGCCGTACACCACCGGCAACCGAAGGGGGACGCCATGTCAACGACCCATGCCACCCGCAGCGGCCTCGCCCGCCTCCTGGCGACGCTGGCCGCCCTCCTGCTCTCCACGGCGCTCGCCGCCCCCGCACTCGCCCACGACGACAGCACCCCGGCAAGCAGCCAGCCCGGTCAGGCCATCGGCCGGCTCGCGCCGGGACTCGGGGCCGAGCTCGCCGAGGTCCGGGCCGCCACCGCCCGCTACCACGACGTCGAGGTGGCCCTGGCCGACGGGTTCGTGCTGCCACCGGACAGCCACTGCGTGGAGGATGAGCATGGCACCGGGGCGATGGGCTACCACTACGTCAACGGCGACCGGATCGGCCAGCTCGACCCGACGCTGCCGCAGGCCCTGCTCTACGCCCCCGGGCCCAGCGGGCAGCTCCGGCTCGTCGGCGTGGAGTACCTCAACCCGAAGGGTGGCGCGGTGCTCGGCCAGCCGCTCGCCGACCGCAGCCGACCGTTCGGCGAGCGCACCGCGCTGCACGTCTGGCTGTGGCAGGCCAACCCGCTCGGCGTCTTCGCCCCCTACAACCCCAACGTCAGCTGCTCGTAGGCCGGCCCGGCACCGACCCGGGCGGGTCGGGCGCCGCCGTCACGCCCCGGGGGCTGCCAGCGCGTCCTGGCACCCCCCGGGGTAGGATGCCCTCCACACCGCCGAGGTTGGAGGGGGCGAGGTGTCGATGGGCCAGCCGCCGCCGACGCGCTTCGCGCCGACCCGCGGCGCCCGGCTGGCCTACCAGGTCCTCGGCTCGGGGGACCAGACCGTGGTGGCGGTGCCCCCCACCGCCCAGAACATCGAGCTGGGCTGGGAGCAGCCGGCGATCCGCGCGATGCTCGAGCGCTTCGCGTCGTTCTGCCGCTACCTCCACTTCGACAAGCGCGGGACGGGGTGCTCGGACCGCAACGGCCGCATCGCCGACCTCGACGAGAGGGTGGAGGACCTGCGCGCCGTCATGGATCACGCCGGCATCGAGCACGCCCACCTCTTCGGCAGCTCCGAGGGCGGCCCGATGACGCTGCTCTTCGCCGCGACCTACCCCCAACGGGTCGACAGCCTCATCCTCTTCGGGACCGGTGCGACGCTGCTGCCGCCCGACATCACCCCCGCACAGCTCGCCGAGCGCCGCGCCGGCGCGGTGCGCTACGCCGCGCGCTGGGGCACCGAGGACTCGCCGGTGGCCGCGGGGATGGCCCCGAGCCTCGCTGCCGCCGACCCCGGCTTCGCCGCGTGGCATCAGCGCTACGAGCGCTACGCCGCCAGCCAGGACTCGCTGCTCGAGCTGATCGAGCTCAGCTTCGCCGCCGACGTGCGCGAGCTCGTCCCCACGATCGACCGCCCGGCCCTCGTCATCCACCGCCGCGAGGACGCGGTGGTCCCGATCGCCCGCGCGCGCGAGCTCGTCGCCCTGCTGCCGGGCAGCCGGCTCCTCGAGCAGCCCGGCGGCGACCACTTCTCCTACGCCGGCGACGTCGACGGGTGGATGGACGAGGTCGAGCGCGTCGTGACCGGGACGGTGCGCTCCACGCCGGTCGCTGCCGCCCGCCGCCCGGTCGTCCGCATCACCACCCTCGGACGCTTCGCGGTGACGGTCGACGGCCAGGAGGTCGCGGCCTCAGCGTGGGGCTCGAGGCGCGCCCGACAGCTGTGCAAGCGGCTCGTCGCCGCCCGCGGCTGGCCGGTGACCCGGGACGAGCTCTTCGACCTGCTGTGGCCCGACGAGACCGACCGCGCCCGGCTCGGCGCGAGGCTCTCGGTCCAGCTCTCCGGGGTCCGCCGCGTCCTGCACGGCGGGGTGATCGCCGACCGGCAGAGCGTGCGACTCGACCTCGAGGCGGTCGACACCGACCTCGAGGCACTCTTGCGGGCCAGCGGTGACGCCGCCATCGTCGAGGCCTACCCCGGCGTGTTCCTGCCCGAGGACCGCTACGAGCCCTGGACCGAGGGCGCGCGGGCCGAGGCCCTGGCGCGCTTCGTCCCGAGCGCGCAACGGCAGGCGCGTCGGCTGCTCGACGGCGGCGAGTCCGACGCGGCGGTCAGGCTCGCGCTGCGCCTACGCGAGATCGACGCCTACGACGAGGACGCCCACCGGCTGCTCATCGCCGCCCTCGAGCACGCAGGCGCGGTAACCGAGGCCGAGCGCGCGCGCACGGTCTACCGGGCGGCGATGGCCGAGCTCGCCGTGCCCGGGCAGGCCTCGCGCCCCGTGGCCCCGCAGCCGCGACCCGTCGTCTGAAGGTTCCCGGAAGGCCCGCTCCGACACTGCCTGCATGTCGACCCACCCCACGCCCAACCGAGCGCCCGAGGTCATCGCACCCGGCTCGGGTCACCATCTCCACTTCCTCAACCATCTCGCGACCCTCAAGGTGCGCGCCGGCGAGGACGGCGCCCTCAGCGTCGTGGAGTTCACCGCGCCCCGCGGCCTGGGTCCCCCGCTGCACGAGCACGAGGACGAGGACGAGTGCTTCGTCGTCCTCAGCGGCGAGGTCGCCTTCCACGTCGCCGACGACCGGTTGACCGCCGGTGAGGGCGGCGTCGCATTCCTGCCCCACGGCGTCCCCCACACCTTCCAGGTGCGCTCCGAGACGGCCAGGTTCCTGTGCGTGACCGGCTCGCGCGTGCAGGCGCCACGCTTCGACCGGATGGTCGTCGACCTCGGCGCCGACGCGCCCGAGGGGCGCCTGCCGGAGCCGGGACCCGTCGACGCAGGCCGCGTCACCGAGGTCTGCCGCGCACACGGCATCGCGGTGCTCGGCCCCCCTCCCGCGGCGCTCGGGGGGTGACCCCCGCCCCGGGGCGCGTCGGGCCGTGGGCCCTAGCCCGCGTCCTCGTACTTGAAGGAGACCTTGACCTTCGCGCGGTAGGCGACGACGCCGTCGTCGTCGAGCACCATGTCGAGCTCGGAGACCTCGGCGACCCGCAGGTTGCGCAGCGACTGGCCGGCGCGCCCGACCGCCGCCTTGGCCGCGGCCTCCCAGGAGTCGTTGCTCGTGCCGACGAGCTCGATGACCTTGTAGACGCTCTCCGCCATGATGGGCTCCTCTCGTGGGCGATGGTCCGTGGCGTGCCCCTCCCGCGGGATCCTCACACGTCCGAGCGCCGAGGATCGCCGACGGCCGCTGCCGACTGCGGGCGGGGCAGCCCCTAGCCCGTCGCAGCCTCGCAGAGCGCGACGATGTGCTCCACGGCCTCCTCGACCCCCGCCCGGGCGCGTGCGGAGAGCTCGGTGCCGAGGCCGAGGTCGTGGGCGGGGATGTGGACGACCCAGGCCGCCGTGGCCGGGCCGTCGAGCGAGGCGGCGAGGTCGAGCAGCCCCCGTGGGTCGACGTGGTGGGTCATCGGGCCCCGCCCGTCGCCGGGCTCGAGGGCGACGACGTCGACGGCCTCGCGGGTCACCGTGGCGTCGACGAAGACGACCGTCCGCCCGGAGAGGTCCTCGGCGACCTCGGGCGTGAGCTGGTGCAGCGGACGCGCCTCCACCCCGGGCAGGGCGCGCTCGGCGAGCGCCTCGGCGACGATCCGGCCGGCGGCGTCGTCCCGCCGCAGCTCGCTGCCGTAGCCGAGCACGAGCACCGGCGGCCGCTCGCGCCCCTCCTCGCGGCGGCCACCGGCCCGGCCCCCACGACGCGCGTCGTCGCCGGGGCTGCCGCCCGGGCCAGGGCTCACTCCACCTCGGGCGGGTCCCGGCGGACCTCGCCGAGCACCTCGCCATCGGGGCTGTGGAGCTCGACGACCATCGGCATCTGGCCGATGGCGTGGGTCGAGCAGGACAGGCACGGGTCGTAGGCGCGGATGCCCGCCTCGATGCGGTTGAGCACCCCGTCGGGCAGCTCCGGGCCGTCGACGTACTCCTTGGCGATCTGGGTGATCGTCCGGTTCATCGCGAGGTTGTTGTTGCCCGTGGCGATGACGAGGTTCACCCCGGTGATGACCCCCTCGTCGTCGACCTCGTAGTCGTGGAAGAGCGTGCCGCGCGGCGCCTCGGAGGCCCCGACGCCACGCCGGCGGTTGACCCCGCCCTCGGCGCGGATGTGGTAGTCGGTGAGCATCGGGTCGTCGAGCAGCTCGGCGATGCGCTCGGTGCAGGCCAGCACCTCGATGAGCCGCGCGTAGTGGTAGTGGAACGACGAGGTCGCCACCCGGCCGCCGGTGCGCTCGCGGAAGGTCGCGAGCGCCTCGTCGGCCTCCGGCGTGCCCATGCGCTCGCTGATGTTGAGGCGGGCGAGCGGACCGACCCGGTAGATGCCGTCCATGGCCACGCCGTCGTCGCCGACGTAGGGCTTGTAGTACGGCGACTTGAGGTAGCTGTCGACGTTGGCGGCCTCGCCGAGGTACTCGCGGTAGGCCGCGGGCGAGAGCTGGTCGGCGACGATCGCGCCCTCGGCGTCGAGGATGCGCAGCCCGCCGCTGTAGTGCTCCCACGTCCCGTCGGGCTGGCAGTGGCCGAGGAAGAGGCTCGGGAAGTCGCCGAAGGCGGCGATCTCCCGGGAGAAGCCGTCGAGCAGCGCGGTGAACTCCTCGAGGGTCCGCAGCGCGGCGTCGTGCGCCTCGTCGAGCATGCCGCGGATCGTCTCGACGTCCTCGGCGGTCATCTGCCGCCCCGAGCCGCCGGCGACGACCCAGGGGCCGTGGATGCGCCGGCCGGTGACGACCTCGAGGATCTCCTGGCCGAACTTGCGCAGGCGGATGCCGCGGCGCGCGAGCTCGGGCTCGGTGGCCACGAGGCCGAAGACGTTGCGCTGCGCGGGGTCGGAGTCCATGCCGAGCATGAGGTCGGGCGCCGAGAGGTGGAAGAAGCTCAGCGCGTGGGACTGGATGATCTGCCCCATGTTCGCGAGCCGTCGCTGACGGTCGGCGGCCTCGGGGATGCGCACCGAGAGGATCTCGTCGCCGGCCTTGGCCGAGGCGAGGAGGTGGCTGACCGGGCAGATCCCGCAGGTACGGGCCGTCAGCGCCGGCATCTCGTGGTAGGGCCGACCGACGCAGAACTCCTCGAAGCCCCGGAACTCGGTGACGTGGAAGCGGGCGTCGGAGACCCCACCGTCCTCGCCGAGGTGCAGGGTGATCTTCGCGTGCCCCTCGATGCGGGTGACGGGATCGATGACGTGGACGTTATGCAACGCAGGGCCTCCTTCTCGGGGCGGGCGCGGGCTAGCCGAAGCGGGCGTCGTCAGGCAAGAGCCACTCGGTGGCCTTGGGGACCGGCTCGCCGTCGATGACGGCCTGCGCGAGCGCGGTGATCGCGGTCTTGATGCGCTCCGCCGAGGGCGGGCAGCCCGGCAGGTAGGCGTCGATGGGGATGAGCTCGTGGAGCGGCTCGGCCATGGGCAGCAGCGCCGGCACGACCTCGGTCGGCAGCTGCCCGTCGAGGTCGGGATGCTCGACGTAGACGCGCTGCAGCATCGGCTCGGGCTCGCCGAGGAGGTTGCGCAGCGCGGTGACGTTGCCGGTGACCGCGCAGTCGCCGAAGGAGACGACGACGCGGCTGTTGGCCCGCAGCGCGAAGGCGAGCTCGCGGTTGTCCTCGTTGGTCACCGCGCCCTCGACGAGGGTGATGTCGACGTCGGGGGGGAACGCCTTCGTGTCGGTCAGGGGACCGAAGACGAGGTCGGCCATGCCCGCGAGGTCGACGAGGAACTCGTCGAGGTCGAGGAAGGACATGTGGCAGCCGGAGCAGCCGCCGAGCCACGCCGTGGCGATCCGCAGCTTGCCGTTGGCAGCGCCGTTTCCGTTGCTCACCGGGCCTCCTGTCGCTCGTACCACTTGCCCTCGTCACGCGCGGTCTTGAGGAAGTCGATGACCGCGGGGTCGTGGCGCATCTCGCCGACGGCGCGGCCCTTGAAGGACAGCGCCCCGGTCGGGCAGACGAGGACGCACTTGCCGCACCAGGTGCACGACGGCGACTCGCCCCAGGGCTTGCTGAGCTCGGCGACGATCGCCGAGCTCGTGCCGCGCTGGGCGACGTCCCAGACGTGGGCGCCCTCGATCTCGTCGCACACCCGCACGCAGCGGGTGCACAGGACGCAGCGCTGGCGGTCGAGCACGTACTTGGGGTGGGAGGCGTCGACCGAGGCGTCGGGGTACTGCAGGTCGTAGTGGACGTGGTCGACGTCGGTCTCGGCGGCGAGGTCCTGGAGCTCGCAGTCGCCGTTGGAGACGCACACCGCGCAGATGTGGTTGCCCTCGGCGAAGAGCATCTCCACGATGCGGCGGCGGTGGTTGTGCAGCTCCCAGTTCTTCGTCGTCACCTCCATCTCGGGGACCACCGGCGTCGCGCACGACAGCCGGTAGCGGGGGTCGTCGGCGACCTCGACGAGGCAGAGCCGGCAGCCGCCCCACACCGAGAGGCCCTCGAGGTAGCACAGCCGGGGGATCCTCACCCCGATGCGCGTGGCGACGTCGAGGATCGTCTCGCCCTCGTAGGCCATCGCCTCGTGCCCGTCGATGGTGACGGGGACGCTCGGCCGGCCGTTTCCGCGGCTCATCGGCTACCTCCCTTGGTGGTCACGGCGGGATCGGGCGCCGAGGGGCGCGGTGGCACGCTCGACGCCTCGCCGTTGTAGGAGACGTCGGGCACGAGGAGGTCGAGGTACTCGTCACGGAAGTGGTCGAGCGTCGACACGACGGGGTTGGGGGCGCTCTGACCGAGCCCGCACAGGCTCGTCTGCCGCACGGTGCGGCAGAGGCTCTCGAGGTGCTGGAGGTCGCGCTTGCGGCCCACCCCCTCGCAGATGCGGTCGAGCAGGGCGTGCATCTGCACGGTGCCGGCCCGGCACGGCGCGCACTTACCGCAGCTCTCGTCGCGGCAGAACTCCATGTAGAAGCGCGCGACGTCGGGCATGCGCATCGTGTCGTCCATGACGACGAGCCCGCCCGAGCCCATCATCGACCCGAGCTGGCGCAGGCTCTCGTAGTCGACGGGCGAGTCGAGCAGCGAGGCCGGCAGGCAGCCACCGGAGGGCCCACCGCTCTGCGCGGCCTTGAACTCGCGACCGCCCGGGATGCCACCGCCGATGTCGTAGACGATCTCGCGCAGCGTGATGCCCATCGGCACCTCGATGAGCCCGGTGTTGACGAGCGAGCCGGCGAGGGCGAAGACCTTCGTGCCCTTGCTCTTCGGCGTGCCCACCTCGCCGAACCACTCGGCGCCGTTGGCGACGATCGCGGGGATGTTGGAGAGCGTCTCGACGTTGTTGATCATCGTCGGCTGGCCCCACAGCCCCTTCTCGGTCGGATAGGGCGGGCGCAGCGACGGGGTGCCGCGACGGCCCTCGATCGAGGCCATGAGCGCGGTCTCCTCGCCGCAGACGAAGGCCCCGGCGCCGATGCGGACCTCGAGCTGGAGGTCGAAGTCCGAGCCGAGGATCTTGCGGCCGAGCAGCCCCTGACGCCGCGCGACGCGGATCGCCCGCTCGAGGCGCTCGACCGCGGTGGGGTACTCCGCGCGGACGTAGATGTAGCCGTGGCTCGCGCCGGTGGCGTACGCCGCGATGATCATGCCCTCGATGACCCGGTGGGGGTCGTCCTCCATGATCGTGCGGTCCATGTAGGCGCCCGGGTCGCCCTCGTCGCCGTTGGCGATGAGGTACTTCGGGCTGCCCTCGGCGCGGTGGAGCATCTCCCACTTCTTCGCCGTGGGGTAGCCCGCGCCACCACGCCCGCGCAGACCGCTGTCCTCGATGAGCTCGATGACCTCCTCGGGCGCGAGGTCGCTGAGGGCGTGCGCGAGGGCCTGGTAGCCACCCTCGGCGACGTAGTCCTCGATGCGCTCGGGGTCGATGCGCCCGGCGTTGCCGAGCACGATCTTGCGCTGGCGGGAGAAGAACGGCTGGTCCTCGTCGAGGACGTGCTCGTCGATCTCCTTGCGCACGACGACGTGCTCGCGGATGATCCGGCGGGCGATGTCGGGGGTGACCCCGGCGTACATCGTCGCCGCGCCGGCGCGGGGCTCGACGCGCACGAGCGGACCCGAGCTGCACAGGCCCATGCAGCCGGTCGGCACGACCTGGACGTCGGAGTTGATGTCCTGCTGCTCGGCGGCCTCCTCGAGGGCCTGGCGCGTCGGCCCGGCGCCGGCCGACAGGCAGGCGGTGCTGCTGCAGGCCTTGACGCGCGTGGTGTAGCGGCTGCGCATCTCCAGCTCGGAGTGCGCGACGTCGTGGAGATCGATCTGCTTGGCCATCAGGTGCTCGCCTCCGTGGGCTCGCGCTCGAGCATCTCGCCGACCCGCTCGAGGGTGGACTCCGGGGTCTGGTGGCTCGTGACGACGCCGTCGACGACGACGACGGGCGCGAGCCCGCAGGAGCCGACGCAGCGCGCGGTCGTCACGGTGAGCTGGCCGTCCTCGGTCGTGCTGCCGGGCTGGACCCCGTAGGCCTGCTCGAGCTCGGCGACGATGCCCTCGGCGCCCTTGACGAAGCACGCCGTGCCCATGCAGACCGTCGCGGCGTGCTCCCCCGACGCGCTGAAGGTGAAGAGGTGGTAGAAGGTCGCCACCCCGTAGACCCGGCTCGGTGGCAGCTTCAGCTGGCGCGCGAGGTAGAGGAGGATGTCCTCGGAGAGGTGCCCGAAGAGGTCCTGGGCGACGTGGAGGACCTCGATGAGCTGGTCCTGCTGGTAGCGCACCCGCCGTAGCGTCTTGTCGAGCAGGGCGAAGCGCTCATCCCCCGAAGGGTGGCCCTCGTCCTGCTGGGCACGTTCCGCCGTTCGTGGCTCAGCCATTCGCGACCCTTCGTGATCGACGCAGCCTCACCGCGCCCCACCGCCCGTCGGGGTGGCGGGGCGCCCGCGGCGCGCCTGACGTTGATCGATGGTGCTTGAGCCTGCCTCGTCGCGGCGGCGGGGGGAAGCGATGGAAGTCACGACGCAGTCGGGACCCTCGGACCATGCCGGCCGCTCCCCTTGGCCCTGTGGGGGCGTCGCGCGGGGCTGCATCGTGACGGTGGTGCCACCGCCCGCGCCATGCGCACCGTGTCGCCGCGCCCGGCGCGCGACGGCGTCGACGACAGGAGACCCACCCATGTGCCTCGGGATCCCCGGCCGCATCGTCGAGCACGTCGACCCGGCCAACGCCATCGCCAAGGCCGACGTCGGCGGGGTGCGGCGCAACATCAGCGTCCAGCTCCTCGAGGCCGACGGCCTCAGCCCCGACGTCGGCGACTGGGTGCTCATCCACGTCGGCTTCGCGATGGCCGCGATCGACGAGGAGGAGGCCGCGGAGTCCTTCCGCCGCCTCGCCCAGCTCGGGCAGGTCTACGAGGACGAGCTCGCCGAGCTCGCCGACAGCGACATCGAATGAGCGCCGAGGCGAGCACCGGCGGCCCCGCGCCGCGCGCCGAGCCGGCGCCGGCGGGCCGGGGCCTCGGCCTGGCCGCGACCGAGGCCGTCGTCGTCGCCGGGGCGGGTCCGGCGTGCATCACCTGCGGCGACGAGGCCGTCGAGGTCACCGTGCTCGCCCTCGAGGACGGCGACCTCGCGCTCGTCGACACCGGCGCGGGCACCGAGCACGTCAGCGTGATGCTCGTCGACGCGCTCGTCGGCGACCGCATCCTCGTCCACGCGGGCGAGGCGATCGGGAAGGTCCAGGGATGAAGTACGTCGACGAGTACCGCTCGCCGGAGATCGCCGCACAGCTCTCCGCCGAGATCGCCGCGCTGGCCGACGGCGGCCAGCACAAGATCATGGAGATCTGCGGGGGCCACACCCACACGATCTACCGCCACGGCATCGAGGACCACCTGCCCGACGGCATCGAGCTCGTCCACGGCCCCGGCTGCCCGGTGTGCGTCATGCCGATGGGCCGCATCGACGACGCCATCGCCATCGCCGAGCAGCCCGACGTCATCATGACGAGCTTCGGCGACATGCTCCGCGTGCCCGGTGGACGGGGGTCGTTCCTCGACGCCAAGGCCGCCGGCTGCGACATCCGCATGGTCTACTCCCCCCTCGACGCCCTCAAGGTCGCCCGCAACCACCCCGACAAGCGCGTCGTCTTCACCGCCATCGGCTTCGAGACGACCGCGCCGTCGACCGCGGCGACGCTGCTGCGCGCCGCCGCCGAGGGCCTCGAGAACTTCGCGGTGTTCTGCAACCACGTCCTCGTCTGCCCCGCGGTGCAGGCCATCCTCGACGCCCCGGGCCAGGACCTCGACGGCTTCCTCGGCCCCGGCCACGTCTCGACGGTCATCGGCGCCGCACCCTACGAGTTCGTCGCCCGCGACTACGGCAAGCCGATCGTCGTCAGCGGCTTCGAGCCCCTCGACATCCTCGAGTCGATCTACCGCCTGCTGCGTCAGCGCGTCGAGGGCCGCGCCGAGGTCGACAACCAGTACACGCGCGTCGTGCCCTGGGACGGCAACGCCCGCGCCCTCGAGGTCATCGACCGCACGATGGTCCCGCGTGACGCCTTCGAGTGGCGCGGCCTCGGCACGATCCCCGACTCCGCCCTCGGGCTGCGCGAGGAGTTCGCCGCCTTCGACGCCGAGCGGCTCTTCGACCTGCCCGGCGCGGTCGTCGAGGACCCCCGGGAGTGCCAGTGCGACGAGGTCCTCACCGGCCAGATCAAGCCCTGGGAGTGCGGGGTCTTCGGCACCGCGTGCACCCCGGAGACCCCGATCGGCACGTGCATGGTCTCGAGCGAGGGCGCCTGCGCGGCCTACTACCAGTACGGGCGCTTCAACCGCGCCGCGGCGGCCGCGGGGGCCGGGGCATGAGCGCCCCGCAGCCGGAGGACGGCGCCGGGCAGCGCAGCGCCGCCGAGCGCGAGCAGGAGGTCCTCGACCGGGCCGAGCGCGCGCGTCGCCGCGCCCCGAAGGTCCGCGAGGAGCGCATCACCCTCGCCCACGGCGCCGGGGGGCGCTCCTCGCACGCGCTGACCGAGGCGGTCTTCCTCGAGGCCTTCAGCAACCCCGCCCTCGACGCGCTCGAGGACCAGGCCATCGTCGAGGTCGGCGGCGAGCGCCTCGCGCTGACGACCGACTCCTTCGTCGTGAGCCCGCTGTTCTTCCCCGGAGGGTCGATCGGCGACCTCGCGGTCAACGGCACCGTCAACGACCTCGCGGTCTCCGGCGCACAGCCGCGCTTCCTCTCGGCGGGCTTCATCATCGAGGAGGGCCTGCCCGTGGCCGACCTCGAGCGCATCGTCGCCGACATGCGCGCCGCGGCCGCCGCGGCGGGCGTGACCATCGTCACCGGCGACACGAAGGTCGTCGAGCGCGGCAAGGGCGACGGCTGCTACATCAACACCGCCGGGGTCGGCGTGCTCACCCGGCCCATCGAGCTCGGCGCGCGCTTCGCCCGCCCCGGCGACGCCGTGCTCGTCTCCGGGCCGATCGGCGAGCACGGCATCACGATCCTCCTCTCGCGCGGCGACCTCGACATCGAGTCCGACATCGAGAGCGACACCGCCCCGCTGCACGAGCTCGCCGCGGCGGTGCTCGACGCCGCCGACGGCGTGCGCTGCATGCGCGACGCCACGCGCGGCGGGGTCGCCACGGTGCTCAACGAGATCGCCGGGTCCGCCGACGTCGCCATCCACCTCGCCGAGGGCGCGCTGCCGCTGCGGCCCGACGTCGTCGGGGCCTGCGAGGTCCTCGGCATCGACCCGCTCTACGTCGCCTGCGAGGGCCGCATGGTCGTCGTCGTCGACGGCGCGCAGGCCGACGCCGCGCTCGCGGCGATGCAGGCCCTGCCCGCGGGCGCGCAGGCCGCCCGCATCGGCACCGTCGCCGACGACCCCCCCGGCATGGTCCTGCTCGAGACGACCTTCGGCGGCAACCGCGTCGTCGACGTCCTCGTCGGCGACCCGCTGCCGCGCATCTGCTGAGCGGGCCTCAGCCGAGCATCCCGGCGCGGTCACGCGCGACGGCCACCGCGGCCTGCCCGAGGCTGATGCCGCCGTCGTTGGCGGGCACGCGCTCGTGGACGAGGACGCCGAAGCCGGCCGCGCCGAGGCCGTCGACGACGGCGTCGAGCAGGCGGAGGTTCTGGAAGACCCCCCCGGAGAGCGCGACGGTGGACAGGCCCGTGCGCTCGCGCAGCGCGACGCAGGCCGCGACGGTGCCGGCGGCGAGGCCGTCGTGGAAGCGCGCGGCGACCTCGCCCGCGCTCGCGCCTGCGGCGAGATCGTCGACGACGGCGCGGACGAGGGCACCGGCGTCGAGGCGCAGCGGCGGGCCGTCGAGCAGCGGTAGCGGGTAGGCGCCGCGGTCGGCGGGCTCGGCGGCCTGCTCGAGCTCGATCGCGGCCTGCCCCTCGTAGGTGATGACGTCGCGCACACCGGCGAGCGCCGCGACGGCGTCGAAGAGCCGCCCGACGCTCGAGGTCGCCGGCGCCTGCACGCCACGGCGCGCGAGCTCGGTGACCGCCCCCCAGCGCTCGGCGTGGCGCTCGGCCACGGCCAGCGGCGGCGGGTCCCCGTCGTAGGCGACCTCGACCCAGGCCGCGGCCATGCGCCAGGGCTCGCGGATCGCCGCCTGCCCGCCGGGCAGCGCGACGCTGGCGAGGTGGCCGACGCGCTCGAAGCCGGTGAGGTCGGCGGCGAGGAGCTCGCCACCCCAGATCGTGCCGTCGGTGCCGAGGCCGAGCCCGTCGTAGGCCACGCCGAGCACCGGGCCGGCCTCGCCTGCGTCGGCGAGGCAGGAGGCGATGTGCGCGTGGTGGTGCTGCACGCCGGTGAGGGCGACACCCTCGAGGTCGACGGCGTGCTTCGTCGAGAGGTACTCGGGGTGGAGGTCGTGGGCCACGACGGTGGGGTCGACGTCGAAGAGGCGCGAGAGGTGGGCCACGCCCTCGGTGAACGAGCGCAGCGTCTCGTAGTTCTCGAGGTCGCCGATGTGGGGGGAGACGAAGGCGTAGCGGTCGCGGGCGAGGCAGAACGTGTGCTTGAGCTCGGCCCCGCAGGCCAGGACGTGGCGGGGCGCCGCCGCGGCCAGCGGCACCGGCTGGGGCGCGTAGCCGCGCGCGCGCCGGATGAGGAGCTCGCCGCCTCGCCAGGCGCGGGTCACCGCGTCGTCGATGCGCATGTGGATCGGGCGGTCGTGGCTGAGCACGCCGTCGGCGATGGGACCGAGCCGCTCGGCGGCCTCGTCGTCGCGGTAGGCGATCGGCTCGTCGGAGCGGTTGCCGCTCGTGAGCACGAAGGGCCCGGGCAGCGCCTCGGCGAGGAGGTGGTGCAGCGGCGTGTAGGGCAGCATGACCCCGAGCTCCCGGCTGCCGGGGGCCACCGACGGGGCGACCGGCGCGTCGGGCCGGCGCGGCAGGAGCACGATCGGCCGACGCGGGCCCGACAGCAGCGCCGCGGCGTCGGGGCCGACCTCGCCGAGGGCGCCGGCGGCGTCGAGATCGGCGGCCATGAGGGCGAAGGGCCGCTCCTCGCGGTGCTTGCGGGCGCGCAGGGCCGCGACCGCGGCCTCGTCGGCGGCGAGCACCGCGAGGTGGTAGCCGCCGAGGCCCTTGATCGCGAGGACCTCGCCGGCGACGAGGCGGGCGGCGGCCTCGGCGACGACCGCGGCGTCCCCGCCGGCCTCGGCCGGCTCCGGCGAGGGGGTCAGGCGCAGCCGTGGGCCGCAGGCGGGGCAGCAGGTCGGCTGTGCGTGGAAGCGCCGGTCGGCGGGGTCGTGGTACTCCGCGGCGCAGTCGGCACAGAGCGGGAAGCCGGCCATCGTCGTGTTCGGTCGGTCGTAGGGCACGTCGGTGACGATGCTGTAGCGCGGCCCGCAGTTCGTGCAGTTGAGGAAGGGGTAGCGGTAGCGGCGGTCGCGCGGGTCGAAGAGCTCGGCGAGGCAGGCCTCGCACGTGGCGGTGTCCGGCGAGACGAGCGTGCGCCGGGCCGCCCCCGCGAGGCTCTCGACGATCGTGAAGCCGCCGTCACCCCCGCGCGGCGGGACGGCCTCGACGTCGACGGACTCGACGACGGCCAGCGGCGGCGGGTCGGAGCGCACGGCGTCGAGCGCGGCGCCGACCGCCGCCGCGGGCCCCTCGAGCTCGGCGAAGACGCCGTCGGCGTCGTTGCCGACGAGGCCCGAGAGGCCGCGCTCGACGGCGAGGCCGTGGACGAACGGGCGGAAGCCCACGCCCTGGACGACCCCGCGCGCCCGCAGGCGCACGCGGACGACCTCGCCGCCCCGCGGGGCGGTCTCCGGGCCAGACGGCACGCGGGCCTCCTCCTCGCTGCGGCACGGACCGACGGGCGCAGCGTAGCGAGGGGCCATCGGCGCCGCGCCTTGGGACCTTCGGCACGCGACGAGCCGCGACCCTCGGGAGAGGATGCGCCACAGCGCGTCACCGGAGGTCGCCATGGCGCTCGCAGCGGAGACCACCTGCGTACTCGACCTCGAGGGGCTCGACGCCCTCGTCGAGGCGCTCCACGCCCGCGACTACGAGGTCATCGGGCCGCGTGTCCGCGACGGGGTGATCACGCTCGCGCCGCTGGAGTCCGCCGAGGACCTGCCGGTCGGCTGGAGCGACGACCAGCGCCCGGGCCACTACCGCCTCGTCGAGCGGGATGACGACGCCCGCTTCGCCTACGCCGTCGGCCCCGACGCGCCGAAGCGCTGGCTGCTGCCCCCGCGCTCGGAGGTCTTCGAGGCCGTGGGCGACGGCTCCGGCTTCACGCTGCGCGCCGCCGAGCCGCCGAGCCGGCGCTTCGCCTTCCTCGGCCTGCGCCCGTGCGAGCTCGCCGGCATCGCCGTGCAGGACCGCGTCTTCATCCGCGACGACCTGCGCGACGTCACCTACGCGAGTCGCCGCGACGACATCCTCACGATCGTCGCGCACTGCGGCGAGCCAGCCGGCACGTGCTTCTGCGCCTCGGTCGGCACCGGGCCACGCGCCGAGGACGGCTTCGACCTCGCCCTCACCGAGCTGCTCGGCGAGGACCACCGCTTCGTCGTCGAGGTCGGCTCGGAGCGGGGCCGCGAGCTCCTCGAGGCCGTGCCGACCGCCGACGCCGGGCAGGGCGACCTCGACGCGGCCGCGGCGGTCACCGACGACGCCGCGCGCCGCATGGGCCGTGAGCTCGAGACCGAGGGCCTGCACGACGACCTCCTCGACGCCCTCGGGTCCTCGCGCTACCGCGACGTCGCGCGCCGCTGCCTGGCCTGCGGCAACTGCACGTTCGTCTGCCCGACGTGCTTCTGCACCGGCCTCGTCGACAAGAACGCCCTCGACGGCAGCCACGCCGCGCGCGAGCGCGCGTGGAACTCGTGCTTCACCATCGGCTTCTCCTACATCCACGGCGGCGGCATCCGCGAGTCGGTGTCGGCGCGCTACCGGCAGTGGCTCACCCACAAGCTCGCGACGTGGCAGGACCAGTTCGACGTCCTCGGCTGCGTCGGCTGCGGGCGCTGCATCACCTGGTGCCCCGTCGGCATCGACATCACCGAGGAGGCCCGGGCGATCCGGGCGACCGCCGTGCCGGGAGGAGGCGGACGATGACGACCGAGCTGACGCAGCACCCGTTCTTCGCAGGGCTGCGCGAGGAGGAGATCCACCGCCTCGCCCCCTGCGAGCTCGGCGTGAGCTACGAGCCCGACACCCTCATCTTCGAGACCGGCGGGCAGGCCGACTGCTGCTACCTCGTCAACCGCGGCAACGTCGCCCTCGAGGTCGTCGCCCCGGCCGGGCCACCGCTGGTCGTCGAGACCGTCGACGACGGCGACCTGCTCGGCTGGTCGTGGCTCATCCCACCCCACCGCTGGCAGTTCGACGCCCGGGCGGTCAGCCACGTCGAGGCGACCCGCATCGGGGCCGAGTGCCTGCGCGCGGCGATGGCGCACGACCCCTCGCTGGCCGCGGAGGTGACCCGCCGCCTCGCGGAGGTCATCGCCCGGCGGCTGCACCACACCCGCCTGCAGCTCCTCGACCTCTACGGACAGCGCTCATGAGCACCCCGACGCTGTCCCCGCGCCCCGCCACGACCGGCCCGGTCGACGAGCGGCTCCTGCCGGTGCCCCACCGGGTCGTCGACGTCCGCCGCGACACCGCCGACACGATGACGATCGGCCTCGAGCGGGTCCACGGCCTGCTCCCGCCGTTCGAGCCCGGCCAGGTCGACATGCTCTACGCCTTCGGCACCGGCGAGGTGCCGATCTCGATCTCGAGCTCGACGCAGGTCGCCGACCGTCGGGAGTACACGATCCGCCGCGTCGGCGCGGTGACCACGGCGCTGACCAACGTCGAGCGCGGCGACCGCATCGGCGTGCGCGGACCCTTCGGCGTGCCGTGGCCGGTCGAGGCCGCCCGCGGCGGCGACGTCGTCGTCATCGCCGGCGGCATCGGCCTCGCCCCGCTGCGCGCGGCGATCCTCCACGTGCTCGAGCACCGCCAGGCCTACGGGCAGCTCAGCCTGCTCTACGGCGCGCGCACCGCCGGGGACATCCTCTACCGCGAGGAGCTCGAGACGTGGCGCTCGCGCCTCGACGTCGACATCGACGTCACGATCGACGCCGCCGGCAGCGGCTGGCACGGCAACGTCGGCGTCGTCACCCGTCTCGTGCCCCGCGCCCGCTTCGACGAGCAGCACGCCACGGCCCTGGTGTGCGGCCCCGAGGTCATGATGCGCTACGGCGCGCAGGCGCTGCTCGAGCGCGGCGTCGCGCCGGAGCGCATCTTCGTCTCCGCCGAGCGCAACATGCTCTGCGGCATCGGCACCTGCGGGCACTGCCAGCTCGGCCCCTACTTCCTCTGCCACGACGGCCCGGTGCTGTCGTGGGACCGCGTCGGCCCGTACCTGAGCGTGAGGGAGCTGTAGATGGCCACCGCCCGCCCGGCCCTCGCGGTGTGGAAGTTCGCCTCCTGCGACGGCTGCCAACTCCAGGTCCTCAGCCTCGAGGAGCACCTCCTCGAGCTCGCCGAGGTCGTCGACGTGGCGTACTTCCTCGAGGCCTCGAGCGCCACCGCCGACGGCCCCTACGACGTCTCCCTCGTCGAGGGCTCGATCACCACGCCCGAGGACGAGGAGCGCATCGCCGAGGTGCGCGCGGCCAGCCGCACGCTCATCGCCATCGGGGCGTGCGCGACCGCCGGCGGCATCCAGGCGCTGCGCAACTTCGCCGACGTCGACGCCTTCGCCGACGCGGTCTACGCCCACCCCGAGTACCTCTCGACCCTCGAGGAGTCCACGCCGGTCTCCGAGCACGTCGAGGTCGAGTACGAGCTCCAGGGCTGCCCGATCGACCGCATGCAGGTCCTCGAGGTCGTCAGCGCCCTGCTGCAGGGACGCCGCCCCAACATCCCGACCCACAGCGTCTGCATGGAGTGCAAGACCGCCGGCCACGCCTGCGTGATGGTCGCCCACGGCACGCCCTGCCTCGGGCCGGTGACCAACGCCGGGTGCGGGGCGCTGTGCCCGGGCTTCCACCGTGGCTGCTACGGCTGCTTCGGCCCCGCCGAGACGACGACGACCGGCTCGCTGGCCGCCTGGCTGCGTCACGAGATGGGCCTGAGCCAGCGCGACCTCGTCCGCTCCCTGCGCACCTACAACGCCGCTGCCGCCCCCTTCGCCGAGGAGAGTCGCCGCCATGACCCATCGCGTGCCTGAGGCAGCCCGCGACCTCTCCGTCGCCGCGCTCGCCCGCGTCGAGGGCGAGGGCGCGATGCGCGTCCGCCTGCGCGACGGCGAGCTCGAGGAGGTCGCCTTCTCGATCTACGAGCCGCCGCGCTTCTTCGAGGGACTGCTCGTCGGGCGGCGGATGGACGAGCCCGTCGACATCACCGCGCGGATCTGCGGGATCTGCCCGATCGCCTACCAGGTCAGCGCCGCGCGGGCGATCGAGGCGGCCTGCGGGGTCACGATCGACGAGGGCCCGATCCGCGAGCTGCGCCGGCTCATCTACTGCGGCGAGTGGATCGAGAGCCACGCGCTGCACGTCTACCTCCTCCACGCCCCCGACTTCCTCGGCTACGACTCGGCGATCGCGCTGGCCAACGACCACCGCGAGCTCGTCGAGGAGGCACTGGCCCTGCGCAAGGCCGGCACCGAGCTCGTGCGCGTCATCGGCGGGCGCGCGAGCCACCCCGTCAACCTCCGCCTCGGGGGCTTCTACCGCCCGCCGTCGGCCGCCGAGCTCGCCGGGGTCCGTCCGCTGCTCGAGCGCGCCCGCGAGCAGGCCCTGGCCACGGTGCGCCTCGTCGCGACCTTCGACTTCCCCGACCTCGAGCTCGACCACGCCTTCGTGAGCCTCAAGGAGGACGGCCGCTACCCCATCGACGCCGGCCGGCTCGTGGCCTCGACCGGGCTCGACGCCCCGGTCGCGGCCTTCGACGAGCACATCGTCGAGGAGCACGTCGAGCGCTCGACGGCGCTGCACGCCCGGCTCTCGGGCCACGACGGCACGTTCATGGTCGGCCCGCTGGCCCGCTACGCCCTCGCCCGCGAGGACCTCTCCGCGGTGGCCCGCGACGCCGCCGAGGAGGTCGGGCTGCCCGCGGTCGTGGCCAACCCCTACCAGAGCATCGTCGTGCGCGCCATCGAGATCCTCGAGGCCGTCGAGGAGGCGCTCGCGATCATCGACGCCTACGACGAGCCCGACACCGCCGCGGTCGACGTGCCCGCACGCGCGGGCACCGGCTACGGGGCGAGCGAGGCCCCGCGCGGCACCCTGACCCACCGCTACACCATCGACGACGAGGGCACGATCGTCGACGCGCGGATCGTGCCACCGACCGCGCAGAACCAGCTCGCCGTCGAGGGCGACCTCACGAGCTTCATCGACGACCACCGCCACCTCGACGACGAGACGCTGCGCTGGCAGCTCGAGCAGGCGATCCGCAACTACGACCCGTGCATCTCCTGCGCGACGCACTTCCTCGACCTCACCGTCGAGCGGGAGTGAGCATGCGCGTCGTCGGCGTCGGCAACACCCTGCGGGGCGACGACGGCGCCGGGGTCGTCACCGCGTGCCGTCTCGCCACCCTGCGCCCCGACCTCGTCGTCGAGACCTGCGCCGGGGAGGTCGGCACGCTCCTCGACCTCCTCGACGGCGACGAGCCGCTCGTCGTCATCGACGCACTGCGCGGCGGCGGTCCCCCGGGCCGGGTGCGGCGCTTCCCCGACGGCGCGCTGCCCCCCAGGCGGCAGGCCGGCGGCACCCACGACGCCGGGCTCGGCGAGGCGCTCGAGCTCGCCGCGAGCCTCGGCAGGCGCCCACCGAGCCTCACGGTCATCGGCATCGAGGGGGCGCGCTACGACCTCGGCCACGAGGCGCTGACCCCGGAGGTCGCCCGTGCCTGCGACGCGCTGGCCAGCGCGCTGGCCCGGGAGCTGCCGGGCGCGGCGCCCGCCGAGGGGCTCAGCGCGACGACGGGGTGAGCAGCGCCTCGAGCACGGTGCGGACCGCCGCGCCCTGGAGGTCGAGGGGCAGCGAGGGCCGCGCGCCGTCGAGGGCCTGCGCCGGCAGGAACGGCAGGTGGACGAAGCCGGCCCGCAGCCCCGGGCGCCCCTCGGCCGCGAGGTGGCACAGCCGGTAGAAGACGTGGTTGCAGAGGTGCGCGCCGGCGCTGCGCGAGCGGCGCGCGGGGATGCCCGCCGCGGTGAGCGCGGCCTCGAGATCGCGGGCGGGCAGCCCGGTGCGGTAGGCCAGCGGCGCGCCGGCCACGATCGGCTCGTCGACCGGCCGCACCCCCGCCTCGTCGGGGTCGGCGGGTCCGTCGAGGTTGACGGCGATCTCCTCGATCGTCACCGCGCGCGCCCCGGCGGCCTGCCCGAGGGCGACGACGACGTCGGGGTCGGCGGCCTCGACCGCGGAGGCGAGCACCCCCCAGGCGTCGGCGAAGCGCACCGGCAGGGTGACCGTGGCGACCTCCGCGGAGCCGAGGCGCGGGGGCAGCGTGGCGAGGACCTCACCGGAGGGGTTGAGGCTCTCGCCGCCGAAGGGCTCGAAGCCGGACACGAGCGCGCGCATCGCCGGCGATCCTAGCCGCGCGGCCCGCCGGCGCCGCGCTAGCCTCGGCCCCCATGCCCCCCATGCCCCCCATGCCGCTGCGATCCCGCGCCCGGCGCGCCCGCGCGCGATGAACGTCGAGGCCCGCGAGGTCGTCCGCGCCGAGGCCGCCGCGGTCTTCGCCCTCGCCACCGACCCGGCGCGCATGGCCGAGTGGCAGGCCGGCGTCGCCGACGTCGCCGTCGGCGACGACGCCCCGCAGGCGGGGGTGGGCAGCCGGCTGTCGGGCACCCGGGCCTACGGCGGCATGCGGCTGCCGTTCACCTTCGAGGTCACCGACTGGCAGCCGCCGCGCCGCTACGCCTTCGCCAGCGTCGAGGGCCCGGTGCGCATGCGCGGCGAGCAGCGCGTCGACCCGCGGCCCGGGGGCTGCGAGGTCACGCTCTCGCTCGAGGTGCGCCTGCCGGGGCTCGGCCTGCTCGGCGCCGCCGACCCCGTGCGCGCGCGGGTGCGCTCGGCGCTGGCCGAGGACCTCTCGGCCCTGCGCCGCCTCGCCGAGGCCGAGGCCTGAGCGCTGCCCGCGTCCGACGCGGGCCCTAGGCTTGCCCCGGGGGAGGTGCGCTTGCCGTGGACGTCGCCGTCGGCCTCATCGCCGGCACGGGGTGGGCCTCCGGGCTCAACCTCTACCTCGTCGCCGTGCTGCTCGGCCTCGCCGCGCGGGTCGGCGTCGACGATGTCCCCGCCGCGCTGGGCCATCCCGCGGTCCTGGCCGTGGCCGTCGTGCTCCTCCTCGTCGAGTTCGTCGCCGACAAGGTCGCCTGGCTCGACTCGGCCTGGGACGCCGTCCACACCGTCGTGCGTCCCGCCGGCGCGACGCTGCTCGGCTCGCTGCTCAGCGACGGTGACCTGCGCGCGGCGGCCGCCGCGGGGGTCCTCGCCCTGCTCGCCCACGCCGGCAAGGCCGGACTGCGCCTGCTGGCCAACCTCTCCCCCGAGCCGTTGAGCAACGTCGCGCTCAGCGTCGCCGAGGACGGGCTGGCCGGGGTCACCGTCGTCCTCGCACTCCTCGCGCCCGCCCTCGCCCTCGCCTTCGTCGCCGTCCTGCTCGCCGGCAGCGTCGTCGCCCTGCTGCGACTCGCGCGCCGACGACGTGAGGGCGGGGCCGGCGACACCCCGGGGCGGGGGCGCTAGCCTGCGGCCATGCCGACCCTCCACGTCCTGCGCCACGCCAAGAGCGACCGCGACGCGCCGGTGGCCGACCACGACCGGCCCCTCGCGCCGCGCGGGCTCGAGGCCGCCCCGCGCATCGGCGACGCCCTCGAGGCCGCGGGCGGCACCGCCCTCGCGCTGTCGTCGACGGCGAGGAGGGCCGCGCAGACCACCGACCTCGTCGTGGCCCGGCTCACCCGCCCGCCGGAGGTGCGCTACGAGGTCGCCCTCTACCACGCCGGGGCCAGCGAGCTCCTCGAGCGCCTGCGCGCGCTCGACGAGGCCGCGCCGTCGGTCCTGCTCGTCGGCCACAACCCGTCGGTGGCCTCGCTCGTGGCCACCCTCGCCGACGACGACGTCACCGGACGGGTCGGCAAGTTCCCCACCGCGGCGCTCGCGACGTTCGAGCTCGCCGGGCCGTGGTCGGCGCTGGGACCCGGCGGCGCGCACCTCACCGGCTACGTGACCCCGCGCGACCTCGACTGATCGTCGCGCACGAGCGGCACGAAGCGCACCGGCACGAGCGTGCGCCGGTCGACGAGCCGGCCGCCGCGGGCGCGCCACACCTCGACGACCTGCCCGCCGCGCCCGCCGACGGGCACGACGAGACGCCCGTCCTCCACGAGCGAGGCGACCCAGGCGTCGGGGACCGCGCTGGTCGCGGCCGAGACGACGATCGCGTCGTAGGGCGCGGCATCGGGCACGCCCTCGTGGCCGTCACCGACCTCGACGCGCGCCTCGCATCCGGCCGCCGCGAGGTTGGCCCGGGCGGCCTCGGCCAGGCGGGCGTGGCGCTCGATGCTCACGACCTCGCCGGCGAGGTGGCACAGCAGCGCGGTCTGGTAGCCGAAGCCCGTGCCGACCTCGAGCACACGGTCGTGGGGGCCGATCTCGGCGGCCTCGAGCATCTGGGCGATGAGCGAGGGCTGGGAGGTCGTCTGCCCGTCACCGATCGGCAGGGGCTCGTCGCGGCCGGCCTCGTCGACGAGGTGGGCGGGGACGAAGTCGCGTCGGTCGACCGCGCGCATCGCCTCGAGGACGCGGGCGTCGCGCACCCCCCGGGCTGCGGCGGTCTCGGCGAGCGAGCGCTTGCGCACGGGCCTCACCTCCCTAGAGGCGTTCTGCCCGCTGCGCCGCCTCGGGACACCCCACCGGCCGCGGCGCGGGCACCCGCGGAGGGCCGCGACGGGACCGTCGCGGCCCTCGCTGATGCTGCGCCCGCGCGCTAGCCGTCGAACGTGCTCGGGCGCACGACGAGCACGGGTGCCTTGGCGTGGCGAGCGACCTGCTCGGAGACCGAGCCGAGGAGCAGCCCGGAGAAGCCGCCGCGGCCACGGGAGCCGACGACGACGAGGTCGGCGTCGTTCGAGCGCTCGACGAGCGCGCGGGAGGCACGCCGGTCAGCGATGACGTTCCATTCGACCTTGACGTCGGAGAGGTCGACCTCGAGCCCCTCGAGCCACGTGCCGAGCTGGTCGTTGGCCCGGTCGCGGGCCTTCTCGACGTCCTTCGTCGTCTCGCCCCGGTCGGGGCTGACCGGGAAGGCGGACCGCGGCTCGGGCGGCGGGAAGGCGTAGACGACCTCGAGCGTGCCGTCGCGCCACCTCGCCTCCTCCGCCGCGCGCTCAAGGGCCTGCACCGAGGCCGGTGAGGCATCGACTCCTACGAGGACTCTGGCCATGGGTTCGCTCGTCCCTCCGCTAGCTCGTCGTGCCGTCGTCGGGCTCGCCGAGGCGCTCGGCCGCGGCGGTCAACTCGGGGTCCTCGACCCCCTCGGGGTACGCCTCCTCGCCGTCGCCGACGAACGGTTGCTCGGGGATGTCCTCGATCGACACGCCCTTGCGCTCGGCGCGCAGGCCCTTCCACAGCCCCGCGACGACGAAGAGCAGCACGACGGTGAACGGCAGCCCCGTGGCCACCGCCCCGGCCTGCAAGGCGCTGAGCGCGAGGTCGCCTCCGGCGTAGAGCAGGATCGCCGCGACGAAGCCCTCGCTCAGGGCCCAGAACACGCGGGTCGGGATCGGCGGGTTGGGGTTGCCACCCGTCGAGAGGATGTCGATGACGAAGGAGCCCGAGTCCGAGCTCGTGACGAAGAAGAAGACGATGACGAGGATCGCCACGACCGCGGTGACGTTGAAGAGCGGGAAGCTCTCGAGCATCGCGAACATCGCGACGGACTCGCCGGCGTTCTCGATGGCGCCCCAGATGTCGGCGGCGCCGCTGGCCTGCACGTCGATCGCGGTGTTGCCCATGACGGTGAACCACAGGAACGACACGAGCGTCGGCACGAGCAGGACACCGAGGACGAACTCGCGGATCGTGCGGCCGCGGGAGATGCGGGCGATGAACATCCCGACGAAGGGCGCCCAGGAGATCCACCAGGCCCAGTAGAAGAGCGTCCACGCGCCGAGGAAGCCATCGAGGTCGTCGTCGGCGTAGGTGCCACTCGCGAAGATGAGCCGGAAGAAGTCCTGCAGGTAGTTGCCGAGGTTCTCGACGTAGCCCGAGATGAGCATGACCGTCGGCCCGACCGCGGCGACGAAGAGCAGGAGCAGCCCGGCGAGCACGAGGTTGGTCTGCGACAGCAGGCGGATGCCCTTGTCGAGCCCGCTGACGACCGAGATCGTCGCCGCGGCGGTGATGACGGCGATGATCGCCATCTGGATCCCGATCGACTGCCCGATGCCGAAGACGTAGTCGAGGCCGGCGTTGACCTGCATCGCCCCGAGGCCGAGGGAGACCGCGACGCCGACGAGGGTGCCGAGGACCGCGAGGATGTCGACGGCGTTGCCGATCGGGCCGTAGATGCGGTCGCCGATGAGCGGGTAGAAGGCCGCGCGCACCGTCAGCGGCAGGTTGTGGCGGAAGCCGAAGTAGGCGAGCGAGAGCGCGAGGACCGCGTACATCGCCCAGGGGCCGATCCCCCAGTGGTGGTAGGTCCACACCATCGCGTCGGCGGCCGCGGCCATCGTCTCGGCGTCCTCGGCGGGCGGTGTCATGTAGTGCCACATCGGCTCGGCCACACCCCAGAAGAGCAGGCCGATGCCCATCCCGGCGCTGAAGAGCATCGCGAACCACGTCGCGTAGGAGTAGTCCGGGCGGGAGTCGTCGGGGCCGAGGCGCACCTTCGCGTTGCGGCCCAGGACGAGCGTGAGGCAGAAGACGATGAAGACCGCGATGCCGGTGATGAACAGCCACCCGAAGTTGTCGGTGATGAAGGCCAGGACGTCACCGAGCACCTCGTTGGCGGTCTCGGTGAAGACCGCCCCCCACGTCACGAAGGCGACGATGAGCGTGGCGGAGACGCCGAACACCACCGGGTGGATCTGCTGCAGGACCGACTGCTTCTCGCTCGACGCGTGCTGCTCCGTCGTTGCCATCAGGCGTCCTCTCTGGTCGTGCGGGACCACGCGTCAACGCCCCGTGCAGCGTGGGAGTGGCCCTCGTGCGCGTCACCGCCACGCGTGGACCTCGAGACGCGCGACATGGACCGCCGGACAGGATGGTTCGCCGAACGACCTTAGCGAACGTTCGCGAGTGCGCAAGGCGCCGGTCACCGCGCAGCCGGGTCGCCCACGTCCGTCACCGCGTCGCGGCGGGCCCTCGGCCCCTCGTGCGCCCAGCGCGCAGCAGCCCGGCGGGCAGCCGGTCGGTGGGCGCTCAGGCGACGTGGCGGTGCTCGGCGAAGAACGCCGCCTCCTCGCGGCCGAGCGGCGTCGCGGCAGGCGCGCCCTCGCTGAGCTCGGCCATGATGCGGTGCCAGTTGGCCGTCGGCTCGAAGCGCGCGAGCAGGGAGTTCACCCCGAAGGTGATGCGGTTGAGCAGGAGGTACTCCGCGGGCATCGCGAGCTGGTGCAGGGTCGCGCGGTACGGGCTGTCGGGGCTCGAGCTCGCCGCGACGACGCGCCGGGCGTACTCCGGGGTGTAGGTGGTGGGCGCGTCGTCGATCATCGGCTCGCGCAGGAGCTGGAACCAGGCCAGGGCGACGTCGAGGTCGGCGGCGGAGCCTTCGGGCATGAGCCCGGCGGCGCGCATCGCGCGGCCGAGCTCGGCGGGGTCCTCGGCGGCCACGGCGCGGTGCACCGCCTGCAGGCGGTCGCGGGCCTCGCGGCTGAAGGCCCTCGACGACCCGTAGTCGAGGAAGGCGACGCTGCCGTCGTCGCAGAAGACGAAGTTGCCGGGGTGGGGATCGGAGTTGAAGATCCGGAAGCGGTAGAGCGAGCCGAAGACGAAGCGGAAGATGATCTCCCCGTAGCGGTCGCGCTCCTCGCGGCTGGCCGAGGCCCGCATCTCGGAGAAGCGCTGGCCGGCGACGTACTCGCTCACGAGCACGCGCGGGCGGGCGAGGGCGTCGATGACGCGCGGCACGCGGATGAACGGGTGGCCGTCGTAGCGCTCGGCGAACGCGCGCTGGTAGCGGGCCTCCTCCTGGTAGTCGAGCTCGGCGAGCACCCGCGCGCGCAGCTCCTCGAGGAGCTCGCGGGCGTCGACCTCGGGGGCGACGAGGCGGGCGAGGCGGGCGAGACTGTCGACGTTGGCGAGGTCGGCCTCGACAGCCTCGGCGATGCCGGGGTGCTGGACCTTGACGACGACCTCGGTGCCGTCGGCGAGCGCGGCGCGGTGGACCTGGCCGATCGAGGCCACGGCGAAGGGCTCGCGGTCCCAGCGCGCGAAGACCTCCCCGGGCGGCGCACCGTACTCCTCGGCGACGGTCGCCTCGATCGTCGCGGTGTCGGTGGGCGGGGCGGCGTCGGCCAGGGCCGCGAGCCGCTGCTGGTAGACCTCGCTCATCTCGACGTCAAGGTCGACGTCGACGTAGCTCAGCAGCTGGCCGAGCTTCATCGCCGCGCCCTTCATCGACCCGAGGTGGGCGAGGACGGCCTCGGCGACGTCGGCGTGGGCCGACGCCGCGGCCTCGGCGTCACCACGCCGGTCGGCGCGGCGGGCCGACCAGAGCTTCGAGCCGGCCCGTGCCGACAGCGAGGCGAGCCGGGCGGTGCGGGCGGCACGGCCGCCGAGGGTGGTGCTCATTGCGGGCGTCCTCCTCCAGCGATCGCCACCGGCCTGCCCTTGCGTGCGAATCACTGCTGAAGTGTGCGTCGGCCGCGCCGAGCCCAAACCGCGACCCGGGCGGCCGTGGGCGCACGCACGGCGCGGCGTGCACGGTGACAACGGGCGCACGCACGGCAGGGCGCGCCCGCGGCCCGCGCCCCGACCCCTCCCGCAGGGCCCCGTCGAGCTACGGCAGGAGCAGCACCTTGCCGGTCGTCGCGCGGGCCTCGAGGCGACGGTGCGCCTCGGCAGCGTCGCCGAGCGGATGGGTCTCGCCGATCCGCACGTCGAGGGCGCCGCTGGCCACGGCGTCGAAGAGCTCGCCGGCGCGCCAGGCCAGCTCCTCGCGCGTGGCGATGTGGTGGGCGAGGTTGGGACGGGTCAGGAAGAGCGACCCGCCCTGGTTGAGCCGCTGGGGGTCGACCGGCGCCACCGCGCCGCTCGACTGGCCGTAGAGCACGAGCATGCCCCGGGGCGCGAGGCAGGACAGCGAGGCCTCGAACGTCGCCTGGCCCACCGAGTCGTAGGCGACGTCGACCCCGCGGCCCTCGGTGAGGCGCGCGACCTCCTCGGCGACGTCGGCCTCGTCGTAGCGGATGACCTCCCCCGCCCCGGCGGCTCGGGCGATCTCGGCCTTGGCCGCCGTCGAGACCGTCGCGAGCACGCGCGCGCCGCGGGCCACGGCGAGCTGGGTCAGCAGCAGTCCGACCCCGCCGGCACCGGCGTGGACGAGCGCGACGTGACCGGGCGCGAGCGGGAAGGTCGAGGCGGTGAGGTAGTGCGCGGTGAGGCCCTGGAGCATGAGCGCCGCCGCGGTCTCGAGGGCGACGCCCTCGGGCACGGTGACGAGGCGCTCGGCGGGGACGACCTGCTGCTCGGCGTAGGCCCCGGGGGCGAAGCCGTGCGCGACGCGGTCGCCCACCGCGAGCCCGTCGACCCCCTCGCCGAGGGCCTCGACGGTGCCGGCGGCCTCCATGCCCGGCACGAACGGCACGGCGAGGGGGTAGGCCCCGGTGCGGTGGTAGACGTCGATGAAGTTCACGCCGGCGGCGGCCACCCGCAGTCGCACCTCGCCCGGTGCGGGCTCGGGGGTGGGGACCTCGGCGAGGCGCAGGGCCTCGGGCCCTCCGGGCTCGCGGACCTCGATCGCGCGCATCTTGCCCTCCTGGGGACGAGTCGGGTCCCGGCACGGCCGGGTGGGGTGGCGTAGCGTACCGGGAACCCTGCTGGCGACGGCAGGCCCCGGGGAGCACCGGAAGGGCTGCGCGATGGTGATCCTCGCAGACGGGACCTGGCAGGTCGGCGAGGCCGGCAGCGTGAGCTTCCACGTCGAGGACGGGGCCCTGCGCCTCGTCGAGGTCGCCACCAACCCCGGGTGGACGATGCAGGTCGACGCCGGCGGTGGCCGCAGCGTCGACGTCGGCTTCCGCCGCGGCGACATGACCTGGGACGTCGAGGCCGAGCTCGCCGGCTCCGGGCGCCTGGCCATCGAGACCGAGCTCGCGCTCGAGGGGCCCTACCCCGGCTAGCGGCGCTGGCTCACGCCGCCGGCCAGCCTCGCCGGCTCACCGCGCCGGCTCACCCCGCCCGCTCGCCTCGCCCGCTCACCCCGCCGGCTCGCCCCGCCGGCTCACGGGCCGGCGTCGTCGTGGCGCTCGAGCCCGGCGGGGTGGGCGACGACGATCTGGGCGACCCCGTCGCGCGAGCCGATG
>JAWOAS010000213.1:0-30556 GCA_046498405.1 Egibacteraceae bacterium
GCCCTCGGCCTACTCGCTGCGCTTGCCCCGATCGCGCTTGTCGCGCATGTACTGATCGAAGCCGCCGCGCACCTGCCCTCCAAGATCGCTGTTCTGGTCTGCCCCGAGCCGCTTGAGCTGGGTGCCGCCGTAGATCGCGCTGGCGAGCATGAGCACGAACCCGCCGACGGCGAACCAGAGGCTCACGATGATGAAGAGCAGGAGCAGGAACCCGAGCGCGAACGTCGCCACGGAGAGCTTGATCTTGCGCCGCACGTTCGTCGTGACCGTCGTCGTGCCGACGGTCTTGGCGAACTTCGGGTCGTCGGCGCGAAGCCGGGCCTCGATGTCGCTCAGGATCTGCTGCTCACGGTCGGACAGTGGCATCCGTAGCTCCGCGGTTCGTCGTCGTCATTGCGACTGTGCCCCGATTGTGCGTCACGCGAACGCGTTGCGCACCCCCCTCGTCTCCTCGTCACAGGATACGCCTCACGGTGGGTCCCCGAAAGCCGGCCAGTCGGGCGGATCGTCCTCGTCGAGGAGCGCCCCGCGGGTCAGCGCGGTGTCGCCGAAGCGCTCGCGGGCGCGGTCGGCGGCCCGCTCGAGGCGGTCCCAGCGGTCGCTGCCGAGGAGGTCGAGCTGGCGGGTGCCTGCCGAGGGCACGAGGTTGTGCGCGCCGACGCCGACGAGGCGGACGCGCACGCGCTCGAGCCGCAGCTCCTCGAGCAGGCCCACGACCTCGCGGTGCAGCTCGGTGGCCTGGTCGGTGGCCACCGACAGGGTGCGTGACCGGGTGATCGTCTCGAAGCTCGCGTAGCGCAGCTTGAGCACGACGGTGCGCCCGGCCACGCCCCCGGCGCGCAGTCGGCGCGCGACCCGCTCGGCGAGGCGCAGAAGCTCACGGCGCAGGACCTCGGGATCGTCGACGTCGTGGTCGAAGGTCTCCTCGGCGCTCATGCCCTTCGCGGGCTCGTGGGGCACGACCGGCCGGGGGTCCTGGCCCCGGGCGAGCGCGGCGAGCTGGGTGCCCGCGGCCTGCCCGACGATGCGCACGAGCGTGGCCGGGTCGGCGGCGGCGAGGTCGCCGACGGTGGTGAGCCCGAAGCGGGCGAGGCGCTGGGCGGTCTGGGCGCCGACCCCCCAGAGGTCCCGGACGTCGAGGGGCGTGAGGAAGGCGGCGACCTCCGCGACGGGCAGGTGCAGGAGGCCGTCGGGCTTGGCCTTCTCGCTGCAGAGCTTCGCGAGGAGCTTGTTCGGCGCGACGCCGACGCTCGCGGGCAGGCGCAGCTCCTCGCGGATGCGCGCCCGCAGGTCCGCGGCGATCGTCGGGGGCTCGCCGAGCAGGCGCACCGCCCCGCCGACGTCGCAGAACGCCTCGTCGAGGGAGACCGGCTCGACGAGTGGGGTGACCGAGCGCAGGATCGCCATGAGGGCCTCGGAGGCCTCGCGGTAGCGCGCGAAGTCCGGGGCGAGGACGACGGCGTCGGGACAGCGGCGCAGCGCCTCGGCCATCGGCATCGCCGAGCGCACGCCGTGCTCGCGCGCCTCGTACGAGGCGCTCGCGACGACGCCGCGCCCTCCGGTGCCCCCGACGAGCACGGGCCGCCCGGCCAGGGTCGGGTCGCCGCGCACCTCGACGGAGGCGTAGAAGGCGTCCATGTCGAGGTGGAGGATCGGCTCGGCGGGGCGGGAGGGGCGCACACCGCGAGGATAGGCCCCGCGGGTCGCGCTCATCCGGCCGAGCCCTCCGAGGCATGCCACAGCCGCGGCAGGCTGCGGGCGAGATCGTCCTGTCCGCGGTGACGCGAGGACGGCCGACGACCCGCCGCCTGCGCGAGGCGGGTGGCGTCGTAGGCGGGATGGCCGGGGTCGGCGGCGTCGGCGCGGGCGGGCACGGCACGGACCCGGCCGCCCTCGGCCCGGCTTCCGGGCGGGGCGAGCGCCGCCTCGAGCGCGCCCTCCTGCCAGGCGCGCATGAGCGCGGTGAGGTCCCAGGCGGCCTCGGCGGTCACGCCGACGCCGCGCGCACCGCGGCGCTGCACCCGGCCCTCGACGACGAGCAGCCAGCCGTGGAGGACCGTCGCGGCGCAGCGCCGCTGGGCGTCCTCGAAGAACGCCGCGTCGCCGACGCCGGTGCCGTCGTCGAGGGAGAGGAAGATCACCCGCTGCCCGGAGCGCACCGGCGGGGTCTGCGTGGCGACCTTCGCGCCCGCGAGCCGCACGCGGTCGCCGTCGGCGTGGTCGAGGAGGTCACAGGCCCGGGTGACCCCGAGGACGTCGAGCAGCGCGTCGTAGAACGACACGACGTGGGCGGAGGCGTCGAGGCCGAGGACCTCGAGCTCGGCGCGCACCTGCTCGGCGGGACGGTAGGGCGCGAGCCCGGGGGGTGGGGCGGGGCCGAGGAGGTCGAGCTGGGTCGGCGTCTGCGAGCCGGCCACGCGCCGCCGCGGGGCACCGCCCCAGCGCTCGGCGACCTCGAGGAGGACATCGCGGCGGGTCGGCGAGCGCGGCGTCGCGGCGACGCCGGCGAGGTCGTCGAGCGCGCCGATGCGCGCGAGGGCCTCGGCCACCGGGCGGGAGAGCCCGCCGCGCTCGCGCAGGTCGGCGAGGTCGCGGAAGGGGCGCCCGAGCACGAGCGCATCGAGCATGCCCCCGTCGATGCCGGCGACGTCGCCGAGGGCCAGGCGGATGGCGAAGCGCCGGGTGGGGTCGGCGGGATCGGCGCCGAGGTCGCGCCCCGCCGGCGGCACCGGCTCGCCGTCGTCCCCGCGGCGCCAGCCGGGCGGCAGCCCCGGCCCGTCGGCGCCGAGCAGGCGCCAGGCCAGGGTCGCGGGCACGGCCTCGACGCGGTAGTCCCGCTCGGAGCGGTCGACGTCGACCGGCAGGACGCCGATCCCGAGGGCGCGGGCGTCGGCGAGGATGAGCCGCCGCGGGTACATCCCGGGGTCGTGGGTGAGCAGGCCGGCGACGAGCTCGGGGGCGTGGTGGGCCTTGAGCCAGGCCGAGCGCAGCGTCGGCACGCTGAAGGCCGCGGCGTGGGCCTTGCAGAAGCCGAAGGAGGCGAACTGCTCGAGGGCGCGCCACAGCGACGCCGCCTCGGCCTGTCCCACGCCGCGCTCGGCGGCGCCGGCGAGCACCCAGCGACGCAGCCCGTCGACCTCGTCGGGGTCGCCGAGCCGGCGACGCGCGAGGTCGGCGACGCCGAGGTCGCAGCCGGTGAGCGCGGCGATGCAGCGCATGACCTGCTCGTGGTAGACGATGACGCCGAAGGTCTCTGAGAGGGCGGACGTGAGCAGCGGATGGGGCAGGACCGCCTCGGCCCGCCCGAGCCGGCGCAGGAGGAACGGCCCGATCATGTCGCCCTTGACCGGGCCGGGGCGGAACAGCGAGATGTCGACGACGAGGTCGTCGACGCGGTCGGGCTGCAGCCGCCCGAGCAGCTCGCGCTGGCCGGGCGACTCGATCTGGAACATCCCGATCGTGCGGGTCGAGCGGATGAGGTCGTAGGTGGCGGGATCGGCCTCGTCGATCGCCTCGAGGTCGACCTCCGAGCCGCGCACGCGCTGGGCCTCGTCGACGGCGTGGCGCATCGCCGAGAGCATCCGCACGCTGAGGACGTCGAGCTTGCAGAGCCCGAGCGCCTCGACGTCGTCCTTGTCGAACTGGGCCATCGCGTAGCCCTCGGCGCTGGGCTCGACGGGCACGAGGTCGCGCAGGGCGAGGAGCTCGCCGCCCGACGGGCCCGCGCTGCCCTCGGCGGGGCCGTGGCCGAGCAGCACCCCGGAGGGGTGCAGGGCGAGGTGGCGGGGCAGCCCGTCGAGGCGGCCGACGAGGTCGAGGAGCTGGGCGAGGTGGGGCCGGTCGAGCCCGCGGCCGGCGAGCTCGGGCAGGACGTCGATGGCGGTGCGCACGTCGGCGGCGCCGATGCGCGGCAGGGCGCGCGCGACGTGGTCGACCTCGCCGGGGGGCAGCCCGAGCGCCTTGCCGACCTCGCGCACCGCCATGCGCGCCTTGAAGGTCTCGACCATCGCCACGCAGGCCACGCGCTCGCCGCCGTAGGTCGTGAGGAGGTCGTCGTAGATCTCGCCCCGGCGCGCGGACTCGACGTCGAGGTCGATGTCGGGCAGCTCGTCGCGGTAGGGGTTGCAGAAGCGCTCGAAGCAGAGATCGTGGCGCACGGGGTCGACGTCGGAGATCCGCAGGCAGTGCGCGACGAGGCTGCCGGCCGCCGATCCGCGGCAGGCGACCATGACCCCCTTGGCCCTGATCCGGTCGACGATCTCGGCGACGGTGAGGAAGTACGGCTCGAGCCCGAGGGTGGTGAGCATCGCGAGCTCGTCGTCGAGGCGGCGGGCGAGGTCGTCCCCGCCGCCGGGGTGACGCTCGGCGAGTCCGGCCTCGCAGCGCCGGCGCAGCTCGACCGCCGCCCCACCGGTGACCTCGCCGGCGTCGGCGAGGTCGGGCACGCGCAGGCGCCCGAGGCCGAGGTCGACCTCACAGCGCTCAGCGACCCACGCGGTGGCCTCGAGGGCGTCGGGGCGCTCGGCGAAGCGCCGTGCGAGCACCCCTGGGGTCGCGAGGTGGCCTTCGGCGTTGCCGCGGCGCTGGCTGTGGCGCGCCGCGAGGGGCACCTGCCCGCGGATCGCGTCGGCGAGGTCGGCCACGACGGCGTCGTCGGGGTCGAGGTAGCGCACGTCCTGGTGGACGACGAGGCGCAGTCCCACGTCGTCGGCGAGCGCGCAGCGTGCCCGCACGCGCGCGTCGTCGCCTCGCGCGAGGTGGTGGGTCAGCCCCACGAGGACGCCCCCGGTCCCGAGGAGCTCGCGCCAGCGCCCCGCCTCGGCGCGGGCCGCCTGCGCCCGCCCGGCATCGAGGAGGCGGGCGACGGGACCGTCGTCGCCGAGGAGGGCGAAGAGCCCGTCGGGCGCGGCCTCGACGGCCTCGACGAGGCGTGCCCAGCGCGCCTCGGGGCGGCCGCGCCCGCCGTCGTGGTGGACGGCGCTGACGAGCCGGGCGAGGGCGGCGTAGCCTGCCGCCGAGCGGGCGAGGAGCACGACCCGCGGCGCGTCGCCCTCGAGCCACGCCGCGCCCGAGCGGGGACGCGGCGCGCCGGCGGGGCGCACCCGGCCATGACGCGCGGCAGCCCAACCGGGACGGTCGCGCTCCTCGGCCAGCGCGAGGCTCGCCCCGAGGATCGGACGCACCCCGCGCGCCGCGCAGGCCCGCGCGAGGCGGACCGCGCCATAGAGGCCGTCGTGGTCGGCGACGCCGACGGCCTCCATCCCCCGGTCGGCGACCGCGGCGGCGAGCGCCTCGGGGCGGATGACCCCATCGCGCAGGGAGTAGGCGGTGCGGACGGCGAGGTGGACGAACGGTCGCACGGGCAGCCTCCGGGCACGCGGCGGGGAAGGCGGCACCGCTGTTCGAACAGACGTTCGCCACTCACGATAGCGCCGACCTGCCCGCCACGCCATGCCCGGCCGGGGAAGGGACCCGACCCCCGGTGCTACGCTGCGATCACCCGCGGTCGCGGGTCCGGGATCCTGCCGCGCAACGGAGGCCGATCGATGCGCAACGTCTTCGTCGTCGGCCTCGACGAGCCCAACCGCGAGCTCCTCGAGACGCTGCCCGCGTCGCAGGACTGCCGCTTCCATACCCTCCTCGACATCTCCCGGCTCCGCGGCGTCGAGACGTTCCCCCTCGACGACCTCCTCGCCGAGGCCGACGCCGCCCTCGACGCCTTCGACGGCAGCGTCGACGCCGTCACGACGTGCATCGACTTCCCCGCCACCGAGCTCGTCCCGCTACTCGCCGGCCCCCGGGGGCTGCCCTGCCCCTCCCTCGAGGGCGTGCTCGGCTGCAACCACAAGCACTGGAGCCGGCAGCTCCAGCGCGCCGCGGCCCCCGAGGCCGTGCCCCGCTTCGACGCCTTCGACCCCTACCTCGCCGACCCGCTCGCCGACATCGAGGTCGACTTCCCGATGTGGGTCAAGCCCCTCAACGCCTTCCGCAGCCACCTCGGGTTCCGCATCACGAGCGCGACCGACCTTCGCGAGGCCCTGCCGCAGATCCGCGCCGACCTCCCCCGCCTCGCCGAGCCCCTCGGCCGGGTCATGGACCGCGCCGACCTGCCGACCGCGGTCGCGAGCGCCGGCGCCGAGCTCATGCTCGCCGAGGAGATCCTCTCGGGGCGGCTGTGCACCGTCGAGGGCTACGTGCAGGGCGGCCAGCCCCACGTCTACGGCGTCGTCGACAGCGTCCGGGCCCCCAACCGCTCGTCGTTCGCGCGCTACCAGTACCCCTCGTCGCTGCCGCAGCCGATCCAGGCGCGGATCGTCGAGACCGCCGAGCGGATCATGACCGGCATCGGCCTCGACGACAGCCCGTTCAACATGGAGCTCTTCTACAACGCCCGGCGGGACACCATCCGCGTGCTCGAGATCAACCCGCGGCTGTCGCAGAGCCACGCGCCGCTCTTCGCCCTCGTCGACGGCGTGAGCCACCTCCAGGTCATGGTCGACCTCGCCCTCGGCGGTCGGCCCGCCCTGCCCTACCGTCAGGGCGACCACGCCGTCGCCGCGAAGCTCTTCCTGCGCGCCTACGACGACGGCGTCGTCGTGCGCATACCCACCGACGGCGAGCTCGCCGAGCTCGCCGAGACGGTCCCCGACCTCATCGTCCACCCACTCGTGGCCGAGGGCGACCGGCTGCGCGACCTCACCGACCAGGACGCCTACAGCTACGAGCTCGCCGAGGTCTACCTCGGCGCGCGCAGCCACCGCGAGCTCCTCGAGCGCTGGCGCCAGGTCCGCGAGTCCCTGCCCTTCGTCGTCGCCGACCCCTACCCCACCGACTGACAGGCCCCACCGTGCGCGTCGAGGCCCACCCGCCCCAGCCCGTCGAGACGATCGAGCACACGTGGGTGCCCGTGCGCGACGGCACCCGCCTCGCCGCGCGGATCTGGCGGCCCGAGGGAGCCGAGGCCGAGCCGGTGCCGGCGATCCTCGAGTACATCCCCTACCGCAAGCGCGACTCGAGCCGCAAGCGCGACCAGGTCACCCACCCCTACCTCGCCGCGCGCGGGTACGCCTGCGTGCGCGTCGACATCCGCGGCTCCGGCGACAGCGAGGGCGTGCTCACCGACGAGTACCTGCCCGGCGAGCTCGACGACGGCGAGGACGTCCTGGCCTGGATCGCCGAGCAGCCCTGGTGCGACGGCTCGGTGGGGATGCTCGGCATCAGCTGGGGCGGGTTCACCGGGCTGCAGCTCGCCGCCCGCCGTCCCCCCGCGCTCAAGGCCGTCATCGCCGCCTCGGCCACCGACGACCGCTACGCCGACGACGTCCACTACATGGGCGGCTGCCTGCTCGGCGACAACCTCTCGTGGGCGTCGACGATGTTCGCCTACAACGCCCTGCCCCCGGACCCCGACATCGTCGGCGACCGCTGGCGCGCGATGTGGCACGCCCGCCTCGAGGGCTCGGGGCTGTGGCTCGAGACGTGGCTGCGCCACCAGCAGCGCGACGCCTACTGGCGGCACGGCTCAGTGTGCGAGGACTACGCGGCGATCACCGTCCCGGTCATGGCGGTCTCGGGCTGGGCCGACGGCTACTCCAACGCCGTGCTGCGCCTGCTCGAGCGCCTCGAGGGCCCGCGGGCCGGGCTCATCGGGCCGTGGAGCCACGTCTATCCCCACCTCGGCACCCCCAAGCCCGCGATCGGCTTCCTCGAGGAGGTCGTGCGCTGGTTCGACCGCTGGCTGAAGAAGGTCGACAACGGCGTCGACGACGAGCCGATGCTCAAGGCCTACCTCCAGGACGCCGCCGAGCCGCAGCCCTCCGCCGACCACCGCCCGGGCCGCTGGATCGCCGAGCGCGCCTGGCCGAGCCCCGGCGTGGCCCGCCAGCGCCACCCCCTGACCCGCGGGCGCATCCTCGGCCCCGACGCGACGGTCGGGGAGGTCGAGGCGCGCCAGATCCGCTCACCGCTCTCGCTCGGCCTCTTCGCCGGCAAGTGGTGCAGCTACGCCGCCGCGCCCGACCTGCCGAGCGACCAACGCGAGGAGAACGGCGGGGCGCTGATCTTCGACTCCGAGCCGCTCGAGGCCCCGCTCGACCTCCTCGGCGCACCCGAGGCCGATCTCGCGCTGGCCGCCGACAAGCCCGTGGCGATGGTCGCGGTGCGCCTCATCGACGTCGCCCCCGACGGCAAGGCCACCAGGGTGAGCTACGGCCTGCTCAACCTCACCCACCGCCAGGGCCACGAGCAGCCGATCCCCGTCGAGCCGGGCGAGCTCATGCAGGTGCGGGTGCGCTTCAACGACTGCGCCCAGCGCGTGCCCGCCGGCCACCGGCTGCGGCTGGCGATCTCGACGTCGTACTGGCCGCTGGCCTGGCCGCCGCCGGAGCCGGTCATGCTCACCGTCCATCCCGAGGACAGCGCCCTCGACCTGCCGGTGCGCCACGGCGAGGGCGCCGACGCAGAGCTGCGGCCCTTCGGGCCCGCCGAGGGCAGCACGCCGCTCGAGACGACGACGCTCGAGCCGGCCGAGCACAACTGGCTCGTCACCCGCGACCTCGCCGCCGACCTCGCCCAGCTCGAGGTCATCGAGGACCAGGGCGCGGTGCGCATCGACGAGCACGGGCTCGTCGTGCGCCGCAAGGCCTACGAGTGGTACCGCTCCACCGCCGACGACTTCACCTCCGTCGAGGGCGAGATCGTGAGCACCCGGGCGCTCTCGCGCGGCGACTGGTCGGCCGAGACCGTCGCGCGCACCCACCTCACGTGCAGCGAGGACGCCTTCCACGTCCACGCCACCCTCGACGCCTACGAGTCCGGCCGCCGGGTCTTCGCCAAGACCTGGGACCGGACGATCCCCCGCGAGGGGGTCTGAGCGCCGCTACGGCACCTCGTGGGTCGCCTCGGGGTCGAGGCCGTAGCGCGCGACGGCCTCGGCGACGACGCCCTGGTCGATCGCGCCGTCGCGGGCGAGATCGGCGAGGACGGCCACGACGATGCTCGCCGCGTCGATCTGGAAGTGCCGGCGCAGCTCGGGCCGGGTGTCGGAGCGCCCGAAGCCGTCGGTGCCGAGCGCGCTGAGGCGGCCGGGCACCCACGGGGCGATGAGCCGTGGCACCGCCTGCTGGTAGTCGGTGACGGCGATGAAGGGCCCCTCGACGCCCTCCAGCGCGGCGCTCACCCGCGGGACGACGTGCTCCTCGGCGGGGCGCAGCCGGTTGTGGCGGTCGGCGGCGAGCCCGTCGCGGTGCAGCACGACCCACCCGGGCACGCTCCAGAGGTCGGCGCCGACGTCCCACTCCTCGGCGAGGAGGTCGACGGCCTCGAGCGCCATCGTCATCGCCGAGCCACTGGCGAGCACCTGCGCGCGGTGGGCCTTGCCCTCGGGCGCGGCGGCGTAGCGGTAGATGCCCGAGACGATGTCGAGCTCGTCGACGTGGTCGGGCTGGGCGGGCTGGGGCACCGGCTCGTTGTAGACGGTGAGGTAGTAGAGGACGTCGCGGCCGTTGGCGCGCCCGAGCGGGTCGTCGGGCAGCGGGGCGGTGCCGTCCTCCTCCGCGCCACCACCGAGCATGCGGTTGACGCCGTCCTCGGTGATCGCCGCGAGCTCGTAGGCGAAGGAGGGGTCGTAGGCCTCGACGGCGGGGTTCGTCGCCGCGAGCAGCAGCGAGTGGCCGTCCTCGTGCTGCAGGCCCTCGCCGTTGAGCGTCGTGCGCCCGGCGGTCGCGCCGATCATGAAGCCGCGCACGCGCTGGTCACCGGCCTGCCACACCGCGTCGCCGGTGCGCTGGAAGCCGAACATCGAGTAGAAGACGTAGATCGGCAGCAGGCCCTCGCCGTGGGTGGCGTAGCTCGAGCCGATCGCCGTGAGCGAGGCCATGCTGCCGGCCTCGGTGATCCCCTCGTGGAGGATCTGTCCGTCGACGGCCTCGTCGTAGGACAGGAGCATGTCGCGGTCGACCGACTCGTAGTTCTGCCCGAGCGGGTTGTAGATCTTCGCGCTCGGGAACATCGAATCCATCCCGAAGGTGCGGGCCTCGTCGGGGATGATCGGCACGATGCGCTTGCCGAGCACCGGGTGCTTCATGAGGTCGCGCACGAGGCGCACGAACGCCATCGTCGTCGCGACCTCGTTCTTGCCCGCCCCCTGCTTGAGGCCCTTGTAGGCGTCGCGGTCGGGCAGGTCGAGGCCCTCGAAGGCGACCTTGCGGTGCGGCAGCAAGCCCCCGAGCTCGCGGCGGCGCTCCTTGAGGTAGGCGATCTCCTCGGAGTCCTCGCCCGGGTGGTAGTACGGCGGGAGGTCGGCCTCGAGGTCGGCGTCGCTGATCGGCAGCTCGAGGCGGTCGCGGAACTCCTTGAGCGCCCGCGAGGCGAGCTTCTTCATCTGGTGGCTGGCGTTGCGCGACTCGAAGTCGGGCCCCAGCGTCCATCCCTTGATCGTCTGGGCGAGGATGACCGTCGGCTTGCCGGTGTGCTCGACCGCGGCCTTGTAGGCGGCGTAGACCTTGCGGTAGTCGTGCCCGCCCCGGTCGAGCAGCGGCAGGTCGGCCTCGGTCAGCGAGGAGCGCTCGAGGAGCCGCTCGAGCTCCGGGGTGTTGAAGAAGTGCTCGCGGATGTAGGCCCCATCGGAGGCGGTGTAGGTCTGGAACTGCCCGTCGGGGGTGGTGTTCATCTTGTCGACGAGCTCACCGGAGTCGTCGATGGCCAGGAGGGTGTCCCACTTGCGGCCCCAGACGACTTTGATGACGTTCCAGCCGGCGCCCCGGAAGACGCTCTCGAGCTCCTGGATGATCTTGCCGTTGCCGCGCACCGGGCCGTCGAGGCGCTGGAGGTTGCAGTTGACGACCCACGTGAGGTTGTCGAGGCCCTCGCGCGCGGCGACCGGCAGCGCGCCGAGGGCCTCGGGCTCGTCCATCTCCCCGTCGCCGAGGAAGGCCCAGACCCGCGACTCGGAGGTGTCGACGAAGCCGCGGTGGTGGAGGTAGCGGTTCGCGCGCGCCTGGTAGATCGAGCTGATCGCGCCGAGCCCCATCGAGACCGTGGGGAACTCCCAGAAGTCGGCCATGTTGCGGGGGTGGGGGTAGCTCGGCAGCCCGCCGGGCTTCTGCTCCTGGCGGAAGAGGTCGAGCTGGTCCTCGCTGAGCCGCCCGGAGAGGTAGGCGCGGGCGTACATCCCCGGCGAGGCGTGGCCCTGGAAGTAGATCTGGTCGCCCGAGCCGTGCTCCTTGCCGCGGAAGAAGTGGTTGAAGCCGGCCTCGTAGAGCGACGCCGAGGAGGCGTAGGTCGCGATGTGCCCGCCGAGGGAGAGCTCGGGGCGGTTGGCGCGGGTGACCATGACCGCGGCGTTCCAGCGCACGAGCCGACGGATGCGCTTCTCGATCGCCTCGTCGCCCGGGAAGTCGGGCTCCTCCTCGGGCGGGATGGTGTTGATGTAGTCCGTCGAGGTCAGCGAGGGCACGCCGACGCCGAGGGCGTTCTGCCGCTTGAGCATGCGCAGCAGGAGGTAGCGCGCGCGCTCGCCCCCGTGGTGCTTGACGACGGCGTCGAGCGAGGCGAGCCACTCGGCGGTCTCGGTCTCGTCGAAGTCGGGGAGCTGGGTGGGGATCCCGTCGAGGAGGACCTGGTCCCGGACGTTGGCGTCGTCGCTCATCGATCTCCCTGACACTCTCGCGCGGTCGTCGGCTGGCTCGACGCCCTCATGCGGGATGCTCGCGCACCGGGCCTCGGAGCGCCTCCACCCTAGCCTGCCGGCACGGGGGCGGTCACCGGGGTCGGGCACCACTCGACCCGCCCGCGCGCGACCCGATCAGGACGGCTCGGCGGGTCAATCCCACACGCGGTCGAGGCGCCAACGCTGGTCCTCGCAGGCGAGCTCGCACACCGTGGGATGCCGCGCGCCGGCGGAGCGCACCTCGACCCGCCAGAGGTCGCGCTGGGGCACCCTCGTCCCCCGCGCGGCCCACCAGCCAGCGTCCTCGCGCCAGTGCCCGAGCACGCTCGTCACGGTGTGCAGCGTCCCACGCCAGCGGAACGCCACCGGAGCGACGCCCTCGGGCGTGCGCCCGTCGGTCCGGGTGCGGACGATCTCGACGCCCTCGCGGTAGCGCTTGCTCATGGCCGCCTCCGAGATCGCCTCGTGGTGCGCCCTCCCTCGACGGTCGGTGGCTGGGACGCGCCTTCCCTCGCGCCCCAGCCACGACCGTGATCGAGCGATGTCATCGAACGCACGTTCGACGCTGCCACGATACGTCGCCGCCGCCGCGCCGTCAAGGCCCGGCGGGCGCGCGGCCCTACGCCCCCTCCTCGACCGCCTCGTCGAGGAAGCGCGCGGCGAGGTCGTCGGCGTCCTGCCCGGCAGCGTGCTCGGCGTTGAGCGTGGCGAGCGTCGCGGTGTCGAGCGCGGCCATCGCCGGCTCGAGGGCCTCGGCGACGTCGGGCTCGTCGGCCGGTGAGCCCTCGCGCACGACCGGGGCGACGACGAACGCCGGCCACACGTCGAGGTCGTCGGTGACGACGACGAGGTCGGCGGCCCGCGCGGCACCGGAGGTCGCGGTGACGAGCCCCGCGAAGCAGCGCTGCGCCGCGACCTCCTCAACCGCCTCGGCCGTGGTCGCCGGCCGCCGCGGCAGCCGCGCGAGGTCGATGCCGTACTCCCGGGCGATCGCGTCGAGGCCGCCCTCGCGCAGGAGGAAGTCGACCTCGGCGCACAGGGAGCGCTCCCCACCCGAGAGCTCGCCCGCGAGCCAGCTCATCGTCGCCTCGCCCTCCGAGGGGGTCTCCTCGGCCCGCACGGCCAGGGCGAGCGTCGCGTCGGCCCGCGAGGGCGTGAGCCAGCGCAGGCCGTTGGCGAGGTCGGCCTCGCGCACCCGCTCCCAGGACTCCTCGCGGTCGGCGGGGGGTGCCTGCTCGCCGAGGCCGAGGCCCCACGCCGCCCCGGTGTAGTCGACGAAGACGTCGATGCGCTCGCTCGCGGCCTCGCGACGCAGCCCCACGGTGTCGCCGAGGTCACCGCGGACCGCCACCTCGTAGCCGCCGCGCTCGAGCGCCGTGGCCACGATCGCGCCGAGCACCTCCTGCTCGGGGTGCGATCCCGCTCCGACGACGACGGTGTCGCGCTCGGCGCCGGCGGCAGCGCAGGCCCCGAGGCCCACCACGAGCGCGAGGAGGAGCCCGGCACCGGCCAGGGCGGGGCGTCGACGCGCCGGACCGGGCCGCGTCCGGCCACCGAGGCCCCAGTCGCGCGCTCGTCGCATGCCCCGAGTGTGCCGCGGCGCCGCTACGCTGGCGGCGCCTTCCCCGCCGACCCGGAGACCACGCGTGGACCGACGCCGCTTCCTCACCGCGCTCGGCGCCACCGTCGGCGCGGGGCTCGCGCTCAGCGCCTGCGGCTCCCTCGGCCGCGACGGCGTGCCCGATGGCGAGCCGACGCTCATCCTGCGCAACCCCTCCTACGAGCTCCTCGCCGGCACCGAGCGACGCTACGCCTTCCTGCTCACCGACGCCGAGAACCGCACCGTCGACGCCGACGAGGTCGAGCTGTGGGTCGGCGACGAGGAGGAGGAGATCGTCGCCGGGCCCTTCCCGGCGACGTTCCACGACGAGGGCGAGGAGACCTTCGGCACCTTCCGCGGCTTCGTCGACGTGCCCGACCCGGGGATCGTCTTCCTCTACGCGGTGGCCGGCGGGTCCTACGGCCGCGCAGCGATCGAGGTCGTCGCCGCCGAGGACAGCATCCTGCCCGCACCGGGCGACCCGGCGATCCCCAGCCAGACCCCGACGACCGCCGACGACTTCGGCTGGGCCGAGCTGTGCACCCGCGACCCCGACTGCGGGATGCACGAGCTCAGCCTCGCCGAGGCTCTCGAGCAGGGCCGCCCGATCTTCCTCGCGTTCGCCACCCCGGCGTACTGCCAGACGACGGTGTGCGCCCCCGCCGTCGACGTCGCCGAGGAGGTGCGCACCTCCGGGCAGGACTGGGGCGACGTCGCCTTCATCCACGTCGAGATCTACCGCGACGAGGCCTCGACGGTCACCGAGCCCGTCGCGGAGTGGGACCTGCCGACCGAGCCGTGGTACTACGCGATCGACCGCGAGGGCACGATCGTCGAGCGCGCCGACGGCCCGCTCATCGCCGCCGACGTCGCCGAGCTCGTCCGCCTCGTGCGCTGAGCCGCGACCCGCGCCACCGCCACCGCGGCGCGGGGCGGCGCTCACACCGGCGGGTCGACGAGGTCGAGACGCGACAGCCGCGACTCCACGCGGGCGAGCTCGGCGGCGATGGCCTCGACGTCGCGGGCCAGGCGCACGTCGTACTGCGGGTAGAGGATCTGGAACGAGGTCTCCGCGGCGCCGATCTGCCAACCCATCGCCGCGCAGAGGTCGCCGAGGTCGACCTCCCAGGTCAGCAGCGCCTCGGTGCCGTCGTCGTGGACCCACTCGGTGAGGAAGCGGTTCGGAGCGCGGGCATGCTGGCGCACGCCGCGGCGGTCCTCCTGCACGAGGAGGAAGCCGAGCTCCTCGAGCGCTGCGGTCAGCGCCGCGGGGTCGGGCGGTGCGGACATCGTCGCTCCTTGCGTCCCGGTCCGGTCGCCATGACGGCGGTTCCGCGATCGACGCGTCGCCGAACCCTACAATCGCTGCCACGATGACCTTCGAGGATGCCTACGACGACCGCGGCAGCGAGGACGGCGCCCGCAGGGTCGGGGCGGTGACCCGCGGCCACGGCCGCCCCGGCGACGCCGGCGCGGCGGTGCGCACGCCGCCGGGCGGGCCCTCCCGCGAGGCGGGCGACCCCCACGGCGCAGGCCCCGTGCGGGTCGGCGAGCTCCTCGGCGGGCGCTACCGCATCGGCCGGCGCATCGGCGCGGGCGGGATGGCGACGATCTACCGTGCCACCGACGAGGTCCTCGAGCGGCCCGTCGCGGTCAAGGTGCTCCACGCCCACCTCGCCGACGACGAGGAGCTGCAGGCGCGCTTCCGCACCGAGGGCCGTCACGCCGCCGCCCTCGCCCACCCCCACATCGTCGGCGTCTACGACCAGGGCGTGGCCGACCTGCCCTACCTCGTCATGGAGCTCGTCGACGGGCCCTCGCTGCGCGACGTCCTCGCCGCGCGCGGGCCGTTGTCGCCGGGCGAGGCCCTCGCCGTCGTCGGGCCGGTGGCCACCGCGCTCGACCGTGCCCACCGCACGGGGCTTGTCCACCGCGACATCAAGCCGGAGAACGTGCTCGTCGACGGCGAGGAGGGCACCCCGAAGGTGGCCGACTTCGGCATCGCCCGCGTCGTGGCCGGCACGAGCCACACCCAGACGGGCGCGCTCATCGGCAGCGTCCACTACATGGCCCCCGAGCTCGTCGACGGCCACGAGGCCACCCCGGCCAGCGACCAGTACGCGCTCGCGGTGCTGACCTACGAGCTGCTCACCGGCCAGCGGCCCTTCGCCGGCGACAGCCCGATGGCCGTCGCGCTGCGCCACGCCCGCGACCGGGTGCCGGCGCCCTCGGACCTCGCCCCACGGGTCCCCGCCGAGGTCGACGCCGTCGTGCGCCGCGCGACCGCGCACGACCCCGACGAGCGCTTCGCCGATCTCGGAGCCTTCGCCAGCGCCCTCCACGCGGCGGTGCCCGGGGGCGCCGAGCCGGTCGTCGTCCACCACGCGGGACACGGCGGCGTCGAGCACACCCTCGTCATCCCCGCCGCCTCGCAGGAGACCACCGCGCTCGAGGAGGGCAACGGGCGGCCGGCCCCGGCCACGCCCCCGCTGCCGGCACGCCGTCGGCCGACCGGGTCGCCGGAGCGGCCCGCGCCGTCCCCCGACGTCGGCGCGGACCCTGCCGGCGACGACGGCGACGGTCACACCGCGCGGCGACCACGGCGGCGCCTGCTCCTTGCCGCGGTCGCCCTCGTGCTCCTCGGTGGGATCGCCGGCGGTGGCGCCTGGGCCTATTGGAACTTCATCCTCGCCCCGGTCACCGCCGTGCCCGACCTCGTCGGCCTGTCCGAGGCCGACGCCGAGGCCGCGGCCGAGGAGGTCGGCCTCGAGCTCGTCGTCGCCGGCGAGCGCCACGACCTGCTCACCGAGCCCGGCGAGGTCCTCGGCCAGGACCCCGCCGAGGGCGAGGAGCGGCGGGCCGGCGACCGCGTCGCCGTCGCGCTCTCGCTCGGCCCGCGGCCCGTGGAGATGCCCGACGTCGGTGGCCTGCCCGTCGAGGAGGCTGCCGAGGTCCTCGAGGGCGAGCGCCTCGTCGTCACCCGCAGCGAGGAGCACAGCGACGACGTCGCCGAGGGCGCGGTCATCGACCAGGAGCCCGAGGCCGGCAGCGCGCTGCACGAGGGCGACGAGGTCGCGCTCGTCGTCTCCCTCGGCGTCGAGCAGGTCGAGGTCCCCGACCTTCGGGGACGCCAGCTCTCCGAGGTCGAGGACCTCCTCGCCGAGGCCGGGCTCGACCTCGCCGAGGAGCCCACGCGGGTGTGGAGCGACGAGGTGCCCACCGAGGGGGAGGTCATCGACCAGGCCGTGGCGCCGGGCGAGGAGGTCGACCTCGGCTCGGCGGTCGCGGTCACCGCCTCGCTCGGGCCCCGCACGATCGAGACCCCCGACGTCCGCGCCGACCCCGTCGAGGACGCCCGCGACCTCCTCGAGTCACGCGGCCTCGAGGTCGCCGTCGACGCCTCCCCGCGGCCGACCCTCGGGCCGTTCGTCCGCGGCAGCGTCGGGCTCGTCGAGGAACAGCTGCCGGGGCCAGGCGAGACGATCGCCCGTGGCGAGACGGTGACGCTCTACACCTACACCGACGACGGCTAGCGCGCGACGCGGGGCTCAGCCCTCGGGCAGCACCCGCACGACGCCGCGCTCAGCCCTCGGGCAGCACCCGCACGACGACGCGGGAGAGCGCCGGTCCGGGGACCTCGTCGCCGCTGAAGACCTCCTCGACGACGAGGCGCACCTGGCTGGCCGGCACCGGCTCGGGCAGGTCGACGGCCAGCGGGCCCCGGCTGTCGAGGAGGTCGACCTCGAAGGCGCGGTCGTCGGTCTCGATGCGCAGCTCGGCGATGCGGTCGTGCCGGGAGAAGGCGTCGTCGGCCTGGTTGCCGTTCCACAGGACGAGGCCGGTGACCTCGGCGACGTCGGCGAGCTCGAGCTCGATCCACGGCGTGCCCCCGTCCTCGGCCACCCACGCCGTCGAGGCGTCGCCGTCGACGACGTGCTCGGCGACGTAGCTCATGTCGTCGGAGGGCCGTCGCTCCGAGGAGGCGCGGACCTCGGCGATCGGCGCGAGCTCGGCGTCGCCGAGGACGTCGCCGGCGTCGGTGGCCAGCGGCCCGATGCCCCGGGCCGACAGCAGCGCCACGAGCACGGCGATGCCGGCGAGCACGGCGATGGCCGTGGTGACGATGAGCAGGCTCGAGGGGCGCTCGGCCTCGCCCTCGGCGCCGGCGTCGTCCTCCCCCCGGTCCCCCGCCGCCGCCGGGTCCTCGGCGAGGTCGGCGTGGCAGCGCCCGCACGAGGCACGGCTGCCGGCGTTCGTCGCCCCGCAGGTCGGGCAGGCCACGAGGCGGGGGTCGGCCTCCGTCGGCGAGCTCATCGCCGCGGCCTCCGACGCGCCTGCCGGCGGGACGCGCGTCGCCGCCCCGGACTCGCGCCGACCATGCCGTGTCCTCCTCGATCGTCTCGCCGCATGCTAGCGGTCACCGTCGTGGCCTAGGCCGGAGGTGGCGCCCGCCACGCGGCGGCCCGGGCACGCAGCGCGGCGCGCTCGTCGTCGCCCAGGCGCTCGAGCGTGCCGTAGGCCGGGCGCATCCGGTGGTTGCGGCGCAGCCGCTCCTCGTGGCGCTCGAGGAAGTCCCAGTACAGCGTCGTGAACGGGCAGGCGTCCTCGCCGGTGCGCTGCGTCGGGTCGAAGCGGCAGTCGCCGCAGTACGTCGTCATGCGGTCGAGGTAGCGACCGCCCGAGGCGTAGGGCTTCGTCGCCATGACCCCACCGTCGGCCCACTGGCTCATCCCCACGACGTTGGGCAGCATGACCCACTCGTAGCCGTCGACGAACATCCCGTGGAACCAGTCGCTGAGCGCGTGCGGGTCGACGCCAGCGAGCAGCGCGTGGTTGCCGAGGATCATGAGCCGCGGGATGTGGTGGACCCAGGCGCGCTCGAGGACGTCGCCGACCGTGCCAGCGACGCAGGCCATGTCGGTCTCGCCGTCCCAGAAGCACGACGGCACCGCGCCGGTCTGCCCGAGGGCGTTGTCCTCGCGCCACTGCGGCATGCGCCACCAGTACAGCCCCCAGACGTACTCCCGCCAGCCGCAGATCTGCCGCAGCGCCCCCTCGTAGCTCGGCAGGTGCGGCTCGGCGCCGGCGGCGGCGCGCGCACGGTAGGCGGCGTCGATGGCCTCGCAGACCTCGGCGGGATGCAGGAGCCCGACGTTGAGGGGCGCGGACAGCAGCGAGTGCCAGAGGTAGGGCTCGTCGGCGACGACGGCGTCCTCGAGCGGCCCGAAGCCCTCGAGGCGCTCCTCGACGAAGGCCGCGAGCGCGCGCTCGGCCTCGTCGCGGGTCGCGGCGAAGCGCCGCGGCCCCGGCGCCCCGTAGAGCTCGAGGCCCATCGACGTCTCGAGGTCGGCGAGCTCGGCCTGCACCGCCACGTCGATGGCGTCCTCGGCGGGCGCTGCCACGCGCGGAGCGTCGACGCCCCCGCGGGGCGGGCGCTCGCGGTTGTCCGCGTCGAGGTTCCACGTGCCGCCGAGCGGCTCACCGCCGTCCATGAGCCAGCCGTGCTCGGCGCGCACGCGGCGGTAGAACGGCTCGAGGCCGAGGCTGCGGCGCCCGCCGGCCCAGTCGGCGAAGGCCTCCTCCCCGGCGATGAAGGCGTCGTTGGCGACCTGCTCGACGCCCCAGCGGCGCAGGGTCGCGCGCAGGTCGTGGCTCGAGGGTGCCATGACGACGGTCCGCTCGGGGTCGGCGCCGAGATCGGCGAGGCCCGCTCTCAGGGTCGGGGCCTGGGTCGTGGCGACCTCGAAGCCGTCGGCGCGCAGCTCCTCGGCGAGGTGGCGCATCGCCGACCACACGAAGGCGAGCTTCTGGCGGTGCCAGGGGCGTTCAGCCAGCTTCGCGAGGCTCTCGACGAGGACGATGCGGTCCCGGCCCGGCTCGGCGCGCCCGAGCGCGCCGGTGCCACGGCCGAGCTGGTCACCGAGGACGAGCACGTCACGGCTCATCGCGCCACCGCGGCGCCGCGCCCCCGCGCGTGGCTCACGAGCCCGCCGGCGAGGACTGCGCGGCGAGGACCTCGGCGAGGGCGCCGGCGGCGCCGCGGCAGTCCTCGGTCGAGACGTCGGGGTGGGTGACGAGGCGCAGGGTCGTGGGGTCCATCGCGCCGGCGAGCACGCCGCGCTCGGCGAGGGCGGCCACCGCGGCGGGCGCGTCGACGCCCTCGACGCTGACGATGTTCGTCTCGACCGTCGCCGGGTCGACGGCCCCGGGCCGGGCCTCGGCGGCCGCGGCGGCGAGGAGGCGGGCGTTGGCGTGGTCCTCGGCGAGGCGCTCGACGCGGGTCTCGAGGGCGAGCAGCGACGCTGCGGCCACGACCCCGGCCTGGCGCATCGCGCCCCCGTAGCGGCGTCGCCACATGCGCGCCTCGGCGATCGCCTCGGCGTCGCCGACCATGAGCGAGCCGATCGGGGCGCCGAGCGCCTTGGAGGTGCAGAACGACAGCCCGTCGACGAGCGCGCCGTAGGCGGCGGGGTCGACGCCGTGGGCGACCGCGGCGTTGAAGACCCGCGCGCCGTCCATGTAGAGCGCGACGCCGGCGGCCCGGGCGACCTCGGCGAGGGCCTCGAGGCGCGCGAGCTCGGTGACCGAGCCCCCGCGACGATTGTGCGTCTGCTCGACCCAGACGACGCGCGTGGGGGTCAGGGGGAAGACCTCGGGGCGGATGGCCTGCGCGACGGCGTGGGGGTCGAGGCGGCCACGGTCGCCGGGGATCGTGCGGAACTGCGCCTGGCCGAGGACCGCGCCGGCACCGGCCTCGTAGTTGACGACGTGGCTGTCGGCCTCGCAGAGGATCTCGTCGCCGGGCCGGCCGAGCACCCGCACCCAGAGCTGGTTGCACATCACGCCGCTGGGGCAGTAGAGCGCGGCCTCGCGCCCGAAGCGCGCTGCCGCAGCCTCCTCGAGGCGGATGACGGTGGGGTCCTCGCCGTAGACGTCGTCGCCGACCTCGGCGTCAGCCATCGCCCGGCGCATCGCCGGCGTCGGGCGCGTGACGGTGTCGCTGCGCAGGTCGATCATGAGGCTCCCTGAGGGTGGGGCGAAGGGCGGCTAGCTCGCGCGCGGGATCTCGAAGGGGTCGTCGTCGAGGACCTGGCCGAGCTCGTCGAGCGCCCCGGGTTGCCGGCCGGCGGCCTTGACCGCCGCGGCGTACTCGTCGACGTAGGCCTGGCCCGACAGGAGCATGAGCTCGTACATGAGCTCGTCGGTGGCGCTGCGCACCACGAAGCGGTCGTCGCCGCGGCCGGCGTAGCGCGTGAGGTCGAGCGGCTCGCCGAAGCGCACGCCGACCTGCGTCAGCCGCGGCAGCCGCGCCCCCGGCGGCATCGTCTCGAACGTGCCGCGCATCGCCACGGGCACGACCGGCACCCCGGTGCGCAGCGCGAGGCGCACCGGTCCGGTCTTGCCACGGTAGAGCCGGCCGTCGGGCGACCGCGTGCCCTCGGGGTAGATCCCGAGGAGGTGGCCCTGCCCGAGGATCTCCCGACCCTTGGCGAGGCTGGCCTCGGCGGCGTCGCCGCCCGTGCGCTCCACGGGGATGACGCCGAGGTTCTCGAAGAGGGGCTTGGCGGGACCGCGGAAGTACTCGCTCTTGGCGAGGAAGTAGACGGGCCGCTCGAGCACGCTCGGCATGATGAGCACGTCGAGGGTGGAGAGGTGGTTCGACGCGAGGATGGCCGGTCCGCGCTCGGGGACGTGCTCGAGGCCCTCGACCTCGGGCCGGTACATCGCGTTGAGCACCGCGGGCACGACGGCGTGGAGCATGCGGTAGAGCAGCGGGGCGCGCTCACGACCCTCGTCGCCATCGTGCACCGACACCGTGCTCGCCACCCTCCTGCGTCGACGCCTGGGGGCGCGGAGTCTACTGCGGCAGACGCCGATCCGCGCTCTCGGGCCGGGCGAGCAGCGCGGCGCCGACGAGCCCGGCGTCGGCGCCGAGCTCGGCGCGGCGCACTCCCGGCTGCTGGCGGTAGGCCGCGCCCATGAGCCGCGCCGCCATGGCCTCGCGGGCCGGACCGAGCAGCGGCTCACCGGCGGCCGACGCCCCACCGCCGATGACGATGATCTCGGGGTCGACGGCGTTGGCGATCGAGGCCATGCCGACGCCGAGCCAGCCGCCGATCTCGGCGAGCACCGCCTGGGCGGTGGGGTCGCCCTCGGCCGCGGCGGCGGTCACCGCCGGACCGCCGGCCCCATCGACGTCGAGGGGCGAGCCGGCGGGGACCTCACCGCGGTCGCGCCACTCCACGGCGCGCCGCCCGATCGCCGTGCCGCTGGCGTAGGCCTCGAGGCAGCCGAGGTTGCCGCAGTTGCAGCGGCGCCCGCCCTCGGCGATGACGATGTGCCCGAGCTCGGCGCCCAGCCCGTGGGCCCCGCGCAGGAGCCGCTCCTCGAGGACGAGGCCGCCGCCCACGCCCGTGCCGAGGGTGAGCATCACCGCGCTCTTGCGGGCGTCGATCGCGCCGCCGACGACGAACTCCGCCCACGCCGCGGCGTTGCCGTCGTTCTCGACGACGACGCCGCGTCCGAGGCGGCGCTCGAGCAGGGCGCGCAGCGGCACGTCGCGCCAGGACAGGTTCGGCGCGTAGCGCACCTGCCCGTCGAGGTCGATGAGCCCGGCCGCGCCGACGCCGACGGGCAGTCCCTCGCCGTCGCCGTCGAGGCGCGTGATGACCTCGAGGATCGCCGCGACGATCGCCTCGGCGTCGCCGCTGGGCGAGGCGACCTGCTCGCGGGCGCGGATGCTGCCGTGCTCGTCGACGACGCCGCCGGCGATCTTCGTGCCGCCGACGTCGATGCCGATCGCCGCGGCGCCCATCAGAAGCGCAGCAGCGCCGCGACGGGGTGCCCGTCGAGACGGCTCGGCTCGCGGAACAGCTCGATGTGGGCTCCGCTGCGCACCGCCTCCTCGATGACCTCGTCGAGGAGGTCGGCGACCGGCGCGACCGGCTCGCCGTAGGCCGCGGCCTCGTGCTCATGGCGGGCCAGCGCGCCCGAGGCGCTCTTGAAGCCCGGCTCCCCGCCGCCCTCGACGACGAAGAGCGTGTCGATGCGCTTGGCGTTGGCAGCCTCGAGGACGTGGCGCAGGCCGCGCGCGGCGCTGGCCGCACTGCCCTGCGCGGCCGCGAGACGGTCGAGCAGCGCACTGCGACGCTCGGAGACGAGCTCCTGCTCGACGGCGTCGAGGACGGCGAGGACCTCGTCGGGGCCGGCGCGCAGCGACAGGCGCGTCCCACTCGGGCGGACCCGCTCCTTGAGGTAGGGGTGCAGCAGACGGGTGAACTCCGCGACCTCGGTGTCGGCACCGGAGACGACGACGGCGTCGAGCGGGTCGTCGTCGTGCAGCCCGCGCAGGGTCTCGGCGACGTCCTTCATGTGCGCGAGCTTCTCCTCCTCGATCGTGCGCTGGTACCGCGCCTGCGCCCAGCCGCCCTGCTCGTGCTGGCCATGGACCTCGGCGACGAGCTCGCGGTGCTCCTCGAGCCGGCCGAGACGGTAGCGGAACACCCGCGCCCGGTCGCGCGCGACGAGCGCGAGCGCGATGTGGTGGTGGCGGCCGAGGAGGGCCTCGAGCGGCACGACGTAGGGGGTGGTCGCCACGCGCGCGAGCGTGCGGACCTCGCGGGCGGACTCCACGCGCTCGAGCAGCCGCCCGCCCGAGGCGAAGAGCGCGAGCCCCCGGGTGTCCCCGCGGACGAACTCGTGGCGCACCCAGCGGCTCAGCGTCTCCGCGTCGGCGCGGACCCCGTCGGCGTGGGGCCCCCAGGCGTCGGCCTCACGGCGCACCTGGCGCAGGAGCGCGTCGAGGCGGGCCTCGACGTCGGCGGCGCGGGGCAGCTGCGCCCCGTCGGTGCCGAGGTAGACGCTCGTGACCGGCTCGGGCCCGTCGGCCTCATCGACGAGTGCGCGGATGGCAGCGGCGGTGATCTCCACGCCGGACTCCTCTCTCGGTCGCGGGGCGCCGCCCTCGCCGCCTCGCGACGGTCCTCTCGGGGACCGCGGCCTGGGCCATTCGGCCGCCTGCCGCAGGGTCTCATCGTGCAGCGTCGGCATCGTCGTCGTCGAGGTCGATCCGCTCGAGCCCCGCAGAGGGGGCCGGCTCGGCGTGCGGCATGCCCTCGACCGCGGCGCGCAGCGCGAGGCCAAGCTCACGGGCGGCGGCGCGCAGGTGGCCGGCGACCTCGGGGCGGGAGCCCTCGAGGGCGTCGAGGACGAGGCACACCGGACAGCCCCCGCAGGTGTCGTGCTCGTCGTGGCCGAAGGCGGCATCGTCCATGCCCGCACCCTACCCAACGGGTCCCGGCGAGGTCAGGGCCGTCGGTCCTGGCCAGCGCCCTCGGGCATGGCGAAGCGCACGTCGAGCCGCCCCTCGGCGAGCCCCGCGGCGACGACGCGCGCGTGGCGCAGCTGCTGGGGCAGGAGGATCGAGCGGGTGTGGCCGTCGACGGCGACGTAGAGCTCGTCGGCACGCCGGAAGACGTCGACGTCGTCTCGCTCGGCGAAGGGCAGCGCCACCGACAGCTCGGCCTCGTCGCCGTCGCGGCGCAGGCGCAGCGGCTCGCCCTCGCTGAGCCGGGCGGTCGGATCGAGTCCCTCGTAGATCCGCGCACCGAGCGCGGTCAGCGCGGCCAGCCCGACGGGCTCGGCCTCGAGCAGCGGGGCGGTCAGCCGCGTGACACCGGCGAAGCCCTCCTGCACCGAGGCCAGTCCCCGCGCCTGGGCCGCGCGCCAGCCGTCGAGGTAGGGCCCCGAGGCCTCCTCGGGCAGGACGCGGTTGACGACGACGCCGTCGACGTGGTAGCCGAAGAGCCCGAGCGCGGTGTGGGTCCTGCGCGTCTCGGCGATGACGACCCGCTCGGGGGTGCACACGAGGCGGACCGACGTCCTCGCGGTGTCGAGGAGCACGTCGCGCACACGCTCGAGCGCGTGGTAGAGCCGCCCGACCGAGCCGACGACCGCGTCGTCGGGCAGCGGGACCTCCGAGCGCCGGCCGAGCATCGGCCGGACGACCCGGGCGAGGGTGCGCTCGAGGTCGAAGCCGCGCTCGAGGTACCAGCCGAGGACGTCGGGCAGCGACAGCAGGCGGAGGGTCTCGGCGGTCGGCGCGCAGTCGACGACGAGGAGGTCGACGGTGCCGGCGTCGACGTGCGCACGGATGTCGGCGAGGGCGAAGAGCTCGTCGAGCCCTGGCAGCAGCGCGAGCTCCTCGGCGGCGACCTCGTCGAGCCCACCCCAGCGCAGGAGCGCGACGAGGTAGGCGCGGATGTCCTCCCAGCTGTCGACGAGACGGCGGCGGGCGTCGACCTGGGCGGCCTCGAGGCCCGGGGCCAGGGCGGTGGGCGCGTCGCCGACCTCGACGTCGAGGGCGTCGGCCAGAGAGTGCGCCGGGTCGGTCGACACGAGGAGGGTGCGCGTGCCCGCGCCGGCAGCGTGCGCGGCCGTCGCCGCGGCCACGGAGGTCTTGCCGACCCCGCCCTTGCCGGTGACGAGGAGGACGCGCACGCCCTACGTGCCGTCCTCGACGCGCCGGCGCATCGCCTCGAGCGCGCCATCGACGATGCGTCGGGCGGCCTGGCGGCGCATGACGCCGGGGACCCGCATCCGCGGCACGACGGTGAGCTCGTAGGTCACCCTCGTCCCGCCGTCGTCGGGCTCGAGCACGTAGCGGCCGGTGAGCTCGCGCAGCTGGTCGCCCTCCTCGAGCTCCCAGCGCATCTCGCCGTCGGGGTAGTCGTAGCCGAGCACGTAGGTCGTCGTGAAGAGCTTGGCGTCGACGGTCAGCCGCGCGCGCAGCGGGCGCCCCTGCGCGTCGGCGGCGAGGACCTCGGCCTCCTTGATCTCGTCCTGCCAGCTCGGATAGGCCTCCACGTCGGCGATGACGGCCATGACGTCCTCGGGCGAGGCCTCGACGCGGACGGCTTCGCGGACCACGTCACTCACGGGGGCTCCAGTCGTCGGACAGGCGCGGGCTCGCCCGCATCCTACGGCCCGCGGCAGGGCGTCGACCGTCGTGCCGCCGGGGACCGGCTCACGTCGTGACGAGCTGGAGGCTCGCCACGGCGCCGAGCAGGGTCAGGCCCGTCACCGCGACGACGAGCCACAGCAGCACCCGCGCGCCGAGCAGCTCCCGCCCCGCCTCCTGCGAGGCCAGCGCGACGTCGCCGAGGCTGCCGAGCCACAGCACCGCCGCGCCGAGCAGCAGGGGCGCGGCCACGAGCGCGGCCCCCGCTCCCCCGCTGAGCACGGCGATGCCGCCGACGGCCCAGACGAGGAAGAGCAGCAGCCGCGCGGTCGCCGAGGCGTAGCGCCGCAGCAGGACGTGGCCCGCCCCTGGCGCCAGCGCCGAGAGCACGAGCGCGAGGGTCCACGGCGGCGGCGGCCGCTCGACCTCGCTCTGGCGCAGGGAGTGCGCGGCGAGGTCGGCGCCGCAGGTCGGGCACGTCGCGTCGGGCGTCGCGCTCACCGTGCCACAGACCGGGCAGGACCAGCCCCGCCCGCCGTCCTGCGTGTGGTCCCCGTGCGGCGCTGGCGCGGGCCAGGCCTCGGCCGGCGCGCCCGACCCCTCCTCCTGGGCGGGCTCCCCGGCGACGGGGGGCCCGTCGGGGTGGTCGTCGGCACCGCGCAGCGGCGCGAGGCACTGGTTGCACCACCGCGCGGTCTCGGGGTTGGTCGCCCCACAGGCCTCGCAGGTCATCGCCGGCGCTTGAGGTAGCGCTCGACGCCGGCCTCGAACGCGGCGATCGCGGCGTCCTGGTGCTCGAGGAGGTCGGGCTCGGGGTCGGCGCCGACGGCGCGTCCCGACTCGAGGAGGTCCTTGAGCGCGCGCTGGCCGCGACGCACCGCCGCACGGTGGGCCTCGAGCCAGCGACGCGCCCTCGGGGTGGTCGCGGTCGCGTCGATGAGCCACGTGACCCGTGTGCCGTCGGGCTCGTCGAGGTAGTACCACTCCGCCTTGCCGACGGCGTCGCCGCGCAGGCGGAAGGCCACGCCGAGGTCACGGCGCTGGCCGGCCACGGCGAGGTGCAGCCGCTGGGGCCGTCCGGGCAGCGCGGTGGCGAGCTCGAGCCAGGCCCCGGCGGGCGAGCCACGGCTGCGCGCCCGCGGCCACCAGGCCCCGTAGCCACCGGGGTCGGCGAGGTAGGCGTGCACGTCGGCGCGCGTCGCCCGCACGAATACCTCGTCGGTGGCGTGGATCCGCATCGCCGGGATCGTAGCCATCGACGCGTCGAGGGAGCCACCGGGGGCACCGGTCGGCGGCGTCCCGCTCAGGCGAGGACGACGGCGCTGAGGGCGGCCACGGCCACGGCGACGCCGACGGCGACCCGGGCGCCGCGTCTCCCCCGCCCGCGCAGCGCCGGCATCGTCCAGACGGCGGCGATGAGCAGGCCCGCGAGCAGGCCGCCGAGGTGGGCCTGCCAGGCGATCCGCGGGATGAACAGCGGCAGGGCGAGGTTGATGCCGAGCAGGAGGAGGAGCTGGTTGAGCCCGGAGCGGCCGAAGGCGGAGTTGCGATTGCGGTAGGCCACGGCCAGCCAGGCCCCGAAGAGCCCGAAGATCGCGCCGGAGGCGCCGACGGCCACGCCCTCGGGGTTGAGGAGGTAGAACGCCGTGCCCCCGGCGATGAGGCTGGCCCCGTAGAGGCTCGCGAACGCCGCGCTGCCGGCCTGGCGCTCGAGGTGGGGGCCGAGCACGTAGAGCGCCCACATGTTGAAGAGGATGTGCGCGAGGTCGGCGTGGAGGAACCCCGCGGTCACGACCCGCCACCACTGCCCCGCGGCGATGCCCCGGTTGAACTGCGCGCCGAAGAGGAAGGCGAGCTCCTCGAAGGCGGGGCTGACGACGCTGACCGCCATGATCGCCACACAGGCGATGAGGATGCCGTAGGTCACCGGCGTGGGCCGGCGCTGCTGGGCCCCGAGCTGCTCGGCCCGCACGACCCGCTGCTGGCCGCGCTCGGCGACGCAGTCGGGGCAGAGCTGGCCCACCGAGGCGGGGCGGACGCAGTCGGTGCAGATCGGCCGCCCGCACGAGGAGCACGACAGCCGCGTCTGCCGGTCGGGATGCCGGTAGCACACGGGGATGGCGTCGGTCGAGCTCACGCGGGAAAGGCTACCGACGACGGCGACCGCCCGCGTGGGCGGCGGCACAGCAAGGAGGTGGGATGCACGTCGACGACCCGGCAGCGCAGACCCTCGTCATCGGGGCGGGGCGGGCAGCGCTCGGCGCGGGCCTGCTGCTCGCGCCGCGCACCCTCGGCCGGCTCCTCCTGCGCGGGCGCGTCGGCGATCAGGCCCAGGTCGCCCTCCGCCTCTTCGCGGGGCGCGAGCTCGCCCTCGGCCTCGGCGCGGCCGTCGCCGCGCGCCGCAACGCCCCTGGCCTGCGTGGCTGGGTGGAGGCGGGTGCGGTCGCCGACGCCGCCGACGTCACCGCGATGGTCCTCGCCCCCTCAGGCACGCTACGCACGGCCGCCCGGCTCGGCGGCGCGCTCGCGGGGACCTCGGCGACGGCGTGGGCGCTGCGCACCGCCGACCGCCTCGCCGAGCACGACGAAGAGGCGTGAGCCGGTCTACTCGCCGTAGAGCGCCTCGATCTCGTCGCCGAAGTGCTCGACGACGTTGCGTCGCATGAGCTTGAGCGTCGGGGTCAGCTCCTCGTCGTCCTGGGTGAAGTCCCGCGCGAGCACCCGGGTCTTGCGGATCGACTCGGCCTTGCTCACCACGGCGTTGGCGTGCTCGACGGCCCGGTCGATCTCGGCGCGGACGCGGGGGTCGTCCTTGAGCACGGCGACGTCCCCGGTGAGCTCGTGCTCGATGGCGAAGGCCTCGAGCGCCTCGACGTCGAGGGTCACGAGCGCGCCGATGAAGGGGCGGTTGTCCCCGACGACCATGGCCTGGGAGACGAGGGGATGCGCCTTGAGCCGCTCCTCGAGGATCGCCGGGGTGACGTTCTTGCCGCCGGCGGTGACGATGAGCTCCTTCTTGCGACCGGTGATCGCGATGTAGCCGTCCTCGTCGATCATGCCGAGGTCGCCGGAGTGGAACCAGCCCTCGTCGGTGAGGACCGTAGCGGTGGCCTCGGCGTCGCCGAAGTAGCCGCTGAAGACGTTGCCGCCGCGGATGAGGACCTCCCCATCCTCGGCGACGGCGACCTCGACGCCTGGCAGCGGCACGCCGACGGTGCCGATGCGCAAGCGGTCGGGGTTGTTGACCGTGGCTGGAGCCGTGGTCTCGGTGAGCCCGTAGCCCTCGAGGATCGTGATCCCCGCCGCATGGAAGAAGTGCGCGAGATGCGGGGCGAGCGGCGCGCCGCCCGAGACGCAGTAGCTGATGCGCCCACCCATCGCGTCGCGCAGCTTGCTGTAGACGAGCTTGTCGAACAGCCCGTGCTTGAAGCTCGTGGCCAGGCCTGGGCTGCGTCCGGCGTCGACGGCCTCCGACCAGGCGTAGGCGGTCTGCACGGCGGCGTCGAAGATCTTGCGCTTCGGCCCGGTGGCCTTGCGCCGCGCTCCGTTGAAGACCTTCTCGAAGACCCGGGGCACCGCGAGGATGAACGTGGGTCGGAACTCCACGAGGTCCTCGCTGAGACGGTCGACGCCGCGCGAGAAGCCGAGCGTGACGTTCGCGCCGATGCAGAGGTACTGCACGAGCCGGGCGAAGACGTGCGCCAGCGGAAGGAAGAGCAGGCTGGAGTCCTCGTCGCTGAGGATCTTCTCGAGGACGATCCCGGCCTGCTCGGCGGTCCACAGCATGTTGCCGTGCGTGAGCATGCAGCCCTTCGGGCTGCCGGTCGTGCCTGAGGTGTAGATGAGGCTGAAGAGGTCCTCGGTCCCGGTGGCCTCGGTGCGCTCCCGCACCTTGGCCCGGCTGTCGTCGGTTGCCCGGTCGGCCAGGGCGTCGAGGCCCCCGTCGTCGAAGACGAAGACCTCCGCGAGGGAGGGCGCCTGCGCCCTGGCGGCGTCGAGCGCCTTGGCGGTGTCGGCGTCGCCGGCGAAGGCGAAGCGGGTGCCGGAATCGCTGAGGATCCACTCGCACTGCTCGACCGAGCTCGTCTCGTAGATCGGCACGACCACGCCCCCGGCGGCGAGCACCGCGAGATCGGCGATCGTCCACTCGACCCGCGTCTTGCTCATGATCGCGACGCGGTCCCCGCGGTCGAGGCCGCTGCTGATGAGGCCGGCAGCGACGTCGGTGACGCGCTCGGCCACCTGAGCCCAGGTCAGGCCACGCCAACCGGTGCCGTCGTGGAAGCGCAGCGCCTGCCGATGATCGCCAGCCTCGGCGCGCTCGAACACCACGTCGACGAGACTGCGGTGCGTGGGGACCTCAGTCGGCGCGATGCCCTGCGTGGTGGCGATAGCGGTCATGTGGCGGCGTCCTCTCCGAATTGTCCCCAGTGACGTTGGCCCGAGTTTACGCGGTATCCACCCAAGAACGCTAGGGAAAAAGGTCAAGGTGGCCGGTCGCGGTGCCGCCCTCGCCGTAGCCTGGCGCCGTCGATCGTCGCGAGAGGAGCACATCATGCCGTCGGTCACCCCGAGCGAAGGCTGGGGCGTGCTGCACCTGTTCTTCCACGTCCGGCGGGAGTTGCTCGAGGGGGCGGCCGGCGCGGCACGGGACTTCGCCGCGCGCATCGCCGCCTTCGACGAGCGTGACGGCTACCAGGCTCTGGCCTTCAGCGTGCTCGGTCAGAAGGCCGACATCGGAGTGATGGCCACGGGACCGGACCTCTCCGCGCTCGACGGCTTCTCGATCGAGCTCGCGGGCTCCCCGCTGGGGCAGGCGCTGCTGCCGGCGGCCAGCTACGTGTCGCTGACCGAGACCTCGGAGTACACCCCGACGGCCGAGCAGGAGCGTCGACGCCTCGTCGAGGAGGAGGGCCTGGCCGAGGGCAGCGAGCGACTCGAGGAGGCAGTCACGGCCTTCGCCGAGCGCATGGCCTCCTACAGCCAGCACCGGCTCTACCCGACCTTGCCGCGCCGCAAGGTCCTGTGCTTCTACCCGATGAGCAAGCGCCGTACCGCGGAGGACAACTGGTACGCGCTGCCGTTCGAGGAGCGGCGGCGTCTCATGGCCGAGCACGCCGCGGTGGGTCGGCGCCACCGCGGGAAGGTCACCCAGCTCGTCACCGGCTCGGTCGGCCTCGACGACTGGGAGTGGGGGGTGACGCTGTTCGCCGACGACCCCAAGGCGATCCGCGACGTCGTCTACGAGATGCGCTTCGACGAGGCCAGCGCGCGCTTCGCCGACTTCGGCCCCTTCGTCACCGGTCTCCTCGCCGAGCCCGACGACCTG
>JAWOAS010000178.1:0-2724 GCA_046498405.1 Egibacteraceae bacterium
GACGGCACCCAGGCACGCCGCTAAGGTGGGCGGCTCACCGGCGCGCGATCGGGGCGCGTCCGCGGGACCGAGGAGGGCGAGCTGTGACGCCGTCGGGTGTGATCACCGTGCGCATCCCCGCCGAGGCGGGACACGTGCAGCTGCTGCGCACGGCCGTGGCCGGGGTCGCCGCCCGGCAGGAGTTCACCCTCGAGGAGGTCGACGACCTGCGCATGGGCGTCGAGGAGGCCGCGGTGCTCCTGCTGCGCCGCAGCGCCGGCGAGCCCATCGAGCTCCACCTCGAGGTCACCGCCGACGGTCTCGACATCCGGCTCGAGACCACGATCGACGGCGAGGAGCCGGCGGTCGACACCTCGTCGTTCTCCTGGACGATCCTCTCGGCGCTCGTCGACGAGGTCGCCACCGCCCGCGAGGGCGCGCACGCCCTCATCACCCTGGCCAAGCGCCGGACGCAGGGCATCCCGGCATGACGACGAAGTACAGCCGCGACGACACGAAGATGCTCTTCGCACAGCTGCGGGAGACCGAGGACCCCGGGCTGCGCGAGGAGCTCGCGCGGTTGCACCTGCCGCTCGTCGAGTACCTCGCCAAGCGCTTCAAGGACCGCGGCGAGCCGCTCGACGACCTCATCCAGGTCGGCAGCGTCGGCCTGCTCAAGGCCATCGACCGCTTCGACCTCGACCGCGGCGTGGAGTTCTCCACCTACGCGACCCCGACGATCGTCGGTGAGCTCAAGCGCTACTTCCGTGACAAGGGCTGGGCGGTGCGCGTGCCCCGCCGCCTGCAGGAGCTGAGCCTCCGGCTCAACAAGGTCGTCAGCCAGCTCACCCAGGACCTCGGCCGCTCCCCCACCGTCAGCGAGATCGCCAAGGCCGCCGAGGTCAGCGAGGAGGAGGTCCTCGAGGCCCTCGAGTCCGGCCAGGCCTACTCGACGACCTCGCTCGACGCGCCCGCGGGCAACGACGAGGACGACACCCCCCAGCGCCTCGAGCGCATGGGCGAGGAGGACGTCGCCCTCGAAAACCTCGAGTACTTCGCCTCCCTCGCGCCGCTCATCGAGCAGCTGCCCGAGCGCGAGCGCGAGATCCTCTACCTGCGCTTCTTCAAGGGCATGACGCAGTCGAAGATCGCCGAGCACGTCGGCATCAGCCAGATGCACGTCTCGCGGCTGCTCTCGCGCATCCTCGAGTTCCTGCGCAACGGCATGGAGGGCGACGCCGAGTACTGACGCCGCCCTCCCGGCCAGGCTCAGGCGAAGCGCAGGACCGGCTTGATCGTGCGGCCCTCCTCGGAGTCGCCGAAGGCGCGGTTGACGTCGTCGAGGTCGTAGGTCTCGACGAGCGCGTCGAAGGGGAAGCGCCCGGCCTGCCAGAGGTCGATCATCTCGGGGATGAACAGCTGCGGCACCGCGTCGCCCTCGATGACCGTGCGCAGGCTCCAGCCCTTGAGCAGGCTCGCGCCGGTGTTGAAGGCCGTCTCGGCGTCGGCGGGCTGCGCCCCGACGAGCGCGACGGTGCCGCCGACCCCGAGCGCATCGGCGGCCTGGCGGAGCACCGCCGGGACCGCGCTCGTCTCCACGGCGTAGTCCACCCCGCCCCCGGTGATCGCCGCGATCGCCTCGACGGGGTCCTCCTTGGCGGCGTTGACCGCGTGGGTGGCGCCGAGCTCGCGGGCGAGGTCGAGCCGGCTGTCGACGACGTCGACGGCGATGACCGTCGTGCAGCCGGCGACGAGCGCGCCGAGCATCGCCGCGCCGCCGACCGCGCCGGCACCGAACACCGCGAGGCTCGAGCCGGCGGGCGGGTCGAGGGCGTTGAGCACCGCGCCGGCGCCGGTCTGGATCCCGCAGCCGAGCGGCCCGAGGAGCTCGAGGGGGACGTCGTCGCGGACCTTGACGACGCTGCGCTCGGCGACGTTGCTCATCGAGGCGAACGACGACTGCCCGAAGAAGTGCGAGGAGACCTCGGTGCCGTTCTCGGAGAAGGCCCGGCTGCCGTCGAGGCGGGCGCCCGTGAAGTTGCGGCCGAAGAGGTCGCTGCAGTAGGCCGGCCGGCCCTTCCGGCACTGCGCGCAGACCCCGCAGTGGGCGAAGGAGAGCACGACGTGGTCGCCGGGCGCCACCGTCGAGACCGCCTCGCCGACGGCGTCGACGACGCCGGCGCCCTCGTGGCCGAGCACCGCCGGCATCTGGATCGGCGCGTAGCCGTCCCGGGTGATCGCGTCGGTGTGGCACACCCCGGAGGCGGCCATGCGCACCCGCACCTCGTCGGGCCGCAGCGCGTCGAGCTCGAGGTCGCGCACCTCGAAGGGCGCGTGCGCTGCCGTGGCCACCGCTGCCTGCACCTTCGCCATCATGGTCCTCCTCGGGTCGGGGTGCGTCAGACCGTCGCACCTTTAGTGAAAGACTACGCAAAGGTGACGTCGCGGGGAAGACCCTCTCCGGGCACGTCGCGGCGCGGCACCGGCGGCCGCCGGAGTCGCCACCGCCGCCGGCGGCCGCTAGCGTGCCGGTCCCACGACCACCGAGGCGAGCCGTGCGCGCCCTCCTGCTCTACAACCCCGCCGCCACGACGACGACCCCGCGGGTGCGCGACGCGATCGCCTGGCGGCTCTCGGCCGTTGCGGACGGGTATGTATGGCTCATTGTGAAGATGCATGTTCCTTAAGCCTGAGGGGAGAAGCACTATCAATAAGGTGGTTGAAGAGATATGCAGCCGATACAAT
>JAWOAS010000167.1:0-4486 GCA_046498405.1 Egibacteraceae bacterium
GAGAGCATCCTCGTCTCCAAGGAGATGGGGCTCGTCAGCCAGGTCTTCGACGAGGCACGCCTCGCCGGGCTCTCGGGCCATCTCGCCGTCGGGCACGTGCGCTACTCCACGAGTGGCTCCTCGACGTGGGACAACGCCCAGCCGGCGTTCAAGGTCACCCCGCGCGGCACCGGCCTGGCCCTCGGCCACAACGGCAACCTCACGAACGTCGCCGAGCTCGCTGCTGACCGTCCCGAGCTCACCGCGAAGTGCTCGACGGACTCCGACCTGCTCGCGACGACGCTCGCCGCGCACGAGGGCCCACTCGACGACGCGCTCGCCGAGGTCTGCCGCAAGGTGCGCGGCGCGTACTCCCTCGTCGTCATGGACGAGCACGCGGTCCACGCCGCGCGCGACCCGCTGGGGATCCGTCCGCTCGTCATCGGCCGGCTGCCGACCGGCGGCTACGTCATCGCCTCGGAGACCGTCGCGCTCGACATCGTCGGCGCCCACCTCGTACGCGAGGTCGGCGCCGGGGAGATCATCAGCATCGACGCCGCCGGGCTGCGCTCGCGGCGCTTCGCCGAGGCCGGCGCGGCGTTCTGCGCCTTCGAGTACGTCTACCTCGCCCGCCCCGATCACCGCGAGGGCGACCGCAGCGTCTACGGCGCCCGCCGACGGATGGGCGAGGCGCTGGCCAGCGAGGCCCCCGTCGAGGCCGACCTCGTCATCCCCGTGCCCGACTCGGGCACCGCCGCGGCCTCGGGCTACAGCGCGGCGACGGGCATCCCCTACGCCGAGGGGCTCGTGAAGAACCGCTACGTGGGGCGCACGTTCATCGAGCCCTCCCAGTTGCTGCGCCAGCTCGGCATCAGGCTCAAGCTCAACCCCCTGCGCGACGTCCTCGAGGGCCAGCGGCTCGTCGTCGTCGACGACTCGATCGTGCGCGGCAACACCTCCCGCCAGCTCGTGCGCATGCTGCGCGAGGCCGGCGCGACCGAAGTCCACCTGCGGATCACCTCCCCGCCGGTGCGCAACCCCTGCTACTACGGCATCGACATGGCCTCCCCCGCCGAGCTCATCGCCTCGGGCCTGTCGGTCGAGGAGATCCGCGACTTCGTCGGCGCCGACTCGCTGTCCTACCTCTCCGAGGAGGCGCTCGTCGGCGCGAGCGGCCGGCCGCGCTCCGAGCTCTGCATGGCCTGCTTCGACGGGCGCTACCCCGTGCCGATCCCGCCCTCGCAGGCCGCGGCGGGCAAGCAGCTCGCGATCTTCAGCGAATGAGCGCCGAGGGCCCCCCGGGCGGGCAGGAGACGCCGGACGGCGCGACCTACGCCGGCGCGGGCGTCGACCTCGACGCTGCCGACGCCGCGGTCGAGGCGATCAAGCCCCACGCCGCACGCACCCACCGCCCGGAGGTCCTCGAGAGCCTCTCGGGCTTCGGCGCGTTCTTCGCCCTCGACCCCAAGGCCTACAAGAAGCCGCTGCTCGTCGCCGCGACCGACGGGGTCGGCACGAAGCTCGAGATCGCCCGGGCGCTGGGTCGCCACGACACCGTCGGGCGCGACCTCGTCGCGATGGTCGTCGACGACCTCGTCTGCTCGGGCGCCGAGCCGCTGCTCTTCCTCGACTACCTCGCCGTCGAGGCGATCGCGCCCGAGGCGGTCGCAGCGATCGTCGGCGGCATCGCCGACGGCTGCGAGGAGGCCGGCTGCGCGCTCATCGGCGGGGAGACCGCCGCCCATCCCGGGGTGCTCACCGACGGGCGCTACGACCTCGCCGGCTTCGGCGTCGGGGTCGTCGAGCGGGACGAGGCGCTCGACGCCGACCGCGTCACCGCCGGCGCCGACATCGTCGCGCTGGCCTCCAACGGCCTGCACGCCAACGGCTACTCGCTGGCCCGGCGCATCTGCGCCGAGGCCGGGCTCGACCTCGGCGCCGACCACGGCCTGCTCGTCCAGACCCTCGGCGAGGCGCTGTTGCGGCCCACCGAGATCTACGCCCCCCACTGCCTCGCGCTCATCGCCGGGGCGCGGGTCCAGGCGCTCGCGCACGTCACCGGCGGCGGCATCCCCGGCAACCTCGCGCGGTGCCTGCCCGACGGCCTCGGTGCCGTCGTCGACGTCGGCACCTTCAGCGTGCCCGATGTCTTTGGCGTCCTGCAGCGCGCCGGCGGGGTCACCGACGCGGAGATGTGGCGCGTCTTCAACATGGGCGCGGGCATGCTCGCCATCGTCGAGGACGGCCAGGAGGCCGTCGCGCTGCTACGCGGCCGCGGCGTCGACGCCTGGCGCTGCGGGCAGGTCGTCGAGGGTCGGGGGGTGCGCCTCGCCGGCCTCGACCCGGCGCGCTGAGCCGGACCGGCGCTCAGCGCCCGGTGGGCCGGCGGATGCGCGACACGCCGCCGACGGCCTCGATCCGTCGGAGCGCGACGCGCTCGGCGGCGGCCACCGTCGTGATCCCCTCGGCGTGGGCGACGCCGAAGACCTCGGCGAGGCGACCCTCGATGCCCTCGGCGATCCGGGTCGCGCGTGCCTGGGAGTACCCGCTTGGGTGGAGCTCGTCGACGACCTGGATGACCCCGCCGGCGTTGATGACGAAGTCGGGGGCGTAGAGGATGCCGGCGTCGGCGAGGGCCTCGGCCAGCCCCGGGGCGGCGAGCTGGTTGTTCGCCGCGCCGGCGATGACCCGGCACGACAGCGTCGGCAGCGTGGCCTCCGAGACCGTCGCGCCGAGGGCGTTGGGGCTGAGCACGTCGCAGTCGACCGCGGCGATCTCGTCGACGCCGACGATCTCGGCGCCGTAGCGCTCGGCGCAGCGCGCGGTCGCCTCCTCGTCGACGTCGGCGACGGTGAGCTTGGCCCCATCGGCGGCGAGGCGCTCGGCGAGGCGACGGCCGACCTTGCCCACCCCCTGGATCGCGACGTGGAGGCTGCCGAGGTCGGGGCTGCCCGGTAGCGCCGCCGCGCAGGCGCGCAGCCCGGCGTAGGTGCCGACGGCGGTGGTCACTCCTGAGTCCCCCGAGCCGCCCTCCTCGGGCTCGGCGCCGGTGGCCCAGCGGGTCTCGCGCTTGATGACGCCCATGTCGGCGGGGGTCGTGCCGACGTCGCAGGCGGTGACGTAACGCCCGCCGAGGCTGTCGATCATCCGCCCGTAGGCGCGCAGGGCCGCCTCGCTCTTGTCGGTGGCGGGATCGCCCCAGATCACCGCCTTGCCGCCGCCGGCGTCGAGGCCGGCGACCGCGGACTTGAGCGTCATCGCCTGCGACAGGCGCAGGACGTCGGCGAGGGCCTCCTCCTCCGAGGCGTAGTCGTGGAAGCGGGTCCCGCCGACCCCGGGGCCGAGCACGGTGCTGTGCAGGGCGATGATGCAGCGCAGCCCGGTGGCCTCGTCGGCGCCGAAGAGCACCTGCTCGTGGCCGTCGAGCATGCTGAACGGACCCGCCATCGCCGTCGCCCTCCACCGTCTCGCGCCGTGTCGCCGGCGCCCGCGTGCGCTGACCTGGCGGCATCGTAGAGCGTGGCCGCCGACGTGGGGCCGTCGAGATGGGGCCGTCGAGGTGGGGCCGTCGAGGTGGGGCCGCCGACGTGGGGCCGTCGAGGTGGGGCCGCCGACGTGGGGCCGTCGCCGCTGCGGTCACCGACGCGGGCTCGCCGACGGGGGGTCGTCGGCGCTGCGGCCCCGCCGCCGCGCGCAGCGGTTGCGACACCGGCCCCGGGTCGGTTGGTATCCGGCGCGGGGCGCGTAGTTGACAAATGCCCCGAGAAAACGTCTACTATGGGTGCTGGAACGCCCCAATCGGGTCGTCCCCCTCTTCGGAAGCGCTATGGTCATGTATACTCAGGTATAGACGAATAGTGATGGCGTCTGCCGCCATGACCGGATGGGACGATGACGCCAACGACGACGGGGGGAGAGAGGCATGAGGACATGCACAACGGTGAGGTCGTAGACCGTCGCGACGACGAGCTGCTCACCCCTTCGGAGGTGGCCAAGCTCTTCCGTGTCGACCCCAAGACGGTGACGCGGTGGGCAAAGGCCGGCAAGCTCTCGTCGATCAGGACCCTCGGCGGGCACCGGCGCTATCGGGCCGCGGAGGTCCACGCGCTGCTCGAGGGCACCGAGACCCTCTCGAGCTGACCCCGGGGCCGGCGGTGCGCCAGGCATCGCGCGCCGGGCCCCGCCGGCGAGGCTGGGACGCCGTGTGCCGCGGCCCGGGACTACTGCCCCACGCGCGGGCGGCTCAGTCCATCGGGTCGATGGCCTCGTCGGTGTAGCGCACGCCCGGTGACCAGAGGATCCACTCCTCGAGGCCGGTGTCGTACGTCGCGTCGAGCTGGGCGCGGACCTTCTCGGCGTCGTAGGTCACCCCGCCGATCGAGAAGTCCTGCAGCCACGGGATGACCCGCGCGCGCTGCTCCTCGGTGAGCTCGACGAAGTCGGCGAGGGAGGCCGCGACGATGTCGTAGGGCTCGTCGATCGGGCTCGCGACGTCGTACTCCCCCGG
>JAWOAS010000097.1:0-16523 GCA_046498405.1 Egibacteraceae bacterium
CCCCGAGATGCCTGCGCAGACGACCGCCCGCGGCGCCGCGTTCTTCGACCTCGACAAGACGGTCGTGGCGAAGTCCTCGACCCTGGCGTTCAGCCGCGAGCTCTACCGCGAGGGCTTCATCACCCCCTCGGTCGTGCTCAAGACCGCCTACGCCCAGCTGTCCTACCAGCTCCTCGGCGCCAACGACGAGAAGATGCAGCGCTCCCGGGAGTCGCTGCTCGAGCTCACCCGCGGCTGGGACGCCGAGCGGGTCAAGCGCCTCGTGCGCGAGACGATGCAGGAGGTCATCGACCCCCTCATCTACGAGGAGGCCCTCGACCTCTTCGCCGAGCACCGACGGGCGGGCCGACGGCTCTACCTCGTCTCGAGCGCCGGCGAGGAGGTCGTCCAGCCGCTCGCGGAGTACCTCGGCGTGCCGCACGTCATCGCCACCCGCATGGCCATCGACGACGAGGGCCGCTACGCCGGCGAGCTCGAGTTCTACGCCTACGCCGAGGCCAAGGCCGAGGCGATCGTCGCCGAGGCCGACGCCGTCGGCATCGACCTCGCGGCGAGCTACGCCTACTCCGACTCGATCACCGACCTGCCGATGCTCGAGGCCGTCGGCTCGCCGGTGGCGGTCAACCCCGACCGGGAGCTGCGCGCCGTCGCGCTCGAGCGCGGCTGGGAGGTGCGCGACTTCACCCGCCCGGTGGCGCTGCGTCAGCGGCTGGCGACGGTGCCGCGGCCCTCCGGCGAGGTCGTCGCCGGCGCCGGGGCGCTCGGCGCGCTGGCGGTGACCGGCTGGCTGCTCCACCGACGCTGGCGGCGCTCGGCCTCGCCCGTCGGCAGGGCCGCCTCGGCGGTGCGCGGGACGCTGCCGGGGGTGGGACGGTGACCGGCGACCCGCGCGAGCGCGCCGCCTCAGCGCTGCGCGACCTCGGCCACGCGCTCGTGCGCCATGACGCCGACCCGGCGCTGCTGACCGAGGTCGCCGAGGCCGCCGAGGCGCTGGCCGACCGGCTCGCAGCCGGCGGCCCGCGGCAGCGCGACCTCCTCGCCGAGGCGCTCGCGGACCCACCGCGCGACGGCGAGCGGCTCTCGCACAACCCCGACTGCGTCGTCTCGGGCCCGGCCAACCCCCACGGCCTCGCCCTCGAGGTGCGCCGAGACGGCGACGGCGCGGCGGCCACGCTCACCCTCGAGCGCGGCTTCGAGGGGCCGCCGGGGCGCGCCCACGGCGGGATGGTGGCCGCGGCCTTCGACGACGTCATGGGCTACCTGCTGGCGATGCGCCGGCTGCCGGCGCTGACCGTCGAGCTCGACGTGCGCTACCACGCCGCGGCGCCGCTGGGCGCGCCCCTGGCGATCGCCGCGCAGGTGCGCAGCGAGGAGGGCCGCAAGGTGGCCACCGAGGCCACGCTCCGCGACCCCGACGGCACGGTCGTGGCCGAGGCCGAGGCCCTCTTCGTCGTCATCCCCGCCGAGCGGCTGGGCCTGAGCGACGCCGCCCGCGCGCGCCTGGCCGAGGTGCAGCAGCAGGCCCGCGCGCTGCTGTCGTGAGGGGGGCGGCCCCGCGCGCTGCTGTCCTGAGCGGGGCTGGCCCGCGGCTCAGAGGTACTGACCGGTGGCGTGCCGCTGGCCCTCGCCCTGGGCCTGCTGCGCGCCCGGCGGCAGGCCGCGCCCGCGCATCTGCTCGAGCTGCTGGCGCGCCTGCAGCTGCTGGTTGAAGACCGCGGCCTGGATGCCCTGGAAGAGCCCCTCGAGCCAGCCGATGAGCTGGGCCTGGGCGATGCGGACCTCGGACTCGGTGGGGACCTCGTCGTCGAAGCCGATGACGAGGTTGTCGAGCTCGCCCTGGAGGTCCTCGGACAGCACGCTGCGCATCTCGGTGAAGGCCCGCTGCTGGACGTCGTTGAGGCGCTGGCGCCCGCCCTCGTCGGGGTCGGCGCGGCGGACCTCCTCCTGCATCTCCCGCAGCATGATCGCGATGCGCATGAGCTTGGTCGGGTCGGTCACCGCGGTGCGGCCCTCGGTCGAGCCCCCGTCGCTGACGATCTCCACCGACCCGGCGGAGGCGTCCTCGCCACGGCGGTCGGCGCGGGGCTGCTCGCTGCTCGGCTCGGTCATCGGCTCAGGACTCCTCACGATCTCGGGGACGGTGAGGCTACCCACGCAGGCCTAGGCGTAGAGCGCCGAGGCCAGACGCGGTCGCGCGCGGCGCACGATCTCGTCGTCGCCGCCGAGGACGTCGAAGACCTCGAGGAGCGCCTGGCGGGCCTCGTCGCGCACCTCGGGGTCGCCCACGGCGGTGAGGAGTTCGTCGACGGCCCGCTCGTGGGAGCCCTCGGCGGCCAGGGCGCGGCCCAGCCGCAGCCGCGCGCCGGCGTCGCCGGCCTCCGCCGCGGCGGCGAGCTCGGCGAGGCCCGCGGCGTCGGTGCGCGCGCTGGCGAGGGCGAGGCGGGAGCGCACCTGCGCCACCTGGGGGTCGCCGGGGGCGCGCTCGAGCAGCTTGGCGGCCTCCTCGTGCTCGCCGCGGTCGCTGAGGCGCTCGGCGAGCGCGGCCAGCGCCTGCCCGTGGGCCGGCTCGACCGCGAGGGCCTGGCGCAGCAGCGGCTCGGGGTCGGCCGAGGCCGCCGCCTCGTCGACGAGGCGGTCGGCCTCGCTGGGCAGCAACGCGGCGAAGAAGTCCTCGATGGCCGGCTCGGGCTTGACGCCGGTGAACTCCTGGGCGACCTCGCCGTCGACGAAGCCCTTGACCGCGGGGATGCCCTGGACGCGGTAGCGGGCGGCGAGCTGGGGCTCCTCGTCGACGTTGACCTTGACGACGGAGACCTTGCCGGCATGGCGGCCGGCGACGCGCTCGATCAGCGGTGAGAGCTGGTGGCAGGGGCCGCACCACGGGGCCCAGAAGTCGACGACGACGGGCTGGCGCCTGCTGCGCGCGAGCACGTCGGTCTCGAAGGAAGCGGTCGTGGCGGTGTCGATGGCGCTCATCTCGGGGTGTCGTCCTCGCTGCGTCCGGGCCCACGCAGGGCGTGGGCGGTCCTCGGTCTCGGGCAATCGGTCTGTCACGCAGGTGCGGTGCGCGCCCTGCGGGCTCCCCTCCCCTGCAACGCCAGGGCCGCCCCCGAGCCTTCCCCGCGTAGGCTGCGCCGGCAACCCGATCGAGGAGCGCCACGCCATGCCCACCTGGAGGAGCCCCTTCGACGAGTCGATGGGCACCCGCACCGTCGTCGCCGAGCCCGACCGCGTCGTCGCCGAGCTCAGCGTCACCCCGCAGCACCACCAGCCCGGCGGCACCGTCCACGGCGGCGTGTTCGCCACCCTGGCCGAGCTCACCGCCAGCGTCGGCGCGAACGTCTGGCTCGACGGCTCCGGCGTGGCCGTCGGGGTCTCCAACCACACCGACTTCCTGCGCGCGGTCGTCGACGGGCAGCTCTCGGCCGAGGCCACGCCGCTGCAGCGGGGCCGGCGCCTGCAGCTGTGGGAGGTCCGCATCACCGACGGCGACGGCGCCCTCGTGGCCCACGGCAAGGTCAGGCTCGCCAACCTCGAGGCCACCCCGGGCCGGCAGGGCTGAGCGGGCTCACTCCTCGGCGCTGAGGAAGCGCTCGATCTCGTCGGCGAGGTCGTCGCCGGAGGGCAGGTCTGGCTCGGCGCCGCCCTCGTCGCGGAGCTGCTCGAGCCCGGCGACCATCTCCGCGGCCTCGTCGTGCTCGCTGATCGCGTCGTCGACGCGCTCGGCGTGCAGTCGCGCGGCGGTCTCGAGCTCGTCGGTGTCGAGGTCGACCTCGAGGATGTCGGCCACGGCCCGGACCATCGCCAACGAGCCGGGCGGGTAGGGCGAGGCGGCGATGTAGTGCGGCACCTCGGCGAACAGCCCGAGGACGGCCACGCCGTGGGCGGCGAGCTCGGCCTGCAGCGCCGTGGCCGCGCCCACCGGGCCGCTGTAGCCCCCGACGGCGGTGGCCGCGAGGTCGCCGGCGCCCTCGTCGGCGGTGTTGCCGGCGTAGGAGATCGTCACCGGCCGGGTGTGCGGCGCGGCGGCCGGGTAGGCGCCGAGGGTCACCGCCCGGCGCACGCCGAGGCGGTGGCAGGCCTCGGCGACGTCGTCGACGAGCTGATGCCAGCGCATGTCCGGCTCCGGGCCGATGAGCAGCACCGCATCGCGCGGGCCGTCGAGCCGCGCGGCGGAGAGCTCGATGCGGGGCCACTCGACCCGGCTGACGACGCCGGCGTCGACGACGGCGGTGGGCCGCCGTGCGCGGTAGTCGAGGTAGGTGTCGCCGTCGAGCTCGGCGACGCGCTCGGCGAGCCAGCGGTGGCGCAGGAAGAGCGCGGCGCTCTCCCCCACGTCCCCGGCGTCGACGAAGCCGTCGAGGGCAATGAGGAGCACCGGGTCACGGAGCTCGGGCAGGTCGTCGGTCGTCCAGCGCAGCGCGTCACTCATGCCCCCCAGCGTAGTGAGCCGCGCCGGGCTCGCCGCCGCGTCGTCCAGAGGTGGGGCGCCGGCCCGCCGGCGAGCTCCGGCGCCGGGCCGCCGGCCTCACGATCCCGCCGGGCCCCCACGGTCGATGGGGCGGGTCGCCTCGTCGTCGCTGGCCGGCGGGGCCTCGTCGCCGTCGGCCACGCGCTGGGTCTCATCGAACCGCGCCTGCCCGTCGGGGTCGTCGGGGGGCGCGGGAGGCCCCGCCACGGCGGGGTCGGGCTCGGTGAGCTCGGCGCCGCCGGGCAGGGTCGTGGCTTCCCGGGCCGGGGCGGCCGGTGGCGGGGGCGGGGCCTGGGGGTGCTCCCAGTCGACACGGCGCCCGGCCCGCAGCGCCCTGCGCCGCACGCTGGCCTGCACCGCCCGGGTCACCGCGAGGACGACGCCGACGAGCAGGGCGTAGCCGAGCACGGCCACGAGCGCGGTCAGCAGCGTGTCCTGGTCCTCGAACATGCCCTGGAAGGGGGCGAGGAAGAAGCCGGCGCCGGCGCCGGCGAAGGCGACGATGACGTTGGCCTCGTTGGCCTCGAGGAGGTAGAAGAGCGTGTCGAAGCCGATGAAGCCGACGATGACGAGCAGGAAGGCGTTGGTCCAGCGGGAGACGATGTCCCAGGGGCTCATCCTCGCGGCTCCTGTCCCGGCCTCGTGGCCACGTCAGCGCGTCGTCGTCGACGGTACCGACCGCCGGGTCGCGCGGCACCGCGCCCGGGCCGGCGCCCCCGGCGCGTCGCGCCCCTAGCCTAGAGGCCCGCGATGGAGGGAGCCGAGCGCCGATGACGGCCGGACCGCTCGCGGCGGCGCTGGCCGCTGCGGCGCTCGCCGCGAGCGCCGCGTGGCACTCCTCCCGCCCCGCGGCGCGCCAGGGGATCGTGCCACCAGCACGCGTGCGGGCGCTGCCCCACCCACTCTCACGCGGGCTCGACGTCGCCCTCGCCGCGGTCCCGGCCGCGCTGGCCGCCGGCCTCGCGGCCGCGGCGCTCGTCGCACTCGGCACCGCGCCAGTGACCGCGCTGGCCGCCCCGGCCGCCCTCGGGTGGCTGGCCGCCGTCGCGCTGACCGCGGTCACCGGCAGGACGTGGGACCGCCTCGGCCCTCCCGCCCTGCTCGCCCGCGACCGGCCCGCGCCGCCGCGCCTCGCCGCGCTCGGGGTGTGGCCCGCCGCGGTCGCGCTGGCCCTGCTGGCGCTGCTCGCGACCACCGCGCACGCCGCCGCCCGGCCCGCCACGGCCAGCGTCGCCGCCGGGGTCGTCGTGGCCTGGCTCGGGGCGACCGCGGCGCTCGGGCGCCTGGCGGGCCGGCGGTCGCTGCACTACGCCGACCCGGCCACGGCGCTGTCGACGGTCCTGGCGCGCCTCGCCCCGCTCGCGCGGCGCGACGCGGGGTGGGTGTGGCGCAGCCCCGCCGCCGCGCTGACCGCCGAGGAGCCCGTCCGGGGCACCCTCGCGCTGGCCGCGGCCGCCGTCGCGCCCGCGGTCGTCGCGCTCGCCCCGCTGCCGGGGCTCGCCGGCCAGCACAGCCCCCTGGCCACCGCCGGCTGGCTCGTCGTCGCCCTGCTCGGCAGCGCGGCGCTGCTGCGCCTCACGGCGCTCCGGCCCTACCTCCTGGTCGCGGCGCTGCCGGGCGTGGCCGGCTGGGCCCTCGCCGGCCACCTCGCCGTGCTCCTGCCGGCCCTCGGCCTGGCCGCGCCCGCGGCCGGGGCGCTGGCGGCGGCGGTCCTGCTCGCCGGTCATCTCCTCACGATCGCCGCAGCGCACCGGGCCGCGCTGGCCCGCTTCGACCCGCGCGCGGCGCGCGCCGTGCAGTTCCCCCTGCGCGCGGTGGCCCTGCTGTCGGCCGGCGCAGGGGCCGGATGGGCCCTGGGGTGAGGCCGCCCGTCGCGCGCGCGGGCCGCACCGAGGCGGTAGCGTCCCGGCCATGGAGACCACGCCCCGCAGCCCGTACGACCCGCCGGCCACGCCCTACCCGGGGGCGCTGGCGGCGCGCTTCGCCCGGCTCGAGCGCGACCTCGCCGACGCCGAGCCCGCGCGCTCGGCCCACGCGGGGGCGCCCACCGAGCTCGTCGAGCGGATCAGCGCCGCGGTGACCGCCCGCGCCGAGGACCTCGTCGCGCTGTCGCACGAGATCCACGCCAACCCCGAGCTCGGCTTCGGCGAGCACGCGGCGGTGGCCACCGTCGCGCGGGTCCTCGAGGCCGCCGGCCATGCACCCGAGATCGGCGCCTACGGCCTGCCGACCGCCCTGCGCGCCGTCGCCGGGCAGGGACACCCGCGCGTGGCGGTCCTCGCCGAGTACGACGCGCTGCCGGGCATCGGCCACGCCTGCGGGCACAACGTCATCTGCGCCACCGCCGTCGGCGCCTACCTCGCCGTCGCCGAGGCGATCGGCGAGCTCGGCGGCGCCGTCGAGCTCATCGGCTGCCCCGCTGAGGAGGGTGGGGGCGGCAAGGAGCTCATCGCCCGCGAGGGCGGCTTCGACGGGCTCGACGCCGCGATCATGCTCCACCCGGCAGGCTTCGACGTCGCCGAGCACACCTGGCTCGGGGTGCAGCAGGTCAGCGTCACCTACCACGGCCGCGCCGCCCACGCCGCGGCGATGCCCCACCTCGGCCGCAACGCCCTCGACGCCGTCGTGGCGGCCTACCAGGGCGTCGCGGCCCTGCGTCAGCACATGCTCTCGAGCGACCGGGTGCACGGCATCATCACCGACGGCGGCAGCCGGCCCAACATCGTCCCCGACCGGGCCAGCGCGCAGTTCTACCTGCGCTCGGCCGAGCCCGAGACGCTCGCCGAGCTCGTCGGGCGGGCCCGGGAGGTCTTCGAGGCAGCGGCCATCGCCACCGGCACCCAGCTCGAGACCGACTGGGAGCCGTGCCCGGTCTACCTGCCGGTCCGCAACAACAGCGCCCTCGCCGCGCGCTACGCCGAGAACGTCGCCCGTCGCGGCCGGCGGGCGCTGCCCCCGGGCGTCGTGCCGCAGGAGTTCACCGGCTCGACCGACCTCGGCAACGTCAGCGTACGGGTGCCCGCGATCCACCCCACGCTGGCGATCGCCCCGCCGGACGTCACGATCCACGCCCCGGAGTTCGCCGAGTGGGCGGCCTCGCCCCGCGCCGACGAGAGCACGATCGACGGGGCGATCGGCCTGGCCCTGACCGCCGCCGACGTCCTCACCGACGCCGAGCTGCGCGCCGACGCCGCCCGGGAGTTCGCCGAGGCGGGCGGGCGCCTCGAGCCCGCCGACGTCCTCGGTGGCGCCTCCCCGCGCTGACCTCAGCGGGGGTCGTGGCGGCGCACCCACTCCCACAGGGCGATCGCCGCGGCCGCGCCGGCGTTGATCGAGCGCGTCGAGCCGACCTGCGGGATCGCGGCGACGGCATCGACGGCCTCCCGCGCGGCGGGCGACAGCCCCGGGCCCTCCTGGCCGAGCAGGAGGACGACCGCGGCGGGCAGCGCGACGTCGCGCAGGTCGACCGCGCCGGGCAGGTTGTCGACGCCGACGATCGGCAGGCCGGCCCGCCCCGCCCACGCGGTGAGCGCGGGCAGGTCGTCGTGGTGGTGGACCGCGAGGTAGGCCTCGGTGCGCATCGCCCCGCGCCGGTTCCAGCGGCGGCGGCCGACGATGTGCACGCCGGCGGCGCCGAAGGCGTTGGCGGTGCGCACGATCGAGCCGATGTTGAAGTCGTGCTGGAGGTTCTCGACGGCGACGTGCACCGGGCGGGCGCGCGCGGCGAGGTCGGCGGCGATGGCCTCGACGCGCCAGTAGCGGTAGCGGTCGGCGACGTTGCGGCGGTCCCCGCCGGCGAGCAGCTCGGGGTCGAGGCGGGGATCGGCCGGCCACGGCCCGGGGTGCGGGCCGACGCCGACGCCCTCGCGCGCGGGATCCCCCGCGTCCTCGTCGTGCCCGCCCGCGGGGCCGCCGCTCACAGGGTGCGGTCGAGCCACGTCGTGATCGTGGCCAGCGCCGCGTCGGCCGCCGACCGCGAGGACAGGAGATGGTCGGCGTCGAGCAGCGGCACGAAGGCCTTGGGCTGGGCGGCGGCGGCGAAGATCGCCTCGCCCTCGGCGACGTCGACCACGGCGTCGTCGACGGCGTGGACGACGAGCAGCGGGCGGCCGAGGTCGGCGAGGTGCTCGCCGGCGGGATGGCGGTCGAGGTCGTCGAGGAAGGACTGCGCGATCGGGAAGGGCCGCCCGCCGATCTCGACGGTGGCCTGGCCCTCGCGCTCGATGGCCGGCGCGGCGTCGGCGAGCAGGCGGCGCACGTGCGCGGGCGCGAGCGGCGCGCCGAGGACCGCCAGCGAGCGCACGGTGTGGAGGTCGCCGGCGGCCAGCAGCGTCGCCGCGCCCCCGAGGCTGTGGCCGACCATCGCGCACGGTCCCAGCCCGCGCTCGATGAGCGCGAGCGCGGCCCGCCGCAGGTCGGCGACGTTCGTCGACACCGTCGTCTCGACGAACGCCCCACCCGACTCCCCGAGCCCGGTGAAGTCGAAGCGCAGGACGGCGTAGCCGGCCTCGGCGAGCCCCGAGGCCAGCCGCGTCATCGTGTGGAGGTCCTTCGAGCAGGTGAAGCAGTGCGCGAGGAGCACGCTGCCCCGGGCCTCGCCGTCGGGCACGTGCAGCACCCCCGCCAGGCGCGAGCCCGTCGCACCGTCGAACTCGAGACGCTCGGTGGCCATCGCTCCTCCGCTCATCGGGCCGGCCGCTCGCGCCAGGGTAGGACGCCGCGCCCGCGCCCGAACGGCCGCGCACGGCCGATAGCATCGGGGTCGCGGTCCGCGGCAGGCAGGCCCGCACCACACGAGCGATGGACGAAGGCGATGGCTGAGCAGCGACGCTTCGGCACGAACACCTGGCTCGTCGACGAGATGTACCGCGAGTACCTCGCCGACCCCGACGCGGTCGGCGAGAGCTGGCGGGAGTTCTTCAGCGACTACCGTCCCGCGTGGGAGACCGGGCCGCCGCGCTCGCACGGTCGCCGCAGCGGGGACGGAGACGGAGCCGCAGAGGCCGCGGCGGGGGCGGCGGCCACCGCGCGCGAGGCGCCACCGGCCGAGGAGGCCCGCGGGGCCCCGGCCGCGCCACCGGCCGAGGAGGCCCGCGAGGCCCCGGCCGCACCGCCGGCCGAGCCCCGCAACGGGGGGCGCCCGGCGCGCGCCGAGCCGGCGGCGCCACCCGACGGCGGCCCACCCGAGGGCGCCCGGCGACTGCGCGGGGTCGCCGCGACGATCGCCGAGAATATGGAGGCGAGCCTCGGCGTGCCCACCGCGACGTCGATCCGCGAGGTCCCCGCCAAGCTCCTCGAGGTCAACCGTCGCATCATCAACAACCAGCTGCGGCGCACCCGCGGCGGCAAGGTCAGCTTCACCCACCTCATCGGCTGGGCGCTCGTCAAGGCCATGGCCGAGGTCCCGGCGATCACGAGCACCTACCACACCGACGCCGACGGCAGGCCCTACCTCCACCGCCCCGAGCAGGTCAACCTCGGCCTCGCCGTCGACGTGCCGCGCGCCGACGGCACGCGGACGCTGCTCGTGCCGAGCATCAAGGACGTCACCAACCAGCACTTCGCGGCCTTCCACCGCGCCTACGAGGAGGCGGTGCGCCGGGTCGGCGCCGGCGAGCTCGACGCCGAGCTCTTCGCCGAGACGACGGCCACGCTGACCAACCCCGGCACGCTGGGCACCGTCGGCAGCGTGCCCCGGCTCATGCCGGGCCAGAGCGCGATCTTCGGGGTCGGCGCCATCGGCTTCCCCGCCGAGTACCAGGCCGCCGACCCGCGCCTGCTCGCCGAGATGGGCGTGGGCAAGGTCATCACCCTGACCTCGACCTACGACCACCGGGTCATCCAGGGCGCCGAGTCGGGGCTCTTCCTCAAGGCCGTCGAGGAGCTCCTGCTCGGCGAGCGCGACTTCTACGACGAGGTCTTCGAGAGCCTCCACGTGCCCTTCGAGCCGGTGCGCTGGCACGCCGACGAGTCCTCGCGCCTGCTGACCACCGCGCAGGGCGACACCGCCGCGGCCAAGCAGATCGCCGTGGGGCGCTTCATCAACATGTACCGGGTGCGCGGGCACCTCATCGCCAACCTCAACCCGCTCTACGACTCCTTCCCCGAGCTGCACCCCGAGCTCGACCCGGCGACGTACGGCCTGACGCTGTGGGACCTCGACCGCGAGTTCCTCACCGGGGGGCTGGCCGGCAGCGAGCGCATGACGCTGTCGGGGATCATCAGCACCCTGCGCGACGCCTACTGCCGCTCGGTCGGCGTCGAGTACATGCACATCGCCGAGCCCGAGGAGAAGGTCTGGATCCAAGGGCACGTCGAGGGCGTCGAGACCGGCCTGACCCACGACGAGCAGGTCCACATCCTCGAGCGGCTCAACGACGCCGAGGCCTTCGAGCGCTTCCTCCACACGAAGTACATCGGGCACAAGCGCTTCGGCCTCGAGGGCGCCGAGGCGGCGATCCCCATGCTCGACGCGCTGCTGTCCGACGCCGCCGAGGCCGGCATCGACGAGGCGGTCATGGGCATGGCCCACCGGGGGCGGCTCAACGTCCTCACGAACATCCTCGGCAAGGACTACGACAAGATCTTCCGCGAGTTCGAGGGCGACATCGACCCCGACAGCGTCCAGGGGTCCGGCGACGTGAAGTACCACGTCGGCGCGCGGGGGCGCCACCACGCACCCTCCGGCACGACGATCGACGTCGAGATGTCGTCGAACCCCAGCCACCTCGAGGCCGTCGACCCCGTCGTCGTCGGCATGGCCCGCGCGCTGCTCGACCGCAAGGGCGCCGAGCCCGGCGCGCGCACGCCGGTCCTGCCCCTGCTCGTCCACGGCGACGCGGCCTTCGCCGGGCAGGGCGTGGTCGCCGAGACCTTCGCGATGAGCCAGCTCGACGGCTACGGCACCGGCGGCACCGTCCACCTCGTCATCAACAACCAGCTCGGCTTCACGACCGCGCCCCACCAGGGCCGCTCCAGCGAGTACGCCACCGACGTCGCCAAGACCGTCCAGGCGCCGATCTTCCACGTCAACGGCGACGACCCCGAGGCGTGCGTCCGGGTCATGCGCCTGGCGTTCGCGTTCCGCCAGCGCTTCGCCAAGGACGTCGTCGTCGACCTGCTGTGCTACCGCCGGCACGGCCACAACGAGGGTGACGACCCCTCCTACACCCAGCCGACGATGTACGCGGCGATCGAGCAGCAGCGCAGCGTCCGCAAGATCTACACCGAGGAGCTCGTCAACCGCGGCGACATCACCGTCGACGAGGCCGAGGCCTCCCTCGACGCCTTCCGCGGCAAGCTCGAGTCCGCGCTCGCCGAGACCCGGGCCTCGTCACCGGAGCTGCCCGAGGAGCTGCGGGCGCCCGGCGGCGTCGGCGTCCTGCCACCGGTGCCCACCGGCGTCGACCGGCAGGTCCTCGAGCGCATCGTCGGGTCGGTGACCTCCTGGCCGGAGGGCTTCGCGGTGCACCCCAAGCTCGCGCGCCAGCTCGAGAAGCGCCGGAGCATGCTCGACGACGACGCGGTCGACTGGGCGATGGCCGAGGCGCTCGCGCTGGGCTCGCTGGCCCTCGAGGGCACCCCGGTGCGCCTGGCCGGCCAGGACTCCCGCCGTGGCACGTTCAGTCAGCGCCACGCCCACCTCGTGCCCGCCGACGGCGGCGACGACTGGGTGCCGCTGGCCAACCTCGACGACGAGCAGGCCCCGGTCGCCTTCTACGACTCGCTGCTCTCGGAGTTCGCGGCGGTCGGCTTCGAGTACGGCTACTCGGTCGTGCGCAAGGACGCCCTCGTGGCGTGGGAGGCGCAGTTCGGCGACTTCGTCAACGGCGCGCAGGTCGTCCTCGACCAGTTCGTCGTCGCCGCGGAGGCGAAGTGGGAGCAGACCTCCGGCCTCGTCCTCCTCCTGCCGCACGGCTACGAGGGCCAGGGCCCCGAGCACTCCTCGGCGCGGCTCGAGCGCTTCCTCACGCTCTCGGCCGCCGACAACATCCAGGTCACCCAGCCCACGACCGCCGCGCAGTACTTCCATCTCCTGCGCCGGCAGATGCGTCGCGAGGTCCGCAAGCCCCTCGTCGTGCTCACCCCGAAGGGCATGCTCCGCGCCCGGGAGGCGATGAGCCCCGCGCGGGCCTTCGAGGAGGGCCACTTCGCCGAGGTCCTGCCCGACGACGACGCCCCGGCCGGCACCCGCCGCGTCCTGCTGTGCTCGGGCAAGATCGTCCACACGCTGCGCGCCGAGCGCGACCGCCGTGGCGCGCCCGCCGCGGTCGTGGCCGTCGAACAGCTCTACCCCTGGCCGCAGGAGCAGATCCTCGCGGCGATCGCCGCGCACCCCCACGCGGGGGAGGTCGTCTGGGTGCAGGACGAGCCGGAGAACATGGGCGCGTGGACCTTCGCCCACCTGCGACTGCACCGACTGCTGCGCGAGGACTACACGTTGCGCCACGCTGCGCGCGTCGAGAGCCCGAGCCCGGCGACCGGCAGCCAGACGATCCACGAGCTCGAGGAGCGCGCGCTGCTCGACGACGCCTTCGCCGGCCTCGACGTCGCCAGCGACGACGCGTCCTGACCGCGCCCGGCCCGCCTGGCCGCGGGCCGGGCGCGGCGGCCTACTCGAGGTCGTCGCCCTCCTCGGCCGCGCCCTGCTCGTCGAGGTAGCGCTCGGAGCCCTCGTTGAGCGGGATCGGCCCGAGGCCCTTGGCGGCGTTGAGGATGTCGACCTCGTCGCCCACCGGCACGGTGTCGGCGATGAGGTCCTCGCCCTCGTAGAGCCCGCGGGTCAGCTCGTAGGCCACGTCGTCGTCGAAGCCCTCGGCGACGTAGAGGGTCGCCCAGTACGTCAGCGTCTCGGCGTCGTCGTCCTGGCCGGTGTAGGTGAACGCCGGCACGTAGTGCGGCGACAGGCTCGGCCTCTCGGCGACGAAGGCCTCCTGGGCCTCCTCACCGACGCTGAGCAACTCGATGTCGACGCTCGCGGCGAGGTCCTCGATGGCCTGCGCGCCGGGCGGGCCGATGGCCACGACCGCGTCGAGCTCGCCGGCCTCAAGGGAGCCCGCGGCCTCGTCGAAGGGCGCCGTCACCGCGTCGAGGTCGGCGTCGGCGTCGAGGCCGGCGTGGCCGAGCAGCGACCGCGCGGTCAGCGCGGTGGAGCTCTCCTCGGGGCCGAGCGAGACCCGCGCGCCGGCGAGGTCGGCGACGGTCTCGAGGTCGGCGTCGGCGCGGGCGATGACCTGGACGACCTCGGGGTAGACGTTGCCGAGCGACTCGACGGCGGTGGGCTCGCCGCCGAAGAGGCCGACGCCCTCGTAGGCGGCGACACCGACGTCGTTGAAGGCGATCGCGACGTCGATGGCGCCACCGCCGAGGAACTGCAGGTTGGGCACCGAGCCACCGGTGGTCTGGGTGCTCACGTCGACGTCGACGAGGGCGCGCCAGGTGTCGGCCATCGCGACCCCGAGCGGGAAGTAGGTACCCCCCGGCGACCCCGCGCCCATCGACAGGCCCACCTCGTCGGCCAGCGCCGGCTCGTCCTCGGACTCGCAGCCGGCGACGAGCAGCGTGAGCGCGGCGAGCAGCGCTACGACGGAGACCAGCAGAGCTCTCGTTCGGATCATGGTCGTCTCTCCTCCTGCGTGAGGTGGGCGCGCGTCATCGACGGCGACGGGGGTCGGGTGGCGCGCAGCGGGGGCCGGGCCCACGGCCGCGCATCGTGGCGTGACGCCGTGCCCGCCTCGACTCGGGCTCCGAGAGGCATGCCCTCGCTCCCTCGCGGCCGCGCCCTCGCGGCAGGCCCCTCGCCAGGCACCGACGGCGTCACTGGCGACGCTGCCCCTGCCGCTCCGGCTCCTCTGGACCGCATCGGCGTCAACGCTGCGGGAGGTGCGTAGGTCGGACCTGCACGTCCCTGTGGGGATGATCGTTCCCGACGGGAGATGTAGTACAGGTCCGCGGCGCCGACGAGGGCCATCCGGCCCGTCAGAGATGCCCCACTTCGCCTCGCCCCCCGACCCTGTGCACCATGCGGTGAGGGATCGCCTACGCTGTGCAACGCCTCACGGCGGGGGCCGGCTCGTAGACTCCCGGCCCATGACGAGACCTGACGAGCCCTGCGCGCCCGACGCCCCCCGCACCGACGACGACCTCGCCGCGGACCTCTGCGCGTTCGTCGATGCCGGCCCCTCGCCGTTCCACGTCGTCGCGGAGATGGCCCGGCGCCTCGACGCCGCGGGCTACCGCCCCCTCGCCGAGGAGGACGCCTGGACCCTGGCGCCGGGCGACCGCCGCTACGTCGTCCGCGACGGCGGCTCGCTCATCGCCTTCCGCGTCGGCACCGACGCCCCGGCCGAGGCGGGGCTGCGCCTCGTCGGCACCCACACCGACTCGCCGACCTTCCGGCTGCGCCCGACCTTCGACGTGCGCCGGCACGGCTACCGCCTCGCCGGCGTCGAGCCCTACGGCGGCGTGCTCTACCACACGTGGTTCGACCGCGACCTCGACGTCGCCGGGCGCCTGCTCCTGCGCCCCGGGACCCCCGGCGCCCGGCCCGAGTCCCGCCTCGCCCTCCTCGACGGCGGGCCGCTGCGGATCCCCTCGCTGGCCATCCACCTCGACCGCAGCGTGCGCACCGAGGGCCTCAAGCCCGACCCCCAGCGTCACCTCGTGCCGGTCGCCGGCCTCGAGGACGACGCCCTGCCCCCGCTGCTCGAGGCCCTCGCCGCGAGCGCGGGCCGCGACGGCGAGGACGTCCTCGCCCACGACCTCGTCCTCGCCGATGCCCAGCCGGCGTCTCGGGCCGGCTCGGCGGTGCGCGCCGGGCGCCTCGACAACCTCTCGTCCTGCCACGCGGGCCTGCACGCGCTGCTGGCCGCCGAGCCGGGCGCTGCCACCGCGGTCCTCGTCGCCAACGACCACGAGGAGGTCGGCAGCGGCAGCGCCGAGGGGGCCGCGGGCTCGTTCCTCGCCGACGTCGTCGACCGCCTCGTCGCCGCCACCGGCGGCGACCGCGAGGACCGCGCCCGCGCGGTGCGCCGGTCGCTGCTCGTCTCCTGCGACACCGCCCACGCGGTGCACCCCAACTACGCCGACCGCCACGAGCCCTCGCACCAGCCCGCCCTCGGCGGGGGCCCGGTCGTCAAGAGCAACGCCGGCCAGGCCTACGCCACCGACGCGGCCAGCGCCGCGGGCTTCCTCGCCGCGTGCGCCCAGGCCGGCGTGCGCGCCCAGCACTACGTCTCGCGGGCCGACCTGCCCTGCGGCTCGACGATCGGCCCGCTGACCGCGACACGGCTCGGGTTGCCCACCGTCGACGTCGGCGCGCCGATCCTGTCGATGCACTCGATCCGCGAGCAGGCCGACGCCCGCGACATCGGCCCGCTGCTGCGGGCCCTGGCCGCGCACCTCTCCGCCTGAGCGCGCCGGGGCCGGGGCGCACCGCGACAACGCGCCGGCGAGGCGCTAGCGTCCCCTCCCGCAGGCGACGACGGGAGGTGGCAACGATGGCGCGGGAGCGCGCACGCGCGCGGCGGGCCGGACCCGCTGGAACCCCGGCGGTGGGGTCGCGCCAGCCGGCGGCGCCCCGGGGGCCCGAGCCGGCGCCGTGGTGGCAGACGCGCTTCGTGCGCCTCGGCGGTCGGGCGTGGGCGCTGCTCGGCGTCGTCGGCGTCGGCGTGCTGCTCGCCATGGTCCTCAGCGAGCTGTCGATCGTGGCCGTCCCGCTCATCCTCGCGCTCTTCCCCGCCGCGCTGCTGAGCCCCGCGAGCGACTGGCTGACCCGGCGGCGGGTGCCCGCGGCGCTGGCCTCGCTGCTGACGATCGCCGCCTTCCTCCTCGTCGTCCTCGGCGGGGCGGGTCTCCTCGCACCGCAGATCGCCGCCGAGGCGCCCGGCATCGTCGAGGAGGTCGAGTCGGGCATCGACCAGCTCGAGGAGCTCCTCGACGAGGGCCTGCCGTTCATCGAGGAGGGCACCGACGTCGCCGAGCTCCTCGCCCTCGCGCAAGAGCAGGCGGTGGAGTTCCTCCAGCGCGAGGGCGTGGCGATCGCCTCGACCCT
>JAWOAS010000170.1:0-3355 GCA_046498405.1 Egibacteraceae bacterium
CCAGCGACTACGCGTCCTTCGCGGGCCTGCCCGAGCTCCCCCAGCTGGACCTCGACCATCCACCGGTCCGCGATCACGTCTTCGAGGAGGTGCTCCCGTTCTACCTCGATGACCTCGGCGTCGACGGCTTCCGTCTCGATCACGTCCAGGGCCCGTCGCGCGACTTCTGGCGGGCGTTCGATGCGGAGCTCGACCGGCGCTGGCCGGAGACGCTGGTCATCGGCGAGGTCTGGGCGCCCTTGACCACCATCAACTCCTACGGCGACGTGCTGGACGCGGCGACCGCGTTCCCGCTGCGCGACCGGCTGCTCGCGACCTTCGCGGGCGAGGGCGACGTCCGCGCGGTCTCGATGCCGATCGCCGCGACACTCGACGAGCAGGGCCTGCCCGACGCGACGCAGCCCCGCCAGCAGAGCTACCTGTCCTCGCACGACCAACCACGCTTCGCCCACGAGGCCGATGACGATGCGCGCCGCGTTGCGCTGGCGTACGCCGCGATCCTGACCCTGCCCGGCCTGCCGACCATCTACTACGGCGACGAGGTCGGCAGCTCGCAGACCGATGCGCTGCCGCCCGAGGCGGACTTCGCGGACCGGTGGTTCCGCGAGCCGATGCCCTGGGACCGGGACATCTGGTCGACCTGGGACGACGACCTCCTGGCCCGGGTGGCCACCTTCGCCCGCGCTCGCACCACCACACCGGCCCTGCACTCCGGCCGCTACCTCGAGGTGGTCGGCGCCGGCGACGTCTGGGTGTTCGAGCGCGTCCACGGCGACGATCGGTTGCTCGTCGCCCTGAACAACGGCGAGGTAGCAGCCGACCTCCGCGACGTGCTCGCCGACGCCGCCTGGCCGGACCTGGCTGTGCTCGAGGACGCCGAGGAGGTCGTCGCGCCATCGCTATCCGACGTGGACACCGGCAGCAGCGACGATGCCGCGCTGCGGGTGCCTGCCCTCGACGCGCTGGTTCTGCGACTGCCGACCGGCTGACCGCGAGCCCCGATCCGCAGGGGCCGGGGTAGGCCACAGCAACCGCTACGTCCTCACGCCCGGTGGCGTCCTCAGCGTCGGCAGCGATGTCCCGCGCCTCCGCTCGATCAGCCGAGTCCGAGGAGCTGGGAGCACGCAGGCCACTGGTTCGAGAAGGTCGCCCAGGGCTTCTGCAGCAGGAGTTCGGCGCGGTAGATCTGCTCTTCCTTCGAAGCCTGATGGGGGTACCCGGAGCCACCGACCGACTGCCAGGTCTCCAGCATGAACTGGAGCCCGCCGTAGAAGCCGTTCCCGGTGTTGATCTGCCAGTTCCGGTTGGACTCGCACTCGGCGAGCGACTCCCACATCGCCAGCCGTGCAGCTTCCTGTGCTGCCTTCTCGCGCTCCAGCCGTTCCTGTTCCTCCTGCTGCCTCTGGGCCTCTCGCTCGGCCTCGAGACGTGCCTGGCGCTCCGCGTCGATGCGTGCTTGCTCCTCGCGCCGTTCCTCCAGGGGCGCCAGCTCCACGCGCTCGACCAGATCGAGTGCACGAGCCAGGAAGGTCGCTGCCTCCCAGCGCAGCAGCGGATCGCCGGAACAGTAATGGGTCAGAGGGTCCCCGCAGCCGGCAGTGAGACCGGCGGCCGCCAGGCGTTGCACGTTGGCGCCGTGTGTCACGCCTCCGTCATCGAAGAAGAGCCCATCCGTCTCCGGCAGCTCGAACGCCTCAACCAGCATCGACGCCAACTGCTCTCGCGTGATCGGTGCACCTGAGCAGAAGGCGTCGTCGCCGCATCCGTCGACGATGCCGGCTTCGGCGATGGCGTTCACGTTCTGTTCGTGGACGTCGCCGTCGAGATCTTCGAAGGGGCCCTGCTCGAGGGGATCCAACCCGAGCGCCGCCGTCACCATCGAGGCGAACTGGCCCCGCGTCAGCTGCTCGTCGGGGCAGAACTGCTGCTCCTGGCAGCCGACGACGACGCCTTCGACGGCGAGCGCCTGCACCGCCTCCTCGTGGCCGCGCCCCTCCGTGTCGACGAACACCGGGTCGTCGGAGGCCATGGCGATACCCGTCCCGTAGAGAGCGACCAACAAGCCCGTCGCCAGCAGCGCGCGCATGAGCACGCGCAGGTCTCGGCGGTGACGTTCGGGTGTTCTGGATGGCATGATGTGCTCGCTCAGCGCTCAGGGCCTCAGGGCTCAGGGCCTCATGGCTCAGGGTCGTCAGGGGGAATCCGACGTGCGGTGGCTGCCTTCCTTCGCAACGTCGACCGCTAGCCGCAAAACTGGAGCAGCCAACCAGCAAGTCCGCCGGTGCGCCGACGACTGCCCTGTCCATATGGCCACGGCCGCAACGGTGACGGCCCCGCCGGAGCGGGGCCGTCACCGTGCTGCGAGGTGCTACGGACCGGTGCCCTCAGGCACCGGACGGGGGCATCAGAAGTCCATGCCACCCATGCCGTGGTCGTGACCGCCACCGGCGTCGCCCGACTCGGGCTCCGGCTTGTCGGCGATCAGCGCCTCGGTGGTGAGCAGCAGACCCGCGATGGATGCCGCGTTCTGGAGCGCGGACCGGGTGACCTTGGCCGGGTCGATGACGCCGGCCTTGATCAGGTCCTCGTAGTCGCCGTTCAGGGCGTTCAGTCCCTGACCGGCCTCCATGCCACGGACCCGCTCGACGACGACGGAACCCTCGAGCCCGGCGTTCGACGCGATCCAGTACAGCGGCGCGGAGAGCGCCTGGCGGATGATGCGAGCACCCGTGGCCTCGTCACCCTCGAGCTCGAGGTTGTCGATGCCGGTCTCGGCCTGCAGCAGGGAGGTCCCGCCACCAGCGACGATGCCTTCCTCGACGGCCGCACGCGTCGCGGACAGGGCGTCCTCGATGCGGTGCTTGACCTCCTTGAGCTCGGTCTCGGTCGCGGCACCGACCTTGACGACCGCCACCCCACCGGAGAGCTTCGCGAGCCGCTCCTGGAGCTTCTCGCGGTCCCAATCGGAGTCGGTCTTCTCGATCTCCGCGGTGATCTGCGCGACGCGGCCCTTGATGTCCTCGTCGGAACCAGCACCCTCGACGATGGTGGTCTCGTCCTTGGTGACCACCACCTTGCGGGCGCGGCCGAGCAGGTCGAGGGTGGTGTTCTCGAGCTTGAGCCCGACCTCCTCGGAGATGACCTGGGCACCGGTCAGGATCGCGATGTCCTGCAGCATGGCCTTGCGGCGCTCGCCGAAGCCCGGCGCCTTGACGGCGGCCGACTGGAAGGTGCCGCGGATCTTGTTGACCACCAGCGTCGCCAGTGCCTCGCCCTCGATGTCCTCGGCGATGATCAGGAGCGGACGACCGCCCTGCATGACCTTCTCGAGGACGGGCAGCATGTCCTGGACCGC
>JAWOAS010000003.1:0-3240 GCA_046498405.1 Egibacteraceae bacterium
ACGCTGATGCCGCGGCGCATCGCCTCCTCGGCGATGATCCGCGCGTAGGGGTTGAGGTCGTCGGGCGGCGGCGCGGCGGTGAAGAGCGGCTCGTTGATGGGGTTCTTGCGCTTGACGCAGAACACCGGCACGCGCTCGAAGCCGAGCTTCTCGTAGAGGCGGATCGCCGCGGCGTTGTCGTGGAGGACCGAGAGGTCGAGGTAGGCGCGGGAGCGGGCCTGGTAGCGCTCGGCGAGGGTGCGCACGAGGGCCTCGCCGACGCCGGGCTTGCGCGCCTGGGGGTCGACGGCGAGGCACCACAGGCTCGCGCCGGACTCGGGGTCACCGAAGGCGAAGGCGTGGTCGACGCCGGTGACGGTGCCGATGACCTCCCCGGTGTCGGCGTCCTCGGCCACGAGGTAGGTGAACGTCGGCGTGAGCTGGTTGCGCCACATCACCTGGGGGTCGGCGGCGACCATGCCGTTGCGCTGGTAGAGCCGGTTCGTCGCGCGGGCGTCCTCCTCGGTGCGCATCTTGCGCACGACGACCCCGCGGACCGGCTGCCGCGCCGGGCGGTAGCTGTGCATCCACAGCCGGTAGGTGTAGGAGGGGTCGATGAAGAGCTCGTCGGGGGTGTGGGCGACGAGGACGTGGGGGTCGCGGAGGTAGAGCGCGACGTCGCGCTGGTTGGGGGCCTCGCGTCGCAGTTCCTCGGCGAGCGCGCCGTGGTCGCCGAAGGTCTGCCCGAAGAGCAGGCGGCCCCAGCCGCAGTCGACGGCGACGTCGTGCTCGATGACGCTCGAGGCGTGCGACGGGCGCTGCTCCCAGGTCTTCGTCGACAGCGTGTCGCCGCGGTTGACGCGGTGGTCGTAGCCCTTGCTCATGTGCGCGCTCCTTGAGGCGGCCGTGGCGGGCTCACAGCCCCTGGGACTGCAGCCACAGCTCGAGCAGCCCGAGCTGGTAGAGCTTGTTGCCCCGCAGCGGGGTGAGGTGGCGCGGGTCGGTGCCGCCGCCGCGGCGCTCGTGCCCGGCGATGAGGCCCTCGACGTAGTCGGGGTCGAACAGCCCCCGGTCGCGTGCGCGCTCCGAGCGCAGGGCCCCGGCGACGAGCTCGAGGTAGGGGCCCTGGAGGTACTTCAGCGCCGGGACCGGGAAGTAGCCCTTCGGGCGGTCGATGACCTCGGGGGGGATGACCCGCCGGGCCGCCTCCTTGAGGACGCCCTTGCCGCCTTGGGCGGTCTTGAGCTCGGGCGGGCACTGCGCGGCGAGCTCGACGAGCTCGTGGTCGAGGAACGGCACCCGCGCCTCGAGGCCCCAGGCCATCGTCATGTTGTCGACCCGCTTGACGGGGTCGTCGACGAGCATGACCTCGGTGTCGAGCCGCAGCGCGCGGTCGGTCGGCGTCGCGGCGTGGGGCCGGGCGAAGTGCGCCTCGACGAGCTCGCGGGAGGCGTCGCGCTCGAGGCGGTAGGCCGGCGCGACGACCTCGGCCATCTCGGCGTGGGCGCGGTCGAGGAACGCCTCGGCGTAGGTGTCGACGCCGAGGCCCTTCGCGTGGGCCATCGGCGGGTACCAGTGGTAGCCGGCGAAGACCTCGTCGGCGCCCTGGCCGGACTGCACGACCTTGGTCGTCTTGGCGACCTCCTGGCTGAGCAGGTAGAAGCCGACGGCATCGTGGCTGACCATCGGCTCCGACATCGCCGCGATCGTCTCCGACAGCGCCGGCAGCATCTGCTCGGTGGGGATCCGCAGCTGGTGGTGGTCGGTAGCGAAGCGCTCGGCGACGACGTCGGAGTACTTGAACTCGTCGCCCTCCTCGCCGCCGACCGACTCGAAGCCCACCGAGAAGGTCGCCAGGCCGGTCTGGCCCTCCTCGGCGAGCAGGCCGACGATGAGGCTCGAGTCGAGCCCACCGGAGAGCAGCACGCCCACGGGGACGTCGGCGACGAGCCGACGTCGCACCGCGGTGCGCAGGGCCTCGAGGACCGCCTCCTCCCAGTCGCCGGCGTCCCAGTCGGCCTTGCCGGGGTCGCGCTCGTAGGGCGGCTCCCAGTAGCGACGCTCGTGGCGGCGCCCGTCGGGCTCGATGGCCAGGGTCGTGGCCGGCGCGAGCTTGGCCACCCCCCGGAGGATCGTGTGCGGCGCGGGCACGACGGCGTGGAAGCTGAGGTAGTGGTGCAGCGCGACGGGGTCGATGTCGGTGTCGACGCCGCCGGCGGCGAGGATGGCCGGCAACGTCGAGGCGAAGCGCAGGGTCCCCGCCGACTCCGCGAGGTAGAGCGGCTTGACGCCGAGCCGGTCGCGCGCGAGGAGGACCCGGCCGCTGTCGCGCTCGGACAGCGCGAAGGCGAACATCCCGTGGAAGCGCTCGACGCAGGCGTCGCCCCAGCGGTGGTAGGCCTTGAGGACGACCTCGGTGTCGCCGCTGGAGAAGAACCGGTAGCCGGCCGCCTCGAGCTCGGCGCGCAGCTCGGGGTAGTTGTAGATGCAGCCGTTGAAGGCGATCGACAGGCCGAGCTCGGCGTCGACCATCGGCTGGGCGGCGCGCTCGGAGAGGTCGATGATCCTCAGGCGCCGGTGCCCGAGCGCGACGCCGCCCTGGGCGTGGAGGCCGGCGCCGTCGGGTCCGCGATCGCCCATCGTCGCGGCCATCCGCGCCACGGCGTCGGCACTGGCCATGCCGCCGTCGAGGCGTACCTCACCACTGAATCCGCACATGCGGACGCCCACCTTCCTCGCGGTCGATCGTCACGGTCCCGGGCGCGCCTGTGCGTCGGCCCCCGCAGTGCGCCCTCCCCAGGCCTACCCAATCCCGGTGCCCGGCGACCCCTGCGCAGGCGCGCAGCCGGCAGCCCCTGGGGGTGCCGCCTCGGTGCGCCGCTCGTGGCGGCCGCGCCGCGGCGGCGCTGCGGCAACGGCGCCCAGGCTAGCCCTCGGCTCGCCCTGGGCTAGGCTGCGGGTCGACGCGAGGCGAGCACGCGACGGCGCGAGCCGACCCGACGCAGCCGTCGTGGCGGCGCGGTCCGACCCCACGCGACCGTCGCGGCGGCGCCGGCACGGCTCCGCGCACCCCGGGAGGAGGCCAGGCGTGGCCGAGGGCACGGTGAAGTGGTTCAGCACCGACAAGGGCTACGGGTTCATCGCCCGGCAGGGCGAGGAGGACGTCTTCGTCCACTACTCGGCGATCGTCTCCGACGAGGCCTTCAAGACCCTGCCGGAGGGCGCGGCGGTGCGCTTCACCGTCGTCGACACCGACAGCGG
>JAWOAS010000006.1:0-24135 GCA_046498405.1 Egibacteraceae bacterium
GGAGAACTCCGCCTGGAGCTCGTCGAGCCGCGCCTGGGCCTCGGCCTGCTCGGCGGAGAGCGTCTCGCGCTGCTCGCGGGCCTCGTCGGCCTCGCGCTCGAGGTCGTCGATCGCGGGGTCGGCGGCCGCGGGGGGCAGGAGGGCGACGACGAGGAGGGCGGCGAGCGCGACGGCGAGGCCGGAGGTCAGGGCCCGAGGGGTGGCGCGGTCGTGCTGCGGTCGCGTCACGGTGGGGCTCCGTCGCGTCGGGGTCCGTGCGGGAACCACGACGCTCGCCGCAGGCCCGCACGCGCGCCAACGCGGACATCGTTCCACGTCGGCTCCGCAGGACTCTAGTGCCTCGGCACCCGCGACTCCATCGGCGAGGTCGTCCATGTGGACACGTTCGCGAGCACCGGGAGGGAGCCGCGGCCGGACCCTCCCGGCGCGGTGTCCCCCACCGGCTCAGTACACCGGGATCTCGTCGTCGACCTGCTTGGCGTAGGCGTTGATGCCGCCCTGGAGGTTCCGCAGCCTCGAGAACCCCGCGCCGCGCAGCAGCTCGAGGGCCTCCATCGAGCGCACCCCCGACTTGCAGTGCAGGACGATGTCCTCGGCGCTGTCGAGCTCGTGCATGCGGTTGGGGAGGTCGCCGAGGGGGATGAGCTCGGCGCCCTCGATGCGGCTGATCTCGTACTCGTGCGGCTCGCGCACGTCGATGAGGCGGACCTCGCCCCGCTGCTCCTCAAACTCCCGCGGGGTGATGCTCCAGGCGAGGTCGTCGCCGTCGTCGTCCTCGTGGTCGTGGGCGGGCACCCCGCAGAACTCCTCGTAGTCGATGAGCTCGGTCACCGTCGGGTGCTCCCCGCAGACGGGGCACTCGGGATCCTTGTTGACCTTGATCGTCTGCCAGCGCGACTCGAGGGCGTCGTAGATCTGCATGCGGCCGATGAGCGGGTCGCCGATGCCGGTGAGGAGCTTGATGGCCTCGGTGGCCTGCCCGGCGCCGATCGTCGCGGGGATGACCCCGAAGACCCCGCCCTCGGCACAGGAGGGCACCATCCCCGGCGGAGGCGGCTCGGGGAACATGCAGCGGTAGCAGGGCCCCTCCTTGGCGTAGAAGACGCTGAGCTGGCCGTCGAAGCGGAAGATCGACCCGTAGACGTTGGGCTTGCCGAGCAGGACGCAGGCATCGTTGGTGAGGTAGCGCGTGGGGAAGTTGTCGGTGCCGTCGATGACGACGTCGTAGGGCTCGATGATCTCGAGGGCGTTGTCGCTGCGCAGCAGCGTCTCGTAGACGACGACCTCGACGTGGGGGTTGAGGTCGAGGATGCGCTCGCGTGCCGACTCGGTCTTGAGCCGCCCGATGTCGGAGGTGCCGTGGATGACCTGCCGCTGGAGGTTCGTCTCGTCGACGACGTCATAGTCGACGAGCCCGATCGTGCCGACGCCGGCGGCGGCGAGGTACATCGCCAGGGGGCTGCCGAGCCCACCGGTGCCGATGAGCAGGACCTTCGAGGCCTTGAGGCGGCCCTGACCCTCCATGCCGACGTTGGGCATGATGAGGTGCCGGGAGTAGCGGGCGATCTCCTCCTTCGTCAGCGGCGCGGGCTCGGCGATGAGCGGTTCCATGCTCTCCTCGACCTGTCGACGGGACGGTGCGGGACTGTCGAGGGCGCAGCGTAGCGAGAGCGGCCCCGCCGGCAGCACCGCGTCAGGGGAAACCGTGGCAACGGGGTCTCACGCGCGGCCGAGGGCCTCGCTGACCCGCGCGCGGAGCTCGTCGATGCCGAAGGGCTTGGCGAGGACCCCCGCCTGGCCCCGCTCGTCGCCGGACAGGTCCATCTCGTTGCCGGTCATGAGCACGACCGCGAGGTCGGGGATCCACCGGCGCGCGCGGGCGACGAGCTCGGGCCCGCGTAGTCCCGGCAGGCTCACGTCGGTGACCAGGAGGTCGGGCGGGGCGGCCTCGAGGCGACCCAGGGCCTCCTCGGCGCTGGCCAGGACCTCGACGTCGTGCCCGGCACCGCGCAGGGCCCGGCCCACGAACGCCCCGATCGCCTCGTCGTCCTCGACGACGAGCACCCGGGCCGCCGGGGCAGGCGCGGCCCGGGGCCGGGCCCCGCCGGGCTCGGCCGCGGCCTCCTCGCGCGCAGCCTGGGCCACGAGGGGCAGGTGCAGGCGCACCGCGGTGCCGGCCGCCGGGGCGCTGTCGATCTCGAGGCGCCCTCCGGCGGCGGCCACGACGGTGTCGACGATGCTCAGGCCCAGACCGGTGCCCGCGTCGGGGCCCTTCGTCGTGAAGAACGGCTCGCGCACCCGCGGGCGCACGTCCTCGGCGATGCCGACGCCGTCGTCGGCGACGGTGAGGACGACCTCGCCGCCGTCGATGCGCGTGCTCACCCACACCGTGCCGCCGCCCGGCATCGCGTCTCGGGCGTTGACGGCGAGGTTGAGCAGCACCTGCCCCAGGGCGTTGCGCTCGACGGGCACGACGGGCCAGGCCTCGACCTCGGCGCGGTCGAGCGTGACCCCCGGTCCGAGCACGGCCTCGAGCAGCGGCGCGAACTCCTCGAGGAGGTCGCCGAGCGCGACGCGCTCCCCCGCCGACGGGCCCTCGCGGGCGAACGACAGCGCCTTGCGGCTCAGCGCGACCCCGCGCTGCCCGGCGTCGCGGATGCGCGCGAGTCCCTCGCGCAGGTGGGCGTCGAGGTCGGCGCGGCGCTCGAGGAGCTCGGTGTGGCCGAGCATGACGGTGAGGACGTTGTTGACGTCGTGGGCCACCCCGCTGGCGAGGCGACCGACGACCTCGAGCTTCTGCGCCTGCCGCAGCTGCGCCTCGGCGCGCTCCCGTGCCAGGGCCCCGGCGAGCACGCCGCCGACCGCCTCGCAGAGGGCGACCTCCTCGGCGGTGAACGCCCGGGGCTCGGCGTCGTGGATCTCGAGCAGCCCGAAGCGCTCCTCGCGGGCCACGAGCCCGACCGAGACCAGCGAGCGCACCCCGGACTCGACGAGGGCGGTCCCCCGCCGGCGGCACCCCGGGCAGTCGGCGGCGGCGAGGTCCTCGAGGACGACGCACCCGCCCTCGGTGAGGGCGGGGTCGGTGAGGCAGTCGGCGTCGATGACCCGGGCGAGGCGGCGGGCCTCCTCGGCGGGCCAGCCGCGGCTCGCGGCGACGGCCAGCGGGGCGTCGGGCGCCTCGAGGCGCAGCACCGCGGCCCGCTCGACGCCGAGCAGGCGCGCGAGCATCGCCAGGGCCTCGGCGGCCACGACGGTGGTGTCGGCCTCGAGGACCGCGCGCTTGCTGAGCTCGGCCAGTGCCGCCTGGCGCGCGGCGCGGACCTCGAGGTCGTGCTCGGCGCGGACGCGGTCGGAGACGTCGTGGACGATGCCGAGCTGGTAGGGCTCCCGGCTGCCGGCCGCGCGCAGCAGGCTCGAGGCGACCTCGACGTGCGCGACCGAGCCGTCGGCGCGGAGGTAGCGCTTGCGCATCCCGTAGACGCCGACCTGCTCGGCGACGAGCGTGCGCCGCTGCTCGAGCGTGGCCGGCCGATCCTCGGGGTGGCTGAGCGTGACGTAGTCGCGGCCGAGCAGCTCCTCCCGCGGGTAGCCGGTGATCTTGGCGAGGGTGTCGTTGGCGTCGACGATGCGGCCGTCGGCACCGGCGATGGCGATGCCGACCGGGGCGTGGTCGATGATGCTGCGCGACAGCTCCTCGCTCTCCCGCAGCTGCTGGAGCTCGCGCGAGCGCTCGGTGACGTCGGTGACGATCGAGTAGAGCAGGGTCCGTCCCTCGAGGGCGAACGGCCCAGAGGTGACCTCGACGTCGCGGACCGCACCCGAGGCGAGGCGGTGGCGGAAGTGGAAGTGGTTGCGCTGCTCCCGCCGGGCCCGGTCGACCTCGGCGCGGACCTGCTCGGGACTCAGGGTGTTGATGTCGCTGAGGTGACGCCCGCGCAGCTGCGGGGCTGACCAGCCGTAGAAGGCGACCGCCGCCTCGTTGGCGTCGACGACGCGCTCGCTGTCGGGGTCGATGATGAGGACAATGCTCGGGTGGCGCGCGAGCAACGTCTCAACGAGCTCCCGCGCGACGGCCTCTCCCACCTCGGCCATCCCTCCGCCGCCTGGTCGGCGGCCCGACGATCGTCCCGTGTCATCGTCCCCAGCGGGACGGTCGGTAGGCTACCCCGCGGGCTCAGTTGCCGGCGCGGCCCCGGCCGGCGGGGTCTTCGACCTCACCGTACCGCACAGGAGGCGCGAGGGGGGATCAGACGTTGAACCCCATCGCGCGCAGCTCCTCCTTGGCCTCCTCGGAGATCATGTCGGTCGACCACGGCGGGCTGAAGACGAACTCGACGTCGGCCTCCTCGATGCCGGGCAGCCGGGTGAGCACGAGGGTGACCTGCTGGTGGATGAGCTCGGTCAGGGGGCAGCCCATCGTCGTCAGGGTCATGCGCACGAAGGCCTTGCCGTCCTCGGCGGTGACCTCGTAGACGAGCCCGAGGTTGACGACGTCGATGCCGATCTCGGGGTCCATGACGGCCTTGAGGGCCTCGCGCATCGCCGCCTCGGTCGGGTAGCCGCGCTCGTCGGTCTCGATGTCGGCGAAGGCCTGCGCGGTGCCGCCCCCGGCGCGCCCAGCGCCCTCGTCGTCGGTCGGCCAGCCCTGCATGTCGGTCATCGCTGCCTCACGTCCTCAGTCGTCGCGGGGGCCGCGGCCATCGCCGCGGCGGTAGGACTCGATGGCGTCGAGCAGCGCCATCCACCCGAGCAGCGCGCACTTCACGCGCACGGGGAACTTCGCCACGCCCTCGAAGGCGATGCCGTCGGCGAGGTCGTCCTCGCGCTTGCGACCCTCGCCGTGCATCATGAGCCGGAAGGCCTCGGCGAGGTCCTCGGCGTCACCGAGGTCGCGGCCGACGACGGCCTGGCCCATCGCCGAGGCCGACGCCATTGAGATCGAGCAGCCATCGCCGTCGAAGGCGAGGTCGTCGATCACGCCGTCGGCCACGCGCAGGCGCAGGTCGAGCTCGTCGCCGCACAGCGGGTTGGAGTGGTGCACGCAGACCTGCGCGCCCTCGAGCTCGCTCCCGCGGTGTCGCGGGCTCTTGTAGTGGTCGAGGATGATCTCGTGGTAGAGGTCGTCCATGCTCATCGTCGGCCTAACGGTCGAAGAAGCGCTTCGTCGTCTCGACGGCGTCGACGAGCGCGGGGATCTCCTCGAGGGTGTTGTAGAGGTAGAACGACGCCCTCGTCGTGGCCACCGAGCCGAGCGTGCGCACGAGCGGCTTCGCGCAGTGGTGCCCGGCGCGCACCGCCACGCCCTCGCGGTCCATGATCGTGCCGATGTCGTGGGGATGCAGCCCCTCGATCGCGAAGCTCACCGCCGCGCCGCGGCGCGCGGGATCGGTCGGGCCGTGCACGGTCACGCCGTCGAGCGCGGTGAGCGCGGGCAGCGCGGCCTCGAGCAGCGCGACCTCGTGGGCGCGGACCTCGGCCATGCCGAGCCGCTCGAGATAGTCGACCGCCGCGCCGAGGCCGACGGCCTCGGCGATCGGGGGCGTGCCGGCCTCGAACTTGTAGGGCACCTCGTTGAACGTCGCCCCCTCGAGGGTGACGTTGGCGATCATCTCCCCGCCGCCGAGGAACGGCGGCATCGCCTCGAGGATCTCCGGATCGCCGGCGAGCACGCCGATGCCGGTGGGCCCGAGCATCTTGTGGCCGCTGAAGCAGAGCATGTCCGCCCCGAGGGCGACGAGGTCGGTCGGCAGATGGGGCACCGACTGCGCGCCGTCGACGACGACGAGCGCGTCGCGGTTGGCGGCCTTGACCGCGGCGGAGAGGTCGGCCACGGGGTTGATCGTGCCGACGACGTTCGACATCGCGGTGACCGCGAGCAGCGCGACGCGCCCGGTGGCGACCTCGGCCTCGAAGACCTCGAGGTCGAGCTCGCCGTCGGGGGTGACCGGCACGTAGCGCAGCTCGAAGCCCGCCTCGGCCTGGGCCAGCTGCCAGGGCACGAGGTTGGCGTGGTGCTCCATCTCGGTGGCCAGCAGCACGTCGCCGGGGCCGAGGCGGTGCCGGGCGTAGCTGTAGGCCAGGACGTTGAACGCCTCGGTGGCGTTCTTCGTGAAGACGATCCCGCGAGGGTCGGCGCCGACGAAGCGCGCGATGCGCGCCCGGGCGCCCTCGTAGAGCTCGGTGGCCTCCTCGGCCAGGGCGTGCACCCCGCGGTGGACGTTGGCGTTGGCGTCCTCGTAGTAGCGCTGCATCGCCTCGAGCACCGCGCGCGGCTTCTGCGAGGTGGCCGCGGAGTCGAGGTAGATGAGCGGGCGGCCGTGGACGTGACGCTCGAGGGTGGGGAAGTCCTTGCGGATCGTCGTCGCGTCCATGGCCACCTCGCTCTGCGCTGCGCCCTCCTGGCTCGTGCCGGAGGGCTCCCAGGCTACGCGCTCACCTTGAAGTGCTCGTAGCCGGTCTGCTCGAGCTCGTCGGCGAGCTCCCGGCCACCCGACTGCACGATCTTGCCGGCCGACATCACGTGGACCTTGTCGGGGGTGATGTAGTTGAGGATGCGCGTGTAGTGGGTGATGATGAGGCTGCCGAGGTCGGGGCCCGACAGCCGGTTGACGCCCTCGGCGACGATGCGCACCGCGTCGATGTCGAGGCCGGAGTCGGTCTCGTCGAGCACGGCGACGCGCGGACGCAGCATCGCCATCTGCAGGATCTCGAAGCGCTTCTTCTCGCCGCCGCTGAAGCCCTCGTTGACGTTGCGGGAGAGGAACTTCTCGTCCATGCCGAGGGCGGCGAACTGCTCGCGCAGCTCGGTCATGAACTGCCGCACCGGGATGTCCTCGCCGCGCACCGCCCCGATGGAGGTCCGCAGGAAGTTCGTGAGGCTCACCCCGGGCACCTCGGTGGGGTACTGCATCGCGAGGAAGAGCCCGAGCGCGGCGCGCTCGTCAGGGGTCATCTCGGTGACGTCCTCGCCGCCGAGGAGGATCTGCCCGCCGGTGATGTCGTAGGCGGGGTGGCCCATGATCGAGTACGCGAGGGTGGACTTGCCCGAGCCGTTGGGGCCCATGAGGGCGTGGGTCTCGCCCCGAGAGACCTCGAGGTCGACGCCGTGGAGGATCTCGGTGCCCTCGACCTCGACGGTCAGGCCCTGGATCTGGAGGTCAGCTGCCATGGTTGCGACGTCCCTTCGTTGCGGTCGGCGGGCGTCGGCCGGCGCTAGTGGCGCGGTTCCGACGCGTCGTTGAGCTTCGCGTCGAGGTCGACGTAGACCACGCCGTCCTCGACCTTGCAGGCGTAGACGGGGATGGGACGGACCGCCGGCAGGCCCTGCGGCGTGCCGTCGTCGAGGTCGAAGGCCGAGCCGTGCAGCCCGCACTCGATCTCGTTGTCGTCGATCCAGCCCTCGTGCAGCGGGTACTGCTGGTGGCTGCAGGTGTTGTGCACGGCCTTGACGCTGCCGTCGTCGAGCTTGACGAGGCAGACGGGCTCGGTGAGCTCGACGAGCCGGGCCTCGCCCGGGACGAGCTCGTCGTAGGCGGCGACGCGCTGGTAGGCCATGGCGCTAGCTCGTCACGCGACGGTGGTCACGGCGCTGGTCCATGAGCGCGGTCGGCGCGCCCTTGAGCTCGGCCTCGATCTCCTCGAGCAGCGTGTCGGTGACCCCGGCGAGCTCGATGCGGTCGAGCACCTCCTTGAAGAAGCCGAAGACGAGCAGGCGCGCCGCCTCGGGCCGTGGGATGCCGCGCGACTCGAGGTAGAAGAGCTGGAGCTCGTCGATCTGGCCGACCGAGGAGTGGTGGCCGCAGGCGATGACGTCGGAGGTGAGGATCTCGAGGAACGGGATCGAGTCGGCCTTCGCGCCCTCGGTGAGGATGAGGTTGCGGTTGGTCTCATCCGACGTCGTGGCCTTCGCGTCGGCCTCGATGCGGATGTTGCCGTACCACACCGCGCGGGACTCGCCCTGCAGCGCGCCCTTGAAGACCTGGTCGCTCGAGGTGTGGCTCGCCTCGTGGTGGCTCGTCGCGCGGTGCTCGAAGCGCTGCTGCTCGGAGCTGTAGTACACGCCGTAGAGCTCGCCGTTGGCGCCCTCGCCGACGAGGTCGAGGTCGGGGCGGATGTAGACGGTGTCGCCGCCGAAGGTCGCCTCGAGGGAGCGCACGTCGGCGTTGCGGCCGACCCGCGCGCGGTGCCAGCCGACGTGGGCCACGCCGTCGCCCCAGTCCTGGGTGGAGGCGACACGGGCGGCGGCGCCGTCCTCGGCGACGAGCTCGACGACCTCGACGACGGTGGCCTGGGCCGACCCGGAGCGGTCGACGTAGAGGTCGGCGCGCGCGTTGGCGGCGAGGTGGACGAGCAGGCGCGGCAGGTGCGCCCCGGGCGCGCTCACCTGGACGGTCACCGCGATCGGCGCGGCGAGCTCGACGCCGGCGGGCACGTGGATGAAGCCCCCGGCGGTGAAGGCCGCGAGGCTCGCCGCGGTGAAGGCGTCCTCGGCGCCGACCACCGCGCCGAGGGCGCCCTCGACGAGGTCGGCGTGGGTGGCCGCCGCGGCGGCGAGGTCGGCCACGACGACGCCCTGCGCGGCGGCCTCGTCGGTCACGCGTGCCTCGACGACCGCACCGTCGACGATGCGCAGCGACGCCGCGGGCGCCTCGAGGGCGTCGACGATGCCGCCGGGTCGCGCGGCGACGTCGCTGCCCGCGCTGACGAGCTCGCGCTCGAGGGCGATGCGCCGCGGGTCGGTGTGGCGCCACTCCTCGACCTTCGGCGTGGGCCAGGGCAGGCCGTCGAGCGCCTCGAGCGCGGACTGCCGCCGGTCGCGGAGCCAGTCGGGCTCGCCGGCGGCCTCGCTCAGTGCGGCGACGTCGGCGGCGGTGAGAGCAGAGAGGGTGGCCACGGTGGTGCGCTCCTTGCGGGGTCGGTCGTGCGGGTGACGTGCGAGAGGGTCCGCCCCCCGCGCGGGCGGGTGGCGGACCCTCTCGGCGCGGGAGGTCTAGCCCACAGCCCCCTCCATGGAGAGGCTGATGAGGCGGTTCATCTCCACCGAGTACTCCATCGGCAGCTCCTTGGAGATCGGCTCGACGAAGCCGCGGACGATCATCGCCAGCGCCTCGGCCTCGTCGATGCCGCGGCTCTGGAGGTAGAAGAGCTGCTCCTCGCCGACCTTGGAGACGCTCGCCTCATGGCCGATCTGGGCGTCCTCCTCGGAGATGTTCATGTAGGGGTAGGTGTCGCTGCGGGCCTCCTCGTCGAGGAGGAGCGCGTCGCAGACCACGCTCGACTTCACGCGGTTGGCGCCGTCGGCGATCTCGACCTGGCCGCGGTAGCTCGTCCGGCCGGTGCCCTGGGCGACGGACTTCGCGACGATGTTCGAGCTCGTGTCGGGCGCGTGGTGGTGCATCTTCGCGCCGGCGTCCTGGTGCTGGCCGTCCCCGGCGAAGGCCACCGAGAGGACCTCGCCACGGGCGCCGCGGCCCATGAGGTAGACGCTCGGGTACTTCATCGTCACCTTCGAGCCGATGTTCGCGTCGATCCACTCGACCGTGGCGTCCTCGTAGGCCGCCGCGCGCTTGGTGACGAGGTTGTAGACGTTGTTCGACCAGTTCTGGATCGTCGTGTAGCGCAGCCGCGCGCCGGGCTTGGCGATGAGCTCGACGACCGCGGAGTGCAGCGAGTCGCTCGAGTAGATCGGGGCGGTGCAGCCCTCGACGTAGTGCACGTAGCTGCCGGGCTCGGCGATGATGAGGGTGCGCTCGAACTGGCCCATGTTCTGCTGGTTGATGCGGAAGTAGGCCTGCAGCGGGATGTCGACCTTCACGCCCTCGGGGACGATGATGAACGAGCCGCCCGACCACACCGCGGTGTTGAGCGCGGCGAGCTTGTTGTCGTTGGCCGGGATCACCGAGCCGAAGTGCTCGCGGAAGACGTCCTCGTGCTCCTTGAGGCCCGTGTCGGTGTCGAGGAAGATGACGCCCTGGGCCTCGAGGTCCTCGCGCACCTTGTGGTAGACGACCTCGGACTCGTACTGCGCGGCGACGCCGGCGATGAGGCGCTGCTTCTCCGCCTCGGGGATGCCGAGCCGGTCGTAGGTGTCCTTGATCTCCGCGGGCAGCTCGTCCCAGGTCGTGGCCTGCTGCTCGGTGGAGCGGATGAAGTAGTAGATGTCATTGAAGTCGATGCCGGAGAGGTCCGAGCCCCAGTCGGGCATCGGACGGCGCAGGAAGTGCTTGTAGGCCTTGAGCCGCAGGTCGAGCATCCACTGCGGTTCGTCCTTGAGCGCCGAGATCTCGCGGATGACCTCCTCGGACAGGCCCTTCTTGGGCTCGAAGACCGGCGTGACGTCGTCGTGCCAGCCGTACTTGTACGTCCCGAGGTTGAGATCCTCAGCCTGCGTCGCCATAGCTCTCTCCTACTCGTCGCGGTCGCTGCGCGGGCGGGCGTCGACGGGATGTCGCGCGGGTTGGTCATCGGGGATCTCGCACACGCAGTGCGAGGCCCCGTGTGCGAGGGTGCGCTCGCGTGAGACTCCCACGCCGAGCAGATCCTCGAACATCTGGGCTTCGGTCCGGCACACCTCGGGGTTGGCCTCGGCGACCTCACGGATCGCGCAGTGACCCTGGGTGAGGGTCAGCGTCGGTCGGCCGCCCTCGGCCGACGACGCGACGTGCGAGGTGAAGCCGTCCTCGGTGAGCAACTCGGCGAGGCGCTGCACGCGCGCCGCCCGATCCTCGCCCGCTTCGGCGAGGACCGCAGCGTAGCGCGCGCGCACCCGCTCCTGCCGCCACTGGAGGAACTCCCCCACCGCGTCGGCGCCCTCGCGCTGCCGCAGGTAGGCCAGGAGCTCGTTGGCGAACTCCCCGGTGCGGTCGGGGAACAGGCGCATCGCCCGCTCGGTGAGCCGGTAGTGGGTCGCGGGGCGACCGGGGCCGTCGCGGCGCGCGGTCTCGCCAGTGACGAGCCCGTCCTCGGCGAGGACACCGAGGTGGCGTCGCACGGCCACCTCGGAGAGGCCAAGGGCCTCGGCGAGCGCCGCGACGCCGCGTGGGGCGCCGCGGAGCTCCTCGACGATCGCGGCGCGCGAGGCGCCGAGAAGGTCGACGAGGGAGTCGGTGGCCGCGTTCATGCAAATATTCATACCACATATTGAGAAACGCTGCACCGTCCGCGCGCGACGACGTCGAGCGACGGCCTCGCCCCCGCGGCGGAGGGGCCCTCAGTCGACCGGGAAGGCCAGCCCGTCCTCGAGGCGGGCGAGGAACTCCGCCCTCGCGAGCTCGTCACGGCGCAGGCGCCGGCGCGTGGCGGCGTCCCGTCCGGCCGACGCCTCGACCTGCGCGAGGATGGCGTCGACGTCGAAGGGCTTGGTGAGGTAGCCGTCGGCCCCGAGCCGGAAGGCGGCGGCGTGGTCGTGCTCAGCCGCCCGGCCGGTGAGCACGAGGACCGCGACCGACTCCCCGTGGCGCTCGCGGATCGCACTGAGCACGTCGTAGCCGTCGAGGTGCGGCATCATGAGGTCGAGCAGGACGACGTCGAAGGTGTCCACCTCGAGCGTGGCGAGCGCCTCGAGACCATCGGCGGCCTCGACGACGTCGTGGCCGAGGAGGCCGAGGCGCAGGACGCCGCGCACCGACGGGTCATCATCGACGACGAGGACGTGCACGGCCTCGGCTCCCGGGGGCGACGGCAGGGTCTCCCCGGGGCCATCGACGCGATCGGGTCCGACCTTGAGCCACGAGCGACCGCTCTTCGCCTGGTGCTACCGCCACCTCGCCGACCACCTCGACACGCGCGCGACGGGCACCCACCGCGACGCCCTCGTCGCCGGGCTGTCGGGCCGTGTCGTCGAGATCGGCGCGGGCACCGGGCTGACGTTCCGCCGCTACGCGCCACCGGTGCGCCGCGTCGACGCCATCGAGCCCGAGCCGAACCTGCGCGAGGCCGCGGTGGCCGCCGCGCGCCGGGCCGTCGTCCCCGTGACCGTGGCCGAAGGCGTCGCCGAGGACCTGCCCTACCCCACCGCCAGCGCCGATGCGGCGGTGACCTCCCTCGTGCTCTGCAGCGTCGCCGACGCCACCCGCGCCCTGGCCGAGCTCGCCCGGGTCGTGCGCCCCGGCGGCGAGCTGCGCCTCTACGAGCACGTCCGCGCGCCGACCCCGATGCTCGCCCGCACCCAGCGCGCGCTCGATCCGTGCTGGTCGCGCCTGGCCGGCGGCTGCCACATGGGCCGCGACCCCGTCGCGCTCCTCGCGCCCGCGGGCTTCCGCCTCACGTCGCTCGAGCGCTTCCGGGTGCCCGAGGAGGGGCCGACCCTGCCGCCCTCGCCGCACATCCTCGCGCGTGCCGTGCGCACGTGAGTGGCGACGCGCCGCCCTAGCCCCGCGGCAACTCGTCGACGACGAGCACGCCGCTGCCGAGCTCGACGTCGTTCCACAGCCGCGTGCCCCGCAGCTCGTTGCCGGAGCCGACGCTCGTGCGCGCCCCGACGATCGAGCGGTCGAGGGTGCAGGCGTCGCCGATGCGCCCCTCGGCGCAGACCACCGAGCCGTAGACGTCGACGTCGTGGCCCACCTCGACGCCGTCGAAGAGGACGCAGTTCTCGAGCCGGGCGCCGCTGCGCACCCGGACGCCGTCGCCGAGGACGGTGCGCCCGAAGAGCTGGGCGCCGTCCTCGACGACGCTGCCCGAGCCGATCGCCGCCGGCTTGATGATGCTGCGCTCGCGGACCTCGACGCCCTCCCCGACCCACAGGCCGGGGCTGGCCACCGAGCCCGCGGGCTCCCAGTCCACGCGCCCCTCGAGGACGTGGCGGTTGGCCGCGAGGTAGGCACGGGGGTTGCCGGTGTCGAGCCAGTAGCCGCCGTCGAAGCGGCCGAAGATCGGCTCGCGCTCGCGCACCATGAGCGGGAGCAGCTGCTGCTCGAAGGAGAAGAACGTGTCGGGCGGGATCCGTCGCAGCACCCGCGGGGCGAGCATGAGCACCCCGGCGTTGACGAGGTGCGAGGTCGTCTCCTCCGGGCCCGGCTTCTCGACGAAGCGCTCGACGAAGCCCTCCCCGTCGAGCTCGAGCACGCCGAACTGCGTGACGTCGCGCTGGGAGGTCAGCCAGAACGTCACGAGCGCGCCGTGGGAGAGGTGGAAGCGCTCGAGCGCGCCGATGTCGGGGCTCGCGACGACGTCGCCGTTGAGCCACAGCAGGGGCCGGTCGGGCTCGAAGGCCCCGGCGTCGGCGCACCAGCGCAGGGCCCCGCCGGTGCCCAGGGGGGCCGGCTCGGTGATGACCCGGACGTTGAGCCCGAGCTCGGCGCCGCGGTCGGCGATGTCGGCGAAGCGGTCAGCGGCGTAGCCGAGCGCGAGCGCGACGTCGCGCACCCCGTGGGCGGCGAGGTGGCGCAACTGGTGGAGGATGAGCGGCCGGTTGGCGACCGGCACGAGCGGCTTGGGCAGACCGGCGGTCACCGGCCGCAGGCGCGTGCCCTTGCCGCCGGCGAGGATGACCGCTTGGACGTCGGACACGCCGCTCCCCCCTCCAGCTCGCGATCCGCCGGCCGGACGCGGCGGCGCGGTCGCGACCCGCCGACGCGCCGGCCGCCCTCAGGGAGCTACTGCCGCGCCCGTCGCCGGCGACGCACCTCGCCCTGGATCATGTCGGACTGGTGCATGAACTTGCGCAGCCGCTGGTTGAAGTCCTTGTCGACCTTCGAGGAGGCCCGCCGAGGCGCGCTGTCCTCCTCCCAGTCGGGCTCGGCGCGCTTGATCGAAAGGTCGATGCGGCCGTCGTCCTTGATCTGCAGGACCTTGACCTCCACGTCCTGGCCCTCGGTGAGGTAGGCGTGGATGTTCTCGACGAAGTCGCGGTGGACCTCGGAGATGTGGACGAGGCCGGTGACATCAGGCGCGATCTCGACGAACGCGCCGAAGTCGTGCAGGCGGACAACCTTGCCGGGGACGATCGATCCTGGCTCGACAGACACCTTGCTCCCTTCGCGGTCGGCGTGCGCGCGCACCCGGCCGCCGGTCGTGGGCAGTGAACGGCTCCAAGGCTACCAGCGGCCGGCGCCGTGGCGCCGCGCCTGTCCCGATTGTCGGGTGGGCCTGCCCACCGTCGGGCATGCTGGAGGGCCACAGCGTCGATCGCGGAGGTGCGTCCCATGCGCGCGGTGATCGCCACGGAGCCGGGAGGCCCCGACACCCTCGCCGTCGTCGACCGGCCCGACCCCGAGCCCGGTCCGGGCGAGGTCCTCGTCGCGGTCGACGCCGCAGGGGTCAACCGCGCCGACCTCCTCCAGCGCGAGGGTCGCTACCCCCCGCCGGCCGGCGCCAGCGACGTCCTCGGCCTCGAGGTCGCCGGCCGGGTCGTCGGCCTCGGCCCGGGTGTCGAGCGCTGGGCGGTCGGCGACGCGGTCTGCGCCGTCGTGCCCGGCGGCGGCTACGCCGAGCTCGCCGTCGTCGCCGAGGGCACGGCGATGCCGTTGCCCCCGGGCCTCGACGCCGTCGCCGCCGCGGCGGTGCCCGAGACGTTCTCCACGGCCTGGGACAACGTCGTGCGCCGTGGTGGCCTCGGTCGCGGCGAGACCCTCCTCGTCCACGGGGGCGCGAGCGGGGTCGGCACCGCAGCGCTCCAGCTCGGCGTCCGCGCGGGCGCGCAGGTCCTGGCCACGGCCTCCTCGGCGGCCAAGCGCCGCGCCTGCGAGGAGCTCGGCGCGGCGCGCGCGATCGACTACACGAGCGAGGACTTCGTCGCCGTCGTCGACGAGGTCACCGACGGGCGCGGCGTCGACGTCGTCCTCGACGTCGTCGGTGGCGCCTACCTCGAGCGCAACCTCCGCGCGCTCGCCCTCGAGGGCCGCCTCGTCGTCATCGCCCTGCAAGGCGGCGCGCGGGCCGAGCTCGACCTCGCCCGCCTGCTCACCCGCCGGCTCGCGGTCATGGGCTCGACGCTGCGCGCCCGCGGCCTCGCCCAGCGCTCCGAGCTCGCCCGAGACCTCGTCAGCCGCGTCTGGCCGGGCTTCGCCGACGGCGCCCTGCGCCCGGTCATCGACAGCGTCCGCCCGCTCGAGGCGGTCGCCGAGGCCCACGCGCGCATGGCCGCCGGTGAGCACCTCGGCAAGCTCGTCCTCACCCTCCGATGAGCGCGGCACCCTACGGCGACGCGCCACGCGACCGCCGCTGCGCCGCCTCGTCGCGCCCGCCGTGCAGGCCGAGGTGACCGCAGCGACGGCGAGGCCACCCGGCGGTGACGGCGGGGCGGGTCTCAGCGGCGCGCGAGGAACGCGCGCACTGCGGCGTCGAGCCGCGGCTTGGCCTGCTCGGCGACGGCGTGGCCGGCGCCGGGCAGGAGCGTGAGCTCGGCGTCAGGCAGGCCCCGGGCGAGCTCGGCCATACGCCGGGGCGTCGTGAGGACGTCCTCCTGCCCGCCGATGACGAGCGCCCGCTGGGTGATCTCGGGCAGGCGGTCGCGCACGTCGAAGCGCAGCACCGCGGCGGTGTGGGCGCGGTAGCGCTCGAGGTCGGCGCCGCGCGCCACGAGGCCGAGCAGGGGACCGGCGAGGCGGTAGCGGCGCGGCGGCTCGGGCGTGTGGCTCGTCTCGACGGTGTCACGGGCGAAGCCACGGAGGTCCCCCGAGACCAGCGCGGCCTCCCAGCGCTCGAGGACCGCGCGCAGATCCTCGTCGACGTAGGCCACCGTCGAGGCGAGCACGAGGCGGCGCACCGTGCCGGGGTGACGCAGGGCGAGCACCTGGGCGAGCATCCCGCCGTAGGACGTGGCGAGCACGTCGACGGGCCGGTGGGTCACCGCGCCGGACAGCAGCGTGACGAGGTCGTCGGCCATGCGCTCGAGCGAGGCGCCGGCGCGCAGCGGATCGCGGCGCGAGGCGACGACCACCCGGCGGTCGCCGAGGTCCCGGAACCAGGCGCGCAGCGCCCGCACCGTCGTGCGACCCCGCAACGGGCCGAGGCCGTCGGTCAGCCCGGGGATGACGAGCAGCGGCGCACCGGCGGGGTCGCCGAGCTCGACGTGGGGCAGGACCGCGCCGTCACCGGCGGGCCAGCGCCCGACCCCGTCCCTCGCCGCCGCCGACGTCGCTGCCGGCGCTGCCCGCTCGCTCATCCTCTGCCCCTCCTCGGCGCTGCGGCGGTCCCCGCGCCGCGGCCGCGGCCAGCCCGCCACACGCGCGGCCGCGCGCCTCGACGACACCACCCGAGCCTCGCGCCGCGCGCGCCGGTCCTCCCACCCCAAAGGTCCCGGCGCAGGCCCGTCGGGTGGCGCATCCCCGCGCGCGGCGGTCGGCGGCTAGACCAGGAGGTCGCGGCGCTCGATGGCGGCGAGGCCGACCGCGGCGGCGACGGCGACGAGCGCCGCGAGCGCGCCGAGCCCGGCGAGGTCGAGCCCGGTGGCCAGCGGCTCCTCGGCGAGGTACCACGACCAGGGCGAGATCGTCCGCAGCCACGGCAGGTCGGCCAGGGGCCCGAGGGCGTCGGCGACGAAGGCGAGGACCGCCACGCCCGCGCCGAGGCCGAGCGCGACGCCGCGACGGCCGGCGACCGCGCCGGCGGCCAGCGCGATCGTGCCGACGGCGAGGACGAGCAGGAGCAGCCCGCTGCTCGCGGCGAGCACGTTGCCCGAGGCGAGGTCGAGGTCGAGCAGGACGACGAGCGCGAGGGTGGTGACCGTCACCGCGGCGACGAGGGCCAGCGAGGACAGCCACAGCGCCGCGAGGCGCTCGGCGAGGAGGCGGCGGCGCCCGACCGGGGCGCTGGCCTCGAGCTCGAGCGTGCCGTCCTCCTCCTGCCCGGCCAGCAGCCGGGCGCCGAGGGCCACGGCGTGGACGAGCAGGAGCGCCGGCGCGATGAGCCCGTAGACCGTCGAGCTGAGGTAGCCCGCCGGGGAGGTGATGTCCTCCCAGCCGAACGCGGTGATCATCCCCTCGGGCAGGCTGTCGACGAGGCCCTGCATCTCCGCGGTCGTGCCCATCGTCGGGTAGAAGCTCGCGTAGAGCGCGGTCACCGCAGCGAGCGCGACGGCCCAGAGGCCGAGGGCGCGCCGCTGCAGGCGGAGGACCCCGGTGAGCACGGCGAGGGGCTCAGCGGTCATCGTCGCCGTCCCGCGGACCGGTCGGTGGGAGTCGGTAGTGGTCGAGGAAGAGGTCCTCGAGCTCGCGGTCCTCGACGACGAGGCGGCGCACCGGCTGCGCGGCGAGGACCGCGAGCAGCGGGGCCGGGTCGCCGTGGAGCCGGCAGGTCAGCGCGTCACCCTCGACGACGAGATCGGCGAGGCCGGCCAGCCCGGCGAAGGCCTCCGGGGCGACCGGCCCGGCGAAGCGCGCCTCGACCCGCTGCCCGGCGCGACGGCGCAGCGTCGCGATGTCGTCGACGTCGACGAGCTCGCCGGCGCGGATGATCGCCACCCGGTCGGCGGCGTCCTCGACCTCACTGAGGACATGGGAGGACATGAAGACCGTCGCGCCGGCCTGCCGGGCCTCGGCGACGAGGTCGAGGAGCTCGCGCTGCAGCAGCGGGTCGAGGCCGCTGCTCGGCTCGTCGAGGACGAGGAGCTCAGGCTCGTGCATGAACGCCTGCACGACCCCGACCTTCTGCTTGTTGCCCTTCGACAGCGCGCCGATGGGTCGGCCGAGGTCGAGGCCAAAGCGCGCGGCCAGTGGGGCGATCCGGTCGCCACCCGCCCCGCCGCGCAGGCGCGCGAGGTGGGCGAGGAGGTCCCCGGCGCGCTGCCGCCCGGCCATCGCGAGCTCCCCGGGCAGGTAGCCGAGCCGCGCGCGCAGCGCCGCCCCGCCCTGCCGCGGGGTCGCACCGAGCACCTCGACGCGCCCGGCGGTGGGCCGCAGGAGGTCGACGAGCAGCCGGATCATCGTGGACTTGCCCGCGCCGTTGGGCCCGAGGAAGCCGAAGACCTCGCCACGCCCGACGACGAGGTCGACCCCGGCGAGGGCGCGCACCGCGCCGTAGTCCTTGACGAGGCCCTCGGCGCGGATGACGACGTCGCTCATCGCGGGCGCTCCCCCGGCCCGGCCGCCGGGCCCTGCTCGAGGCTCGCGCGCAGGCGTGCGGCGTAGGCCTCGTCCATGAGGCCCTGGCCGTAGAGCTCGAGGACCGGTCCGAAGTAGGCGCCGGCGGCCGCGAGGGCCTCGGGGTCGGCGAGGTCGGCGGTGAGATCGGCGCCGAGCAGGCGCCCGACGTGCTCGTTGAGGACGAGCGCGCCGAGGCTCCACAGCAGGAGCACCGCGGCGCGCTGACGCGGGTAGGCGCTCGGCTTGAGCAGGCCCGCCGCGACGCCCTCGGCGAGGTAGCCCTCGGCGTCGTCGACGAGGTCGTCGAGGAGGGCGGCGACCTCCTCGGTGCCGTCGGCGAGCGTGCGGGCGAGGTAGCGCAACAGCGGGAGCCCCCCGGCGACGCCGCGCAGCGCGGCGAGCGGGTCGAGGCCGGCGCCCGCGGCGATCGCCTCGCGCTTCTGCTCGCGGATGACCGTGGCGACGTGGACGTCGCAGGCCCGCCGCAGCGCCTCCTTCGAGCCGAAGTGGTGGATGACGAGCGCCGGGGAGACCCCGGCCCCCTCGGCGACGAGCCGCACGCTCGCGCCCTCGACGCCGTGGGCCGCGAACGTCGTGATCGCGCTGTCGCGGATGCGCGCCTTGGCGGTGCGGTCGTCCTGACCGCCCGCGACCGCCTCTGCCATCGCCTCGCCCCTCACGGTCCCACGCCGGCCGGTGCCGTGGCGGCCCGATGCGGCCGCCGATGTGAACGCACGTTCACGAGGGTAAACGGCCGTTCAGGCCCCGGCAAGGCTCGCGCCGGGGTGCCTCAGCCGGCCTCGCCGGAGCCCTCCTCGCCGATGGCCTCGTCGGCGTCGGCGGAGGGAACGTGGACGACGGGGACATCGAAGCGCCGCTGCGCCCGGGTGACGAGATCCATGCGCAACCAGCGGCTGAGCCCGGGCGGCAGGGTCGAGAGGATGATCTCGTCGTAGTCGTCCTCGTCGAGGGCGTCGGCGATCGCCGACAGCGGGTCGGGGTCGGCGACCGCGCCGGTCGCGTCGACGCCGCAGTCGGCGAGCAGGCCCAAGGCGTCGGCGAGCCGCGCCTCGGCGCGCTGCTGGCTCGTCCGCTCGTCGGCGCCGTCGAGCGGCAGCGCGAGGCCCTCGGCGCCGAGGACCCCGCCGTAGAGCGCGCCGGCGCCGAGGACGTCATCGACGGTGGGGGTGGCCGGGACGACGACGTGGAAGGTCGCCGGCCCTGCGCGATGGCGCGCGAGGACGAGCTCGCGCAGCCGCGCGCCCCCGAGCGTCTGGTTCGCCACGATGAGGTGCCGCGTCATCGCCGGCCCTCCTCCCCCGGTCTTGCCGCCCGCCGGACCGCCGAGGCGGTGGCCGGCGGCTCCCGCCGCGGGGGCCTACCGCGGCGGCACCCTACTTGTAGCGGTAGGTGATCCGGCCCCGCGTGAGGTCGTAGGGCGAGAGCTCGACGGTGACCCGGTCGCCCGGCAGGATCCGGATGTAGTGCTTGCGCATCTTGCCCGAGATGTGGCCGAGCACGGTGTGGCCGTTGTCGAGCGTCACCCGGAACATCGTGTTCGGCAACGCCTCCTCGACCACCCCCTCGAGCTCGAGGGCAGCCTCCTTCGTCGAGCCGACCCGCGCCTCGCGCTTCGCGCGGGTCTCGGGGTCGGCGGAGCGACGGGAGGGCGCTCGGCCGCTGCGGCGCTTTGCCATGTCGGGTGCATCCCTTCAGGGGGTCTCGCTGACGTCGACGTCGCGGTCCCGGCTGCCGGGCTCGGGGACACCCCGAGCGGGCGCGCGGGCCACGCGACACCGTCTCATGATAGCGGCCATCCCGCGCGGGCGAGGTCCTCGAGCGTGCGGACCTCGGCGAGCACCCGCGCGGCAGCGGTCACGAGCGGCACGGCCAGCAGCGCGCCGGTGCCCTCCCCGAGGGCCATCCCGACGTCGAGCAGCGGGTCGAGCCCGAGCACCGCCAGCCCGACCGAGGCCCCCGGCTCGGGTGAGCGGTGCCCGGCCACGAGATGGTCGACGGTCGCGGGCGCGAGGCGGGCGGCGGCGAGCGCGGCGGCGACCGCGCTGACGCCGTCGAGCACGACCGGCACGCGGGCCCGGGCCCCGGCGAGGCAGACGCCGGCGAGCGCGGCGTGCTCGAGCCCGCCGAAGGCGGCGAGGGCGCCGAGGCCGTCGCCGCCGTCGAGGTCGGCGCGGGCCACCGCCGCGGCGACGAGCGCGCGCTTGCCGACGAGGTTGGCGGCGGGGCCGGCCGCCCCCGGGCCGACGACCTCCTCGGCCGGGCGTCCGGCGAGGGCGGCGAGCAGGCAGGCCGCCGCGGTGGTGTTGGCGATGCCCATGTCGCCGGTGACGAGGAGGTCGGCACCCTCGGCCAGGGCCTGCTCGGCGGTGGCGATGCCCGCGCGCACCGCCGCGTCGGCCTCTCCGGGGTCGAGCGCGGGCCCCGCGGCGAGGTCGCCGGTGCCCGCCCGCACCCCGGCGCGCTCCAGCCCCGTGCCCGCGGCCGGCGCCCCGGCGATGCCGGCGTCGAGGACGACGACCCGCGCGCCGACGGCCCGGGCGAGGGCATTGCCGGACGCCGCGCCCTCGGCGAGCGTCGCGGCCATCGCCGCGGTGAGGCCCTGCGGCCACGGGCTGACGCCGTGGGCGTGCACGCCGTGGTCGCCGGCGGCCACGACGAGCACGGGACGCTTCGGCAGCGGCGGTGGGCAGCGTCCCGCCGATCCCGCGAGGCGCACCGCGAGCGCCCCGAGGCGCCCGAGGCTGCCGGGCGGGATCGCGAGGCTCGCGATCCGGCGCTCGGCGGCCCGCGCGCTCTCGGCGTCGGCGGGCGCGATGGCGCTGAGGGTCGCGGCGAGAGCGGCGCTGGGCGGTGGGCGGCTCACGCCGCGTCGCCGAGCACGACGACGCGGCCGGCGGGCAGGGCGTCGGCGAGCGCGGCGGCGACCGCGCCCACCCGGGCCTCGTCGGCGAGGACGGCGACGGTGCCCGAGCAGGCCGCGGCGACATCGGCGAGCGCGTCGGGGTCGGCGGGCGCCTCCCGCAGGGTCACGCGCGGCGTGGCGAGGTGCCGTGCCGCGCCGAGCTGGGAGCGTGGGGCGAGGAGCACGTCGGCCCCGGCGATCACGCGCAGCGCCTCGCTCGGCAGGTCACCCCCGTCGAGGGCGATGACGGTGAGGCGGTCGGGCGGCACGGGCGGGCTCCGATCGGGTCTGCCGCACCGACGATAGCCCGCGGCGCCGGTCTCATGCACCGAGGGCCTCGAGCGTCCAGGCGCGGCCGTGGCGGCGCAGCACCGCAGCCCTGCCGTGGTCGGCGGCGAGGGCGAAGGCCTGCGCGGGTCGCAGGCCCAGCGCCCGGGCCAGGACGAGCCGCAGCGGGCCGGCGTGGGTGACCGCGAGCACCCGGCGACCCTCGACGGCGAGCCGCTCGGCCGCCGACCAGGCACGCGCCTCGACCTCGGCGAGCGTCTCAGCGCCAGGGGGGGTCAGCGCCGCGTAGGCGTCGGGGTCGGCGAGGACCTCGGGCGCAACGCCCGCCCAGAGCTCCTCCCAGCGCCGGCCCTCCCAGGCGCCGAAGTCGCGCTCGGCCAGGCCCGCCTCGACCGAGGGCTCCGCGGTCCAGGCCGACGCGGTCTGGCGTGCCCGCGCCGCCGGCGCGCTCACGACCTCGTCGATGGGCATCGCCAGCCGGTGGCGGGCGCTCACGGCCTGGCTACGCCCCCGGCGGGTCAGGGACGGGTCGAGGCGCTGCCCGGCGCAGCGCCCCGCGGTGTCGGCCTCGCCGTGGCGCAGCAGGACGAGGACCGCCGGCGCGACGCTCACGCCGGCCCCGGCCAGCCACGCGCGGCCAGCGCGGCGACGACGGCGATCGTCGCGAGCTCGACAAGCTGGTTCGTCGCCCCGAGCGCGTCACCGGTGAGCCCACCGAGCTTGCGCCGCAGCAGCGCCGCGCACGCCAGCGAGGCGAGCACGCCGACGCCGAGCAGCAACGGCGCCCACACCGCGCTCGTGGCCACCGCGACGAGGACGACGGTCGCGAGGGCGACCGCGCTGCCCCCGGCGCGCAGCGGCCCGGTCACCGCCGCGCCGGTCCCGTCGGGCGCGGCGGGCGGCAGCAGCCGCACCATGAGCAGGATCGAGCCCCGGCCGAGAACGGCGCCGGCGAGGACCGCGCGGGCGAAGTCGAGCAGGGACAGCGGTACGAGCAGCGCGACGCGCAGCGAGAGCACGACGAGCACGGCGATCGTGCCGTAGGTCCCCAGGCGGCTGTCGCGCATGATCGCGATGCGCTGCTCGCGGTCCCACCCGCCCCAGATCCCGTCGGCGCTGTCGGCGAGACCGTCCTCGTGGAACGCCCCGGTGGTCGCGACCATCGCCGCGACGGCCGCGAGCGTCGCCACGCTCTCGCCCCACAGCGGCGCGACCGCGGCGCGCACCGCGACGGCGATCACGGCCACGGCGACGCCCACGAGGGGGAAGGCCGCCGAGGCCCGCCGCAGGTCGCCGTCGTCGACGCGGATCGGCGGGGTCGGGATGCGGGTGAGGAACTGGAAGGCGATGGCGATGAGCCGCGCGGTCTCGCGCATCGTCGCTGCCGCCCCTCTCCGGCCCCTGTGGGCCTCGCCGCCGGCTGCCGGGAGGCTAGCCCCGCACCGGGTCGGGGCCCAACGGCCCTGCATGGCCGGCCCTGCGTCCCGGCTCGGGCCCCCATCGCTGTACGTGGCATGCCCGAGCCTGTACGTTGCCATCGCCGTAGTGGACGGGAAGCCGGTGCGAATCCGGCGCGGTCCTCGCCACTGTGAGCGGGTAGCGCGACGCCAGCGCGCCACTGGGCGACCAGCCCGGGAAGGCGGCGTCGGAAGCGATGATCCGCGAGCCAGGAGACCGGCTACGGCCCAGCCACATTCCTCGAGGTAAGGAAGGTCACCGTGACCCTCGCTTCACGCACCCGCGCATTCCTGTTGCTCCTCGTCGCCGCGCTCGCGCTCGCCGCCTGCGCCGACGACGTCGAGGAGACCGCCGACGAGCCCGACGAGGGGACCGAGGACGCCGACGGCGACGACCCCGACGACGACCCTGACGACGCGGAGGGGGACGCCGACGGCGACGACCCCGACGCCGAGCCCGCCGCGCTCGAGGCCAACCTCACCGACCGCTGCGCCGAGGAGGGCGAGGCCGACCTCGATCTCTTCCCCGAGCAGGCGAGCTTCGAGCACGCTGAGCGCGTCGACGTGACCTACCACGACGATCACAAGGTCGTCGAGGTCGCGACGACGTTCACCGACGAGCCCCTGCGCTTCGTGCTCCTGCAGTGCGGCGTCGAGCCGCCCGAGCTCGAGGGCGACCTCGCCGAGGCCCCGCTCATCGAGGTCCCCGTCGAGGAGGCCGTGACCCTGACGACGGTCAACATCGCCCACTTCGACGCGCTCGACGCCGTCGACCGCCTCGTCGGCGTCGGCACGACGGACTTCGTGACCACCGACGCGGTGCGCGAGCGCATCGACGCCGGCGAGGTCGCCGGCTACGGCACGCCCGAGGGCCCGCCCGACGCCGAGCGACTCATCGCCGCCGCACCCGACGTCGCGGTCCTCGACGCCTTCGGCGACACCGTCCTCGACGACGTCGCCCTGCTCGACGACGCCGACATCGACGTCCTGCTCAACGCCGACTTCGACGAGCCCACCCCGCTCGGCCGTGCCGAGTGGCTCAAGGTCACCGCCCTGCTGCTCAACCGCGAGGCCGACGCCGAGGCGCTCTTCGACGGCATCGCCGAGGACTACGCCGCGGTCGCCGAGGCCGTCGCCGTCTTTGAGAAGTTTGAGGGCGGCGAGCTCACCGATAGCACCGATTTCATACTCTGGAGTGGCATATACCAGATGTACGAAGAGAGCAAAACCAAACTCGATAAGTTGGCATGATAACCCAATACTTTGCCACCGTAAGGCAGGCATTACAGGAGTATAGCCATATTATTAGCAGCTATACATCAGAAGAAAAGGTTTATAGCGATGAGAAGGGATACGTACAGTACACAGTAGTTTTTATAGATAGAAGCGTTCTTGAATTTGCTGAGGTAAAATTCACCGATCAGGAGAGTAAGGTTAAGTATAG
>JAWOAS010000108.1:0-2925 GCA_046498405.1 Egibacteraceae bacterium
TGGTTCACCGAGGCCTACCACGACCTCGACCGTCGTGGCTGGGGCATCGTCTTCGAGACCCCCGCGGAGAAGCGCGGCTACCGCCCCGAGCTGCGGCTGGCCTCGGCCAAGGTCGGCACGCTGACCCCGCCGGTGGCCCTGGGCAAGGACCAGCACTGGCACACCTACGCGCCGGTGGAGATCCCCGACGCGGGCGCCGCGCTCGCGCTGCTCACCGAGCCCTCCCGCTGGCCCGATGCCGCCAGCGAGATCGGCCGGTTCACCCCGCTGCGCTCGGGCCCCTTGCAGGGCAACACCATGGAGATCGAGGTCGTCGGCCACCCCACCCGGCGCACGCCGGTCTTCCTGCGCGCCTACGTCACCGCCACGCGGGTGGTCACCGACCCCGACGAGCTCGACGCCTACGTCGCCGAGCTCAACGACGGCCTCGCCCGCTACGGCAAGGACGAGCCGCCGGCGGTGCCCGACGGCGCGACGCCGCACGCCGCGATCGACCTCACCACCCACGAGGGCCACTTCCTCGGCAGCGCGCGCAACCGGCTCGTCTGCTACAGCCACGAGGGGCGCTCCTACCTGCGGGCGGCGGGCACGTGGGACCCGCTGCGCTGGGACCTCGCCCAGCTCTACGACCGCGTCGGCTACGTCGCCCAGCACGCGATCTGGGGCGAGGGGCCGCCCGAGGAGTCGATGCTCCACCAGATCCGGTTCGTCACCGCCGCGGAGAGCGAGGCCTAGCCATGCCACGAGCGATCGTCGTCGGAGGGGGCCAGAACGGCCTGTCCTCGGGGATCACCCTGGCCGAGCGCGGCTGGGACGTCGAGCTCCTCGAGGCCCAGCCCCGCCTCGGCGGGGCCGTGGCCTCCGCCGAGCTGACCGAGCCGGGCGTCGTCCACGACGTCTACAGCGCGATCTACCCCGCAGCGGTGTCCTCACCGGTGTTCGCCCGTTGGCCGCTGCACCAGCACGGCCTGCGCTGGGTCCACCCGCCGGTGGCGATGGCCCACCCGCTCGACGACGGCAGCGCCCCGGCGCTCTACCGCTCGGTGGCCGACACCCAGGCCTCGCTCAACGCCTACCACGCCGGCGACGGGGAGGCCTGGCACGACTTCGCCGCGCCGTACCTCCGCAAGTTCGAGGCGCTGCGGGGCGTCATGCTCGCGGGCTTCCCTCCGGTGATCGGCGGGGTGCGCTTCGCCGCCGCGCTCAAGCTCGGCGGGGTCCTCGAGTTCGCCCGGCTGCTGCTGCAGCCCGCCGCCGGCCTCGCCCACGACCTCTTCGAAGGTGAGCACGCCCACGCCTGGCTCTACGGCTCGGCGCTGCACTCCGACGCCGGGCCCTTGAGCTCGGGCTCGGCGGTGGCCGCGGCCTACCTCAAGCTCATGGGCCACGCCCGCGGCTGGCCGAGCCCCGAGGGCGGCGCGGGCAACCTCTCCGGCGCGCTCGCCGGGCACTTCGCCGCGCTCGGCGGGCGGGCGCGCACGCGCACCCGGGTGACCCGCGTGCTCGGCGCCGACGGGCGTGCGACCGGGGTCGAGACCGCCGACGGCGAGCGTCTCGGCGCCGACGTCGTCATCGCCGACGTCAGCGCCTGGGACCTGCCGAGGCTGGCCGCCGACGTCCTGCCGGCGGCCACGATCGCGAAGCTGCGACGCTTCCGGCGCGGGCCCGGCACCGTCAAGGTCGACTGGTCGCTGTCCGGGCCGATCCCCTGGACGGCGCCGGCTGCGCGCGAGGCCGGCACGCTGCACGTCGGCGGCTGGGCCGGCGACATCGCCCGCGCGGTGGCCGAGGTCGAGCTCGGCAACTGGCCCGAGCGGCCGTTCCTGCTCGCCGGGCAGCAGTCGCTGGCCGACCCCACGAGGGCGCCGCAGGGCATCGAGACCGCCTGGGCCTACACCCGGGTGCCGGGCTACGCCGGAGCCGACGACCTCGCCCGCCACGTCGAGCGCATCGAGGCCCAGATCGAGCGCTTCGCGCCGGGCTTTGCCGCGCTCATCCGCGAGCGCCACGTCAAGGGTCCCGCCGATCTCGAGGCCGGCGACGCCAACCTCGAGGTCGGCGACGTCGGCGGCGGCAGCTACAGCCTCGACCAGGTCGTCTTCCGGCCGGTCCCGGGGCTCTCGCCCTACCGCACCGGCACGCGGGGGCTCTACCTCGGCTCGGCGTCGGCCTTCCCCGGCGGCGCGGCGCACGGAGTGCCCGGCCACGCCGCGGCGATGGCCGCCCACCGCGACTGGCGGGTCGGCCTGCGCTGAGGCCGGCGCCGGGCCGCGCGGCGGCCGGCGCGGTTGACCCGTGCCGAGGCCGCCCGGCGTGCTCCGCTGCGGCCGGCGCGGTTGACCCGACTCCCGAAGAACGTCGCCGCCGAGCGACAAGCCATCCTCGCCGCCTTTGACGAACGCGAGCAGGCGTTGAACGACTCCTTCGGGCAGATGAGGGCCGCCATGTCCGATGCGAACAAGGTCGCCGCATCGCTCGGCGAGGCCAGCGATGCGATCAACGCAATGCTCCAGACGGCGGACGCCCTGGTCGCTCGGTTCGACACAGGGGACGCCCCCGCCGCCGCTCAGCCGTCTCGCCCGTTCGACATCCGTGAGTACACGACGGCGGTAAGGGAAGTGAGTGTGGCCGCAGGGGAGTTGAACGAAGTGCTCAACGCATCGAATGAACTGCTTGGGTCGCCGGACTGGAACCGCCGGGTTCAGCACATCAACGAGTCGGCCGACGAGCGGGTGAGGAAGGCGGCCGAGCAGAGCCAGCAGGTCGTGAACAACTTCTTCTGGCGATTGTACGCGGCCTTGGGAATTGTGTTTGTGATGCTCATCATCTGCCTGGCGACCGCCTTCGTGCTGATGCAAAGGCTCGCCAAGAGGTTGGCGGACCGTACGGCAGGACTAATATCGCAGGGTTGCCACACAGCGGACC
>JAWOAS010000119.1:0-3272 GCA_046498405.1 Egibacteraceae bacterium
CTCTACGAGGCGTGCGGCGGCTACCCGGCCTTCGGGGTGCGCGGCATCGAGGACGTGACCTTCGGCTACCGTCTGTTCACCGCCGGAGCGGTGCTCGTGCCCGACCGCGCCGCGCACTGCTGGCACCAGGGGCAGCGCTTCCTCGCCGACGTCGCCGCCAAGCAGGCCGCCCAGCGCGCCCGCCGACCGGTCGCGACCAACCACCTGCCGTTCCGCGTCCACCGCGAGCCGAAGCCCGGTCGCACCTACACCGTGCCGACCCTCGTCGTCGAGGTCGCCGTCGACGCGGTCTCGACGACCGAGGCCGAGGCGCTGGCCTGCGTCGAGGCGCTGCTGGCCAGCGACACCGCCGACGCGGCGATCGGCGTGACCGGGGAGGCCGGCGACGTCGTCCGCGAGCGCCTCGCGCTGTGGATGGCCGGTCAGGAGCGCGTGACCGTCACCGACGCCGAGACGTGGGCGCGGGCCCACCCCTTGAGCCCCGCACGGGTCAGCGTCGCGCCGGGCACGCAGGTGGGCCCGACGACGCTGTCGCGGCTGTGGGCCGAGCTCGAGGAGTACCGCCTCGGCGCGGTGCGCACGCCTGAGGGCGACCCACCGCTGCGGGCGGTGGCCACCCGCGCGCTGCGCCGCGCCGAGCGCCTGGCCACCGGCCCCGGGGAGGTCGACGGCCTCGTCGCCACGCTCTTCGGCGAGGCCGTGCGGGACGCCGCCGAGCTCGACCTCGGCGATGCCGCGGGGCGCGTGGCCTCATGGGCGCCGGCGGGACGACAGGAGCGCGTCGCCGCCCTCGAGGCCCAGGTCGCCGCCCTGCGCGGACGCCGAGCCCTGCGCCTTGCCGAGGCCTTCGGGACGCTCAGGCGCGCGCGCCGTCCCCGCGAGGTCGGCGGTGCGCTGCGGGCGATCGGACGAGCCATGGGGCCCAATCGACCGCGCCCGGTCGCCTAGGCTAGGGCGGTAAGCCAGCGCCCCCGGAACGGATGGACCGCAAGCGATGAGCGCCGTGCCAAGCGTCTACGTGGGGATGAGCGCCGACCTCATCCACCCCGGTCACATCAACATCCTCGAGCGGGCCGCCGAGCTCGGTGAGGTCACCGTCGGACTGCTCACCGACGGGGCGATCGCGAGCTACAAGCGGCTGCCGCACATGACCTACGCCCAACGCGAGGCGGTCGTCGCCTCGCTCAAGCCGGTGAGCCGGGTCGTGGCCCAGGAGACCCTCGACTACGTCCCCAACCTCCGCGAGCTCCAGCCCGACTACGTCGTCCACGGCGACGACTGGCGCACCGGCGTGCAGCGCGAGACGCGCCAGCGGGTCATCGACGCGCTGCGCGAGTGGGGCGGGGAGCTCATCGAGGTGCCCTACACCCAGGGCATCAGCTCGAGCCAGCTCAACGCCTCGGTCCGCCAGATCGGCACGACCCCGGAGATCCGCCTCGGGCGGCTGCGCCGGCTCATCGACACCAAGCCGATCGTGCGCGCCCTCGAGGCGCACAACGGCCTGACCGGGCTCATCGCCGAGACCGCCGAGGTCGACCGCGACGGCCGCCGCGTGGAGTTCGACGCGATGTGGTCCTCGTCGCTGACCGACTCGACCTCGCGCGGCAAGCCCGACATCGAGGCGGTCGACATCTCCTCGCGGCTGCAGAACATCAACGACATCTTCGAGGTGACGACCAAGCCGCTGATCTTCGACGGCGACACCGGCGGCAAGCCCGAGCACTTCGTCTTCACCGTGCGCTCCCTCGAGCGCCTCGGCGTCTCGGCGGTGATCATCGAGGACAAGGAGGGCCTCAAGCGCAACTCGCTGTTCGGCACCGAGGTCGCCCAGACGCAGTCCTCGATCGAGGACTTCTCCGCGCGGCTGACGATCGGCAAGCAGGCGCAGATCACCGAGGACTTCATGGTCATCGCCCGCATCGAGAGCCTCATCCTCGACAAGGGCATGGAGGACGCCGTCACCCGCGCGCAGGCCTACATCGACGCCGGGGCCGACGCGATCATGATCCACTCCCGCCGCAAGGAGCCCGACGAGATCTTCGAGTTCTGCCGGCATGCCGAGGGCTTCGCCACGCGCGTGCCGATCGTCGTCGTGCCGACGAGCTACAACCATGTCAGCGAGGAGGAGCTCGCCGACCGCGGGGTCAGCGTCGTCATCTACGCCAACCACATGCTGCGAGCGGCCTACCCGAGCATGCGCAAGGTCGCCGAGTCGATCCTCCACCACGGCCGCTCGCTCGAGGCCGACCAGATGCTCTCGCCGATCTCCGAGGCCCTGGCGATCATCCCCGAGAACCGCTGAGCCGCCCGGATCCGCAGCCCGCAGGAGGAGCGCCGATGATCCCCCCGCAGCGCGTCGTCGAGGAGCTCGCCGGCCTCGGCGTCGACTTCTACGCCGGGGTGCCCGACAGCCTGCTCAAGGAGTTCGGCAAGCACGTCATGGCGACGCTGCCGCGCGAGCGGCACGTCATCACCGCTAACGAGGGCGCGGCGGTGGCCCTGGCGATGGGCCACTACCTGCGCACCGGCGATCCCGGCGCGGTGTACCTGCAGAACTCCGGCTTCGGCAACCTCGTCAACCCGCTGCTCTCGCTGGCCGACCCCGAGGTCTACGGCGTGCCGATGCTCGTCATCATCGGCTGGCGCGGCCAGCCCGGCGTCAAGGACGAGCCGCAGCACGTCAAGCAGGGCCGGGTCATGCCGGCGATGCTCGACGCGATGGAGGTGCCCTGGGCGGTGCTGCCCCACGACGCCGAGGCGGCCGCGGCCTGCCTGCGCGAGGCCGTGGCCACCGCCCGCGCCGACGCGACGCCCTATGCGATCGTCGTCGAGAAGGGCACCTTCGCCACCGCCGACGTCGACCTCGGCGGTGGCCCGGCGGGGGAGGGGCTCGCCAGCCGCGAGGACGCCCTCAAGGCCGCCGTCGCCGCGGTCGGCGAGGAGGCGCTCATCATCTCGACGACGGGGATGCTCAGCCGCGAGCTCTTCGAGCACCGCGTGGGCACCGGCGAGGACGGCTCCGGCGACTTCCTCACCGTCGGGGGGATGGGCCACGCGAGCTCGATCGCCCTCGGCGTGGCCAAGGCCGAGCCTCGCCGGGAGGTGTGGTGCTTCGACGGTGATGGCGCGTTGCTCATGCACCTCGGCACCCTCGCCGTTGCCGGCGACCACGCGCCTTCCAACTTCTTCCATCTCGTCTTCAACAACGGGACGCACGACTCGGTCGGCGGCCAGCCGACCTCGATCAGCGTCGTCGACGTCCCCACGGTCGC
>JAWOAS010000168.1:0-3363 GCA_046498405.1 Egibacteraceae bacterium
TCGGGCACGCCCCGCTCGCGCTCGCCGCGCTCGGCGGCCCCCCCGCCCCGGCCCCCCGGAGCCCCGCGCGACCGAGGTCTGCCCTGGGGCGGGCACAGCGGTGTGGACGTAGCCCGACGCCGGCCTGCGCGGTACGCTCGCGGTTGCGGCACCTCCGCTCGTGCCCGGCTCGTGCGCGCCGGTCACGGCCCCACCTCGACCCCTCCGACACCCTGGGAGCGCTGACCGTGAGCGACCTCACCGCCGAGTCCGTCCCTGCCACCGGCACCGACCGCGTCAAGCGCGGCCTTGCGGACATGCTCAAGGGCGGGGTCATCATGGACGTCGTCGACCCCGAGCAGGCCCGCATCGCCGAGGAGGCCGGGGCCGTGGCGGTCATGGCCCTCGAGCGGGTGCCGGCCGACATCCGCGCCGACGGCGGCGTCGCGCGGATGAGCGACCCGCAGATGATCGAGTCGATCATGGACGCGGTGTCGATCCCCGTCATGGCCAAGGCCCGCATCGGCCACATCGTCGAGGCGCAGGTCCTGCAGGCCCTCGGTGTCGACTACGTCGACGAGTCCGAGGTGCTGACCCCCGCCGACGAGGCCCACCACATCGACAAGCACGCCTTCACCGTGCCGTTCGTCAACGGCGCGACGAATCTCGGCGAGGCGCTGAGGCGCATCTCCGAGGGCGCGGCGATGATCCGCTCGAAGGGCGAGGCCGGCACCGGCGACGTCGTCGAGGCGGTCCGCCACATGCGGGCGATCGCCGGCGGCATCCGCCACCTCGCCACGCTCGCCCCCGAGGAGCGCTACGCCGCAGCCAAGGAGCACCGCGCGCCGATCGACCTCGTCGAGGAGGTCGCCGAGCTCGGCCGCCTGCCGGTCGTGCTCTTCACCGCCGGTGGGGTCGCCACGCCCGCCGACGCGGCGTTCATGATGCAGCTCGGCGCCGACGGCGTCTTCGTCGGCTCGGGGATCTTCAAGTCCGGCGACCCCGCGCGCCGTGCCCGCGCGATCGTCGCGGCGACGACCTCCTACGACGACCCCGACGTGATCGCCAAGGTCAGCCGCGACCTCGGCGAGGCCATGGTCGGCCGCAACGTCGACGGGCTCGAGCACGGCGAGCGGCTCGCCGGCCGCGGCTGGTAGCCGCGCGTCGCCCGGCGCCACCGATGACGACCGGGGCCTCGGGGCCCGGTCAGCGTCGGCGGCGACGAGCCGCGCCCCGGGCGCGGGCGCCGCGGCCAACGCCGGTGGGCGCAGCCTCCTGGCACTCTCGGCCCCGGCGCTGGGCGCGCGCCCGGCTCAAGGTCCGGCCTGGGATGACGATGACATGAGGGGAGGCGTCGCCTCGACGCCCGCGCAGGGCGTCGGGCAGGTCGTCGGCCCGCAGCCAAGCCAGGAGGCGATGATGCAGCGTCGAGGTCGACGGCTCACCGGCGTGGTCCTGCTCACACTCGTCCTCGGCGCGGGGCTCGTGCTCCCCGCGGTCGCCGACGAGGGGGACGCTCCCGACCGCCGAGCCAGGGCCTACCCGGCGCGGTAGCCCGCGGATCTCTCCGGCAGACAGGGAGACGACTGTGGTCAACAGGAAACTGATGCGCCAGCATATGTTCGCATCGGTTTCGTCGCTTCGCAGATCGTCGAGGGCGTTCGAACGCATCAACAAGCACCTTCCCGGATATTGTATTCTCTTGTACGAAGACTAACTCGTTGACGGCGCGGGCGGGCTCTGCTATAATCGTTCCAGGGCCATGCCGTGGTGTGTGAGAGAGGTAGCTCGGTGGATGACCGGAAAACCACACATCTGAAGCTACACAGATATATGCGCTTTGCTGTCCAGTGGTTACCCGTCGGTATGGGCATCAAGCGGTGGCTGTTGGCGCTTGTGAGCGGAGTTGCGCTTCTGAGCCTGGGACTGAGCTTCTTGCTTCGCGAGCTTTATCCCCTCCCGAGTGTCTTCTACTATCTAACGCTTCAGTTCATACCTCGGGGCCTGCGCGCCGGTGTATTCGTCTGTGTGGGCGTTGGCGCCGTGCTGGCCGGAATGGTAGGCCTCAATCGTTCACTGCTCAGGCCATTCGTGAATGCCGACCCGGAGACGCTAGTCAGGGCCATTCAGCGCTATCATCGGCGGGACCGGGGGCCGAAGATCGTAGCTATTGGGGGTGGACACGGCCTGGCCACACTGTTGCGGGGACTCAAGGAGCACACGGCCAATCTCACCGCCATCGTCACGGTGGCCGACGACGGCGGTAGCTCGGGTCGGTTGCGGCGGGAGCTGGGTGTTCTGCCACCGGGTGACTTTCGTAACTGCATCGCCGCGTTGGCCGATGACGAGGCGCTGACCACGCATCTCTTCCAGTATCGGTTCGGTGGCGACAGTGGTCTCAATGGACACACGCTTGGGAACCTGTTCATCACCGCTATGGCGGAGGTGACGGGGAGTTTTGAGCAGGCGATCCTCGAATCCGGGCGTGTCCTGGCAGTGCAGGGCCAAGTCCTGCCGAGTACTTTGCGCGACGTCAGGTTAACCGCTGAACTCAGACCCACCTCCTGCGCTGAAGCTGACGGCTCAGGTTCGCGCCCACTCAACCGGGTGAGCGGCGAATCAAGCATTCCGGAGGCAGGAGGCACCATACAGCGCGTCTACCTGGATCCCAGCGACGCGCCAGCCTACCCCGGAGCGGTGCGGGCCTTGTTGGACGCCGATCTCATCGTGGCTGGTCCCGGCAGCTTGTACACCAGCGTGCTCCCTAACCTGCTCGTCCCAGCAATAGCAGAGGCGGTGGAGCACAGCCGGGCGTGCAAGGTCTACGTGTGCAATGTCGCCACCCAACTCGGCGAGACGGAGGGCTTCACGGTCGCCGATCACATTGGGGCACTAGAGACCCACGTCCAGGGCTCTCTCTTCCCCATCGTCCTGGCAAATGATAATCTGGAGGTGGGCATCGAGACTTCGTCCGGCGTCGAGTTGGTCCCGCCGGAGATTCCTCGCCATGCCAGTTGCCGTGTGGTTACGGCTGACCTGGTCGACAAGTCTTGCCCATGGCGTCACGACAGCGGCAAACTGGCACGCGCTCTGCTCGGTCTGATCGAGGCCGGTTAGATCCGGTCGCGGGGACTTGCCGTTAGCATGTTGGGCTTCGGTCTCATAATGCCGCTACTTCCGATATATGCTACAGAATTTGGAGCTACAAAAACTCACGTTGGTCTGATGCTTGGTGTTTTTTCCATCGTCAAAATTGTGGTTGCGCCTTTAGGAGGGATGATAGCTGATACTTACGGCAGAAAACCGGTCATGGTCGTGGGTATGTTCGTTTACATGGTCGTTATGGCGATGTTTGGCTTAGCCCAGACCCTACCTGAGTTATTC